>JAFSKK010000062.1 GCA_017448965.1 Bacteroidaceae bacterium | reverse complement strand
GTGTTTTCCGTGTGAGCTACTAAAAAGCCGTCCACGGCTCACAGAAACAATTGTTTCACACGGACAGAAAGTTTTATTTCACACAGAAATCACAGAAAACACAGAAATAGGAACTCCGTTTAATCTGTTTAATCCAGCCCGCAGGGCGATGTCCTCTTATTTCTGTGAATTTCTGTGTTTTCCGTGTGAACTACTAAAAAGCCGTCCACGGCTCACAGAAACAATTGTTTCACACGGACAGAAAGTTTTATTTCACACAGAAATCACAGAAAACACAGAAATAGGAGCTCCGTTCAATCTGTTTAATCCAGCCCGCAGGGCGATGTTTCTTAACAAAGACATAAAAGATGTAAAAGATATTCGTGACATCCGTGCAATTGGCATACGCCGAGCCAAAGGTTCGTGTTCGAAAAAACATATCCCTTCGGGATGATTACGCGGATTCATCGGATTTGTTTGAACACGAATAGCTCGAATCTCTCGAATCTTTTATATCTTTTTCCATCCAGCACAAAGTGCGATGTTTTTTCCTGTGTAACAACCGTAATTACGGCAACGGCGTAAGGGTAATTACGGTAACGGCATAGACGTAATTACGGTAACGACGCTTCCGTAAAGGTGGCTGTGGAATTGCTTCCGCAGAGGCAGTGGAAGAGAGTCACAAGGGGCAGTGGAAGAGAGTCGTATGACTCAGTGGAAGAGAGTCGTGCGAGGCAGTGGAAGTGGCTTCGTGGAGGGAGTGACAAAAAAGGGGCGGCCGTGGTGTACGACCGCCCCTGCTATGTGTGTGGGTTCTTTCTTAGTTGATGAAGTAAGTCTTGGTCTTGCCCTGGTAGGTGCACTTCACAGTGGCGCGACCATCGGTGATGTTGCCCACCTCAATCTTCACGGCTGGGTCGGAGGCAGTTGCCTTGATGACCGAGTTAGCCTTGAGAGGTGCGTAGGCCTGGTAGTTAGAGGCTTCCATGTAGCCATTGTTGTTGGTGGCATACATCGGAGTGGCAGGAAGGATGATGGGCTTGTCATCGACGGTGATGGTGACTTGTGGCACCACTGGAGCCTTGATGCTGGCAGCACCCTTGCCGAAACTGATTCCGTGGAGGTCGAAGAGACCCTGTGGACGCTGGGGCTGCTGTGGACGCTGTCCCCACTGACCACGCTGGTTCTGTTCGGGCTGCTGCACCTCGTCGCCTTCCACCACGAGATAGATGGCATGCTTGCCTGTGAGGCCTTCAACGGCTGGCACATCCACACCATACGTCCGCTTATTATTGACGGAAGAAGGAACGCTGATAAGGCCAATCTCCTGACCCTTCCAAGGATCATCCAACTTGATGTGAATCTTGAAGTTACCTTTTCCGCTTGGGGTCATGGTCAGCTCCAACGTGGTGTTGTCACCCTTCTTCGTACCCTCAAAGGCTTTCACACCCTTCGTGTCCTTGGCCAAACCGCCAAAGCCGAAGTATTTGAAGCCAACGATGCCACCGTTCTGAATGCCAGCAAGATCCATCGAGTTGTTCCACACGTCGTGGTTGTCCTGCATCCAGTTGTTGCTGTTGGGGCCATACATGAAGCAGGCGATACCTGCTGAGTAGTAGGCGTAAGGAGGAAGGCCAAAAATCTGGAAACCTTCACTCGTCACCTCGGCACCTGTATAGGAATCGCCGTTGGTGGCCTTAGCTGTCCATTCGTTGCCTTTCACATAAGGGTCATAGCCCGTAATCTTCACGACACCGCCCTGAGCCACAGGCTTCTTGTCCCAGGTAATCTTCACAGGTGCCACCAGCGCCTGACGGGCATTGCCGAAACCACGGGGTGGACGGTGATAGAACACATACCACTGACCGTTAATCTCCTGCAGAGAGCCGTGGGTGTTGTGACCGGCATTGGTTGTAATCAGTTTAGAACCATCCTCATTCAGCACCACACCACGTGAATCGACGAGCACACCACCTGAACGCCAAGGCCCGAGAGGTGAGTCACCAAAGGCATAACGCAGAGCAGAGTTGGTGGCGCCCACGCCGTATTCCTGGCCAGAGTAGCCAGAGAACACCATCACGTACTTATTGCCCACCTGACGGATGCTGGAAGCCTCGAAGAAGTTGAAGTCGAGCGGGTTCTGACCCTTGTAGAGTGCCTTATATTCGCTGCCCGCTCTGTCGAGCAGTTTGCCGTCGCGGCTGCTGGCAGGAATGAAGGGGTCGATGAGGTCTGTACCAGGACGCTTTGAGAACATCGTGTTCTGGTCGAGCTCACAAGCCGTAGAGTGCTGGAAACCGTAGAAGACGTATGCACGATAGCCCTTGTCGAAGTCACGATCCTTCTTGTCGGTGATGTTCTCGATGAACACAGAGGGGTCGAAGTCGATGAGCGAGCCCTCCACACAGGCACGACCATCAGGAGTGAGGTTGACGGGAGTGAAAGGACCATCAGGACGGTCGCCCTTGCACACCATTGCCACACGACGCCATCCACGAGAGTGGGGATAGAGCCAATAGGTCTTCTTGCCGGTGGTCTTGTCTTTCACTTCGACGAGGTCGGGCGCATACATGGTGTCCCACTTGCCATCCACATACCAACTGAAGATGGGGCCTTCGTCGCGCCACTGGCTGAGATCCTCGACAGGTGCCGACCACATGCGGATGTCGTTGCCGCAATAGGCGGTGTAGGTCACATCGTGCGAACCGATGATGTAGGCACGGTACTTGCCTGGATTGTCTGGGTCTTCAAACACACGGGGTTCTCCATCGGGAAGGTGTTCCCAGAGAGGGAGATAGGGGTTCTGTGCCGACGCTGTGAGGGCACAGAAGGAGAAGAGAATCGATAGTAGTTTCTTCATTGGAGTTATTGTTAAGATTTTATCAGATTATTCGGAGTAATCAGAGTATTCTGATTTAGTGAGTGAGAGTGAGCGGCTGGCCAGCTTTGACTGCCACCTCATACTCGTAGATGCCATCGTGGGTGGAGAGCTGCTTGAGACCCTTGGCGGTGAGAGTATCCTTGCTGCGCAGACGGAGGGTACCATCCACTTGAGGCACGAGGGTTGCCTTAGTGAGGGTGCCGCCCTTCCATTCGAGACTCACTTCATAGCCACCACGGGCTTTGAGACCGCTGACGCTGCCTTCGCTCCACACGTCTGGCAGAGCAGGCAAGAGGTGGATGGCTGGGTGTTCGGCTGTGATGGGGTCGCTCTGCATGAGCATCTCGGCGATGCCAGCGGTGACACCAAAGTTGCCGTCAATCTGGAAGGGAGGATGGGCATCGAAGAGATTGGGGAAGGTGCGCCCATCGGGGTACTCACGCTCCCTACCCTCGTTGGGAAGGAGGCGCAGCATGTTGCTGATAATCTTGAAGGCATGGTTGCCATCGAGCATCCGTGCCCAGAAATTGGTCTTCCAACCGAGGCTCCATCCTGTGGCCTGGTCGCCACGTTGCTGGAGGGTCACACCAGCAGCCTTCCAGAGGTCGGGCGTGGTGTAAGGAGAAATCTGGTTGGAGGGATAAAGTCCGTAGAGATGAGAGATGTGGCGGTGTTCGTCACGTGGGTCGTCCAAGTCCTCGCGCCACTCCTGCAACTGACCATACTGCCCCACTTTCATCGGTGGCAGTTTGGAAATGGCCTTGGCGAGTTTCTGCTGATAAGCCTCATCCTCGCCCAGAATCTTGGAAGCTTCTAAAGCCTGAGTGAGTACATCGCGCACAATCTGGTTGTCCATCGTACAGCCCGCACAAACCGTGGACTGCTTGCCTCGGCCACCATGTTCAGGCGACACGCTGGGCACCACGAGAAGTTCGCCATCATGCTCCACCAAGAAATCGAGGTAGAAGTCTGCCGCACCCTTCATGATGGGGTAATAGGTACGAAGAAAATCCTTGTCGAGCGTGTACTGATAGTGCTCCCACAGGTGAGTGGTGAGCCATCCGCCGCCATTGGGGAACATACCCCATGTGGCACCATCGACAGGTCCTGCAATGCGCCAGAGGTCGGTGTTATGATGTGCCACCCAACCCCGACAACCGTACATGACACGGGCGGTCACAGCACCTGTCTCGCTGAGGTCTTTCATCATGGAGAAGAGCGGCTCGGCAGTCTCGGAGAGATTGCACACCTCAGCAGGCCAGTAGTTCATCTCAGCATTGATGTTGATGGTGTATTTGGAATCCCACGGTGCATTGCGCTTGTCGTTCCACACACCCTGCAGGTTGGCAGCCTGACCACCCTTCTGCGAGGAAGAGATGAGCAGGTAGCGGCCATAGTTGAAAAGGAGAGCCACCATGCCCATGTCGGTGCTGCCATAGAACTTGTCGAGGCGCTGGTCAGTGGGGAGTTGAGCATTGCCAGAGGATGGCAACGAAAGTTTTACACGATTGTATTGCTTCTGGTATTCAGCCAGATGACGCTTCAGCAGTTGGTCAAACTTCATGGTCTCGGCAGCAGCGAGGAACTGTTCGTTCTTCTGAGCCGCATTGCCACTCACGTCGTGGTAGTTCACGAAGTTGGTGGCAGCAGAGATGTAGAGTGTGGCTTCCGTAGCACCTTCCACCTTCAGGGTCTCACCATCCACTTTCACGGTGCCGTCAGCCTTCACATCGGTACGGCATTGAGCGGTGAGCGCAGCCTTGATGCCTTCTTGCTCCACACCCTCGATGGTTGCCACCAAGGTCTTGTCCGTGGCATTCACCGTCAGCGGGAACTGACATTTATGAGAAAGCATGAAGTTCAAGGCACCTTTCTTACTGGCTTTCACCTGCACCACCACCACACCATCGGCCAAAGAGGCGAAGACACGGCGGGTGTACTTCACATTATTATATACATACGACGTGGTGTTTGTGGCGGTCTGCAAGTTGAGTTCACGCACATAATCCTTCACGTCCTTGTGACCGAACTGAAGATTGAGGCTACCCAACGTAAGGAAACGCATGCCGTGAGGGCCTTTGATGAACTCGCGGTTGATGATGCCCTCGGCTTCCCGTTCCTTGCCATCGAATATGAGGCTGCGCACCTCGGTGAGATGCTGCAAAGAAGTCATACTGTTGTTATTGTGGGGACCTCCGCTCCAGAAGGTCTCCTCGTTCAGTTGAATCTCTTCCACATCAGTGCCGCCATACACCATGGCACCCATGCGAGAGTTGCCCAACGGCAAAGCCTCCAACCACACCGTAGCGGGATGGTCATACCACAAGCGGTTGGTGTTGTCGCTTGGTTCTGCCCAAGTCGCCACAGCCCACAAGGCCACGGCTATCATCGAAAAAACTCTTTTCATACAGATTTTAGTATCAGTAAAACAAACATGCCACAAAGTTCGCCCTTTTTGCCTAAACGAACTTTGTAGCATGTTTCTTTTCGTTGTCTGTTTGTTACATCAGGTCACCAATTGCCATTCACGTATTTCCACTCGCGTTTCGTGAAGTCGCTGGTGTCTTGCTTCCACGACGGGTCGGGCATATACCACCAGAACTTGTTGAAGTAGGCCTGCAAGCCCTTGTCCTTGAACACGTAACCACGGTGAGCGTAAGGAAGGTTTCGCATAATGCGTTTCTGTTCGGCAGAAGCAGTCTCGCTGTCGAGCATGGGCCAAAAGGTATCGCTGCGGTCGTAGTACCAGCCTAAAGGCTTTTCGCCTTCCTCAAGATACTGATAATTGTCAACGGAAACGATGTTCAGATTTTCTGAAGGACGGAATGCCTTCTTGTGCCACTCCACCATGCCATTTCTCAACGTCACCTCCACGTAGGAGTTCTCTTCATCAAACCTTTTGGTGCGAACCTTGCCAACACCTTCCTTCACCACCCAAGGAGCACCTTGGAACAGGGAAGAACTGACCCCGAAATACTTGGCGGTCTTGTCTGCCCTGATGCGCAGCGTGAAGTCGTCAATCTGATTGTTTGCCCATCGCAAGGCTGGAGTCAGCCAATAAGGTACCTCGAAAGTGCGCATCACTCCGTAGGACATCGTGTAGCGATAGGTGTGATGAACGGTGTTCTTTCCCTCTTTGAAATAAGCCTGGAAATAGTAAACGTAGGAGAAGTTAACAGACTCTTTGGTGTTCTTGTTGATGAGCGTGCATCCGTAGTCCTCGATATCTTCATTCGGGTTCGGCACACGCCACTGGTTCAGGTCAAGCGGTGTCAAGTCGCTTTCACCCTCCTCGCCCGAAGCCGTCACACCATTCTTGTAGGGCAGCACCTGACCATTCATCTCCACGGTGAAGTTGAAGATGTAGGGATGTCCCTTGGTAGGCTGGAATGTGTCTTCACCCGCATTGTAGGGAGCTGCTGCCTCGAAGCCCATGTCCACCATCTTCGCTTTGCCACGGTTCGTGAACTCATACTGTACATCCACCAACGCCGTGCCATCGTCGCAAAGACTGATGGTCAGCACTTCTTTTGTCACAGCCACATCTGTTTCCTTCAGTGGCACCAACTGGTTGCCGTTCACGAAGAAGACACCATCGTTGGCCATTGCCATGACTGTTGTCAGCCATAAAAGCATGAATGTCAATTTTTTCATATCCAAGTTGTTTTTAAGCGTTTAGTGTGGCGAAGGTAAGGCAAAAACTCGACACATACAAGAAATTGTCCTTTTTTTTTACTTCACAAACACTTTTTTGCCACCGTGGATATAGAAGCCATGAGTCGGGCGTTCCACCTGCTGTCCACTAAGCGTGAACCACTTACCCTTCTGTTTGCCATCGGCAGGCGTTGCCGTGATGCCCGTGGCAGTAAAGGAGATGGGCAGGAAATCGGCTGTCGATTCAGGCTGTGCATAAACACCGAAAGGAGCAAGGTCACCTGTTGCGGTCAGTTGTTGCAGTCCCCACTGGCCTTCACTCTGAGACAGTATGTAGTCGCCGGCATAAAGCGAGGTCTGGCTATAGGTTCCACGCAGCAAGTCTTTCTGTGGACTGGCAGCCCACGACACTTCGCCAGAGCCGACAAACGTGACAGTACCTTCGCCCTGAACCAGCACTGGCTGATGAGCCAGGATGATCTCTGTCAGTTCTGCCTCCAGATTGGCATTCAGCGTATATGCCGTGACACCCTCCGGAACAGCGGCAGCAAACGGAAGCATAAGCAAACGCATGCCATTCAACGTGAAGGTGGCACTGGCCGATTCAGCGGTAAAGGATGTGGCTGGACGGAAGTCACCACCCTCTTCGTTCAACTGCAAGGTCTGACAAGTAGAACCCGTCACCACGTTGGCACCTGTGAGTGCGGTGCCATCAGCGACATAAACCACTTTGTTAGTACCCTCCAACCAAGGAAGTGTTGCTGGCAAATCAGTGACACCCTTGAAGTCGAGACTGGTGCAGGCGACATCGGTGGCATAGTCGAACACATAACTGTCATCAGCCACGTATGCTCCTGTAAGTTTGGCAGCATAATTAGTGCCGAGGTACACATTGCCAAACGTGATGGTCAGCGTAGAACTCCAGTTATTGTTGGTCAACGAAATCAATCCAATGCACCCATCGGTCAGCGTGGCTGGTGAGAGGTCGAAAACCAACGAGAAGTTCTCGCGGCGATTGAGGTCAAGTTCGCCATAATCATGCGTGGACACCTTCCCTGCCTTATTCACATAGGTCAGTGTGGTCAAGGCACTGGTGTAGTTCATGGTGGAAGAGACCTTCTTCACCTCCATCACCAACTGGTTGTAACGGTCGCCAAGAGCGACATAGCCGTAGCTGGCAGTAGTGCGGGATGAGATCAGCGGATTCGAATGGTCGAACGTCTTGGTCTTATTGCTGAATTGGTAAGTCGTACCGAAGCCTGTCTTCGTCGTGCTTTGGTCGTCCAAACGGTCGAAACGGGTGACAGTTCCCTTCATGTTGCTTGGCTGACGGTCTTTGCTGCGCACAAAAAGGACTGTGGCCACACTCTGAGCAGCGATTTTGACGACAGGACGGCAAACATCCTCTTCATATTTCAACGTAGACTTGGAAAAGCTGCTGGTTTTCGTCGTTTTGTAAGCTTCTCCCTTCAACGTGTAGAAAGGCAGATCCATCGTCAAATCGACCGCCTCTGTTCCATCATTGGCCAGCACAGCCACCACGGTGTCGCCCGTCTGGGAAAGATAAGCAGAACCTTCCAGAGAGGCTCCTGTAAACGTGGCATTGATACGGGTCATGCCTGTCACGAAACGGGCAAAGTGAGCCATCACATAGCCACGCTTCGTCACGACACCAGCAGAAGTGCCATACTCTCCATCGCCCAACGGGCCATAGAAGCGCTTGCCTGCATAGTGAATCCATGCATTGAAGTCACCCACCATACAGGTGTTGATGGCACGGAAGAAGTTGAAGAAGTCGGAGGAGAAATTGAAGTTACGCTTGGTCGTCGCATTCTCATTCCAGTTGATCAGGTATTCAGTCATCCAGATTTCCTTCCCCTTCTTGGCCAGGTTCTTGTAAGCGGACTGGATGCCACCGTACTGGTGTCCTCCGTAGATGTCGAAGCAATTGATGACCTCGTCGGTATTGAGCGCATTGACATAGCTATCGCTGACGGCCAATGTTTCGGGAGCCATGATTTTGCAACTGATGGTACGACCATACAGTTTGACGAACTCCGCTATGTCACTTGCCGACCAAAGACAGCCAGCATATTTGGCAGCCCAGTCGGGTTCATTCTGGATGGAGATGGCATCGAGTTCCACCCCATTCTGACGCATATACTGCACATATTCCTCCAGATATTGTGCATAGTCATCCCAGTTCTCACGCTTCAGATAACCTTTGGTACCATCAGCGGTTTGGGCGTCACTGCTGTCATTGGTTTTCCACTCGGCAGGCTGTCCCCATGGAGAGGCGAAGACAATCAGCCCCTTCTGCTTGGCTGCTTTGGCCGTTGCAACCGACTGACCCCACGCATTCTTCCCGATAGGAATGTAGATACGCATGATATTACAACCTACAGTGCTCGACTTTCCCCACACCTTTTGGATGTCGGCTGTGGACATGTGATTATACTGGAACTGAGGAGAGCAGACAAACGCTCCAAAGCCCGTGATGCGCTGATGGGTGACACCAGCATCCAAACGGACTGTGGCACTTTGCTGTGCCCCAGCCATCGAAGCCATCCCCAGCATCAAGGCCAAGAAGACTTTACGAAGCATTCCATTGCTTTTCATTGGATTCATCTTATTTTTCGATGATATGAATTTATTTGATATACACTTTCTTGCCATCATGGACATAAAAGCCATGAGTGGGACGTTCCACCTGCTGTCCGCTGAGAGTGAACCACTTCCCCTGCTTTCTCACATCGGTTGAAAGTGTCGAAATCCCTGTAGCGGTGTATCCTTTGGTGTAGAGAGACAAGTAACCTATCACGGCATCGCTCCACCCCGAGTCTGCAGAATAGATGGCCACCACGTATTCGCCCTCTTCCTCTATGTCAAAGTCGAAGTTTTTCTGTGCCACAGAGCCAAAATCGTTGGATGCAACATTACCAATGTTGACAGTAGGTGTGTAGGTCTGCGAAGCCACCTCCTGACCGTTTCTCTTCTCTATGCAGAGGGTGACAGGAGTAAAATTAGGCTGATTCCAGTTGCAAATCTTATACTTCAACTGATAAGAACCTGGAGCCAATTTCAGCGTGGCATTCGTGCCGCTCAAGCCATACTTGGCATAGCCAGAACGTGTCTTACCCTCCTTATTGCGGAAGTAAAGTCCGTAGCTGAACGCATGCCTGGAACCCGTGAACTGCAAGATGCGGCAACCCGAGAAATAGCCGTTACTGTATCCTGTGCGCTTCTCATCGCCGTCGTAGGTGGTCCATCCAGCAGGGATGCTTGCATTCTCCGTGAAGAAAGACGAGAAAGTGTAATTGGATGCTGGTGCACTAAAAGTCACCTCCACTGTAGCCGTCGAAGTCTCACCATCATTGTCAGTAGCCACCGCCTTCAACTTGTGCTTGCCAGCCTTCGCATCCACCAACGTAGCGGTGTAAGGCTTGCCTGTACAAGTGGCAATCAACGTGCTGCCATCATAAAACTCCACCTTCTCAATATTGCCGTTCGGGTCGGAAGCCGTGGCAGTGATTTTCACAGAAGGGAACGTGGCCTCGCCCGTTGGAGCAAAGCAGGTGTAAACGAGTCCTGCCTTCGGAGCGGTGATAGACACATTCGGAGAAGTCTTGTTGAGAGAGTAGTTCTTGCAGAAGTTCCACATCTCCTTGCCTGTGTACACAGCAGGTTCCTTGCACACCCAGTGACCTTTGTTTGCCAACTCTAACAACTTCACTTCGACACCGTCGTTACCAGGTGCCCAAGTATGCATTTTGGCATTGAACCCATTGTAATTGTTCACCACCTTAGCCGTTGTGGGACAACCATTGTGATTAATCCACACATTCAGTGCAGGCTGTGCACCGCTGAACACGCATACATCGTCACCCGTTCCGTGAATATGCAGGATAGGCAGCGCACGCACATTGGCATTGGCCGTTGCACCACCCATCGGATAGCCGCTGCAAGGAACGAAAGCGGCAATGAGGTCTGGAATCTTGTTCATGGCATGGTAGGTAAACATGCCACCCATGGAGAAACCACCAAGATAGACACGGTTGGTGTCAATCTTGTATTTCTTCACCATCTCGTCAATCAGCGCCTTTACAAAGTTGATGTCGCGATCACCACTGATATCCCATTGGTTGCTGATGCCATTAGGAAAGACAATCACGAACTTGGCGGTGTCGCACACGTTCTCTATGCTGATTTTCCTTTCAGGATTTTGAGTATCTCTGAATTGGGTGTTCAGCATGTAGTTGGCATCCTGCCCCGAACCGTGACAGTAGATGAACAGCGGACGGTTCTCTTCCAGATTCTTTGGAGCATACGCGATGTAAGTGCGGTTCGTACCACCCACATTCAACGTGCTGACCTGTGCCACAACGGGCAAAGAAGCAAAGTTCAACAGGGCCACAATGGCCGTTATGATCATCTTTTTCATATAAAAACGTTATTTGATGTATACTTTCTTTCCATTATAAATATAGAGACCACGGGTAGGATGTGCCACCGCCTGCCCATTCAGGTTGTAGTAGGTGTCACGAGATGTCCTTCCATGCTCAAGTGCAGAAATCTCAAGCGTTTCCTCCGATGGGATGAGATAAGCGCCTAGCACGTTGACAGTACTGTTCCAGTCCACCTTCAAGACATTCAGATGCACGAACTCGTCCACACGGTTCTGTCCATCGTTGGTGGTCGGTATGGTCTTCAGGTCTTCGAGCGGAACGACAATTGCCTGATAGTCAGCATTCCAGTATGGGTCTTTCTCATTGAAGGAAACGACAATCTGTTTCCAAGGCCCATGAGCCACCAGACGGTTGGCAAGGATTCGGAGTCCGCTGCCCGACCCTCTCAGCACAAGATGCGTGTAAGGGGTGAGGTCAGCAAAGCGGTTCTCCTCCACACCCACAAAGCCAGCCACGGCAGTTCCTCCTCCCGCGTTTTGACGCATGTGCCAGTCCACCGATACAGCCTTATCCAATGGCTCGGCATCAGCACCCGTTCCATCCCACTCGTGGAACATGGAAGAGGCCAGCCGCACCCATCCGTCAGGAAGTTCGTAATCGTCCACATCCACCATGCCCACGATACTGTTCAACACAGAGGCAGAACGAACAGGGAAATACTGAGTGAGCAATCGGTTGCGCTCCACCATGTAAGTGTTGTCCACCGTGTAGAGTTGCTTGGTCGAGCCGTCCACATCACGACGGTAGTCACCCCACCTTGCGGCCTCAGCATAGATGGCTGAAGAGATGACGTTGTAGAGGCTGTCCCACACCTCCACAGCACTCTCAGGTCCTAAGAATCCGTCGTCGGCCAACACTTCCTTGGCACGGCGCAGATAACGTCGCGCAAAGTCTTCGTTCTGCAACAAGTTCTGGAAGATGCCCGTAGGATAATTGGAGCCGTTGTTCTTGCTCAAGACATTCTCGTTAGGGTTGTCGAGAATCAGCTCCGAATCCCAGCAGAGGAAACGGTAACCCTGGCTACCCTCTCCACGACGACGGATGGCATACCAGTTGTGGTGATCCCAGTCGGTATTGCCACCATATTGGTTGATGAGCATATAGTCGATAAAAGCATCGATATCCAGCAAGGGTTCCAATGTGGGGTCGAGATTACCGTTGGCATCCTTGCCCTGCAACAGATTATAATAGGTGTCATCAGCAGCCTGAGCAGCCACCTGCACCATCTGGTTGTAGGCATCCATGTCACCCTCGGCAGCCTCCAAATGGTTGCCGCCATCCTCTTCTATCTTGATGACATCCATGTCTGTCTTCGCACCACCCAAGTGATCCTTGCCAAACTGTTCATCCACACGTTCAGCAATGTTGTAAAGTCCCCAGTACATACCGTTCAGGAACAGATGCACATAGAGCGCGTTCACACTTGTCCTGCCCATCTTCCGTTGCATGCGCCTTGCCCACACGTCGCGGGTGTACTGCGCCTTCTCACGGTTTGACTCCAGCCAATGCTGCCATGCGTTGCCAAAGTGGCAGCGCAACACGAGTTGGTCGAACTTCGCTGGTTCATCCTCGCCAAAGAGCGGATATTTCAGAGACTTCTCTCCATACTCCTTCTTGAAGACCAGACGGAACGAATGTTTCGGATTCTTCTCCGCCAAACGGCCGTGGCCACCATGCAGACGGAGACCGCAAGTGACAGAGAAGCCTTCTCCCTTCTCGGCATCCGCAGGAGCATTCCAATACTCCACATTCGCAAAGCGTGTCCATCCATGCCCCGTAGCATCTCCCACAGGAGGCCCAGTGAAGATGTAGATGCCACCACGGTCTGGGTCATTCTCATGGCTGAACAGATTGTCCTTGTCGGTCACGATGCTCAATATGGGCAGACTCTTAAAGCCTTCCACTATCCGCTCACGCAACACAGGGTCGGCCACCATCTCCTCGTCCATGGCATAGTCGGCAATGGCCGTACCCACCGACTGGATGAATGCTCCCCACTCCGATGGATAGCCCTCAGGGTCTGCAGGTTGAGCCAACACATCATCGATGAACAGATAAGTGGCAGTACAGATGTCCGACACCCGCTCCTCACCTCGAAAAGCCGCCACACGCACCACCGTGTTGCCTTTCACTTCGAGAGCGCCACCATATAGCGCACTGGTGGCCACAGGCTCACTACAGTCAAGTGTATAGCGAATCACCGTCTCTTCTGTCATCAAGTCTTCAGGGGCAGTCACCTCTAACGAGAAGGGTGCATCGCAGAATCCGTGTGGATGGCTGAACGAGAGTTTCTGGGCAACCATCGGCATTGAACACGCCAATAGTGCCGCGACCATCAGCAGCCGAGCACATTTCCCAAACATGAGTTGAATCACATCATTTCTTTGTAGCATAGTAGTAAAAGTATATTTCCTTAGGTCTTTGTATTTCAATCTGAAAACATCTTGTTTTCTATCAACAAAACGTGCTGCAAAGTTATCCTTTTCGACAAGGAATCGCTTTACAGCACGTTTCTTTTTCTTTGCAATTTGTTTCGGCAGAGGCGCTTATCTCTTCTTTCTCACCTTCTTCACCGCGCCCTGTCCATCTCTGACGATGTTGATGCCTCCTTGTGGAGTAGCCAACTGAACGCCTGAGAGGGAATAGACGGCAGCAGGTGCCTTTCTCTCCGCTGAAGGTTGCGTGACAGCAGTTTCATCCCCCTTCTCCACAAACTGCCAGCTGTCGAAGTCGAACAACGAAGCGCCTGAACCCGAGAAGGTGAAGAAGAGGTCACGCACACCCGAGATGTTTGGACTTACGGCACATTCCACATCCACCCATTCACCATCTGTCGCCACGATGGGCACTTTCGCCCGAATGGGGTTTGACTTTTTGTCGATGCGCACCTGCAGTGTAGCCTTACCCGTAGCGCGCACTCTCACCTTGATGGTGCCTGTTCCTGTGGTGCCGAAATCGACATTACGCACCTTCACATAGTCGCCCGAACTGATGTTGGTCACATAGCACCCGTTGTAATCGCCCTCACACTTCACGCCAGAGCACTGGTTGATGGTCTCAGCCTCCTGGCGCTCGTAAGGATTCACCGTCTGCAAAGGGGCCACTCCCTGGCTCGTGAAAGGAATGAAAGGAATGGAGCCATCCGCATTTGGCGTGAACTCTTCCACACAGGTGGAACGCTTGTAACCGCCACCACCAGGCAATTTGCCATTGTGGTAGAACATATAGTGATGTCCCTTGTATTCCACACTACCGCCATGAATGGTGAAACTGCCGTCAGCCTGCCCCATCACCTTGCCCTGATACTTCCAAGGACCCGTGATCTTTTCGGCTGTAGAATAAGCCCAATGCTCAGGCACACCACCAGCGGCATACTCCAAATAGTATTTGCCATTCTTCTTGTAAATCCACGATGCCTCCTCAAAGTTCGTCTTGGGGTTGCCATTATCATCATAGCCCTTGTAGGGTCCGAAGGCAGACTCATCCTTCGTCGTCACCTCCTTCTCGCCACCCGTGATGGCCGTCATCGTTTTGGTCAGTTTAGCATACCACAGCATGTTGTTGCCATAGAACAGGTAAGCCTGTCCATCGTCATCAATCATCACTGTCGGGTCAATCTTGAACCATCCCTGCACCAGCGGTTTCTTGATGGGGTCTTTGTAAGGACCCGCAGGTGAATTGGCCACAGCCACACCGATGCCAGGATAGGCCTGCCCCTTGATGGTGGCGGTCACATACCAATACCACTTGCCGTTGCGTTCGATGCATTGGCAAGCCCAACAGTCATTATCCTGCTTCGCCCACGATGAGAAGGTGGCCGAGGTCAGCGGGGTGCCGCGATACGTCCAGTTCACCATGTCCACCGTGCTGTAGAGCAACCAGTTCTTCATGGTGAAATAGCCGTTCTCCGTCACGTCCTCGTCGTGGTCAACGAAGAGGTAAAGCGTGTCTCCATGCACGTAGGGTGCTGGGTCGGCCGTATAACGGTCGCAGATAATGGGATTTTGAGCCCATACGGCCACGGCCATCATCCACGATGCGCCGCATGCCATCACATTTTTCAGTAATGTTTTCAACATAAATGACTTCTCCATGTTATATTTGATAAGTAATTCTCTGTACCACCTGCCCTGGGTCGCCAATAATCAGCGTGAGGGTGTGACGGCGACGGGAACGGTCGATGGGGAACGTGAGCACATAGTCTTTGCGATTCTCCAGCACTTGGAGTTTCCAAGGATATGACCATTCCTCGAACTTGTTCTCACACACGACAGGGGTACACCCATCGAGACTCACACCCAAACGGTTGCTGCGGTCGAGGGTGACTGGCCAGAAAGGTACCACAGACACACATATCTGGATGCTGTCGCCTTCCACCTTCTCCACCACAAAGGGGAGGTCGATGTGCTGGGAGTTCAAACTGGCAGGGTCTTGCACAGGGTCGAGGGGCTGCCCCATCTGAAGCGAGAGCCAATCGGTACCGATGCCCTCGAGCAGACGGAAGGGAGCTTTGGCAGATACCTTGGCAAGGTTCACTTTGTGGGAGAAGTTCGTGTAACGCTGGCTCTCAGGTAGTTGATGTTCCGTCGTGGGAGCAGAAACGAGCGGCGGCATGAGGTGATATTTTGCGGTGTAGCCTGGAGGCAGTTGCGAGAGCATCTGGTTCCACTTGCCATCGAGTTGGGTGTTGTAGGCGGTGAGCAGCGTCTGAATGCTGTCGAATGCCTGCGTGGCTTCCTGTGCCGCCTCGGCGCTACCTGTCTCGTGGTTGCGTTGTGCCATGAGGAACTTGCGGTTCATCTGATAGGCGGACTTCACGCTGTAGGCGATGATTTCGAAGAACGAGGGACGGTAGGCTTGCGGCAATTGCTGCATGATGGCATCAATGCGGTCGGAAATGGTCTGATAGTCTGCCAGACGCTTCTGTGCCGTGCCTGTCTCGAACGAGAAATCCGTGTCGTGCAGCAGGTTGTTCTCCTTGCTGTCCCACTCCATCTCGTAGCCCATGAACTCTGGCTTTCTGTCCCATGCCAGACGGTAGTAGGTGTCGAGTATCTGTTGGAAGTCACGTTCGTATTTCTTACCATAGATGGAAGCGAGCCACTGAGCCTGATAGCGGTTCACATTCTCGTAGGAGAAGGCTGAGAAGTCCCACGCCATATCGAAGAAGTGCTGCACCTCCATCTCCAATGGCTTGATGTCGCCTACATTGAGCAGCCAGTAGCGGTCAGCACCCGAATCGTAAGCCTTCTTCAGTTCCTCGTACATGAGCATGGGTGCCGTGGTGGCTATCCACAGGTTGTCGTGAGGAGTACCCAGATAACTCAAATGGTAATAAACGCCGCTGCCACCTGTGCGCAGACGTTCCGCCTCGTTGGAGACCCGCTTCATGTAGCCGTAGTTGTCGTCAGGCCACACCAACGTGATGTCCTCTGGCACTCGGAGTCCTGCATCGTAGATGTCCAGTGTCTCCTTGTAAGGCACGAAGATTTGAGGAATCTCTGTGGCAGGCTTCCGTTTATGTGTTTCCAGTATCTGACGCTGGTCGGCAAACACCTGCTCCAACGTGCGGGCACGCACTTTCGGGTCGGTGGAACCCTTCATGGCCTCGTCGTGCAGACCACGCATGCCTGTGGTGTAGATATTGTCATATTGAGCCGTCTCGCGCAGACGGTCATCAAACTTCTTCCAGATGGTCTCCTTGTTGGTCAGATAGTTCCATTCGCCATCCACAGCCTTGTTCCATTCCGATTCTGCCGCATTGTTGAAAAGCATCGGCTCACAATGGCTCGTGGTAATCATGATGCCCCACTCGGCTGCCACTTTCTGACTCTCAGGATGGCTGTAGAAGGCACCCGTGCAAGAGTGCATGGCAGGAGCCAACATATTGCCCTTCAAACGCAGAATCAACTCGCACACCTTGTCGTAGGTCTTGGGGCCGATATCCTTCAAGTCTTTCTCGAAGGTATGCGCCGACCAAGTCTTCAAGCCCCAATCTTCGTCGTTGATGAAGAAACCACGATACTTGACCGATGGCGACTTTGAGGTGAAATTCTCTTGATAGTCGAGCGAGGTCTTCTTCTGCACAGGCACATCGGCAAACCAATACCAAGGCGACACGCCAATGCGTTCACTCACGTGCAGCACTCCGTATGCCAAGCCACGAGAGTCACTTCCGATGATGATGAGACGATTGCCACGTGTCAAAATCCTGTAACGTTCCCACGCACCACGTAAACCACTTAGATCCACCCCACTCTCCAGTTCAGCTGCATGGTCGGCTGTGGCTAACACTACAGTAGCCCCCTCGGGAACACGATGAGTGACCGCAGGGCGCACACCTGTCACCCGTTCGATGTCTTCACTCAACACCGATGCCATCTTCTTCACCAAGGCGGCATCAGCCTCCGAAGTCACAATCTGACAGCGCTTCAGGTCAACCGCCTTCACGCACATCACCGCACACCACGCGGCCATCAGCAATAATACCTTTCTTTTCATACTTCAATGGTCAATTTTTGACAAAGGTACGAACTTCACACCACACATTCCACTTGGGTATGTATCATTTTCTTGCCCTTTTGTTGCAAACAAACACCTTCCAGCCCAAGGATGCCCTTCGACACACATCATGGATGTCTGGGGTGCGTTATGGCAATGGTGTTAATGGATATACGAGATTCACGATCAGGATATTGGCGGCAAGAATGATGATGTTCATCAGCAAACCGATGCGCATGAAATCGCTGAAGCGGTAGCCGCCTGGGCCATACACCAACATGTGGGTGGGCGAACCAATAGGCGTGGCAAAACTGCTGCTGACGCTCACCATCAAGGCAATGAGGAAGGGGAATGGATCGTAACCCAACTTCTCGGCGGCCCCGTACATGATGGGGAAGAACATGGCACCCGCAGCGGTGTTCGAGATAAACTCGGTGACAAAAGTGGCAACGAGGCATACGGCGGTCATCACCACAAGTGGGTTGGTGCCGCAGACATTGAGGATGCCGTTGGCCAGACACTCTGCAATGCCCGTTTTCTGGATAGCGAGGCCGAGGACGGCACTACCGGCAAAGACCATGAGAATCTCCCAGTTGACAGCCCGCATGGCTTGTTCCATGTTGCAGCAACGGAAGATAAGCATGGCTGCAGCCGCCAAGAAAGCACATTGCAGAAGTGGGATGACGTCAAGCGCCGAAAGCACCACCATGGTAATCATGATGGCAGTAGAGATGAGCGTACCGTACCCGATGTTGGGCACGTCATCGGAATCGAAGAAGTGGAGATCATGCTTCAAAGTAGAAGTGTTGAGGTTGATTTTCCTCGGACACACCAACAGCAGCGTGTCGCCAGCCTGCAGCACCACGTTTCGCGGTGCCTGCTTGATACGCTCGCCGAGTCGGGCTACAGCCGCCAGCGTCACATTGTTATCTTTCTCAAACGAACTGCCTCCGATGGTAGTCCCTATCAGGCTGCTGCCGAAGTCAACGTATGCCGTGCGCAATTGGCAACGATTGTCTATCTCGTTGATGGAAAAGATATGGTGGTCGGCGCTCACCAACTGGTGGGTGTATGCCATCTCTATCAACTCGTCTATCTGACCAGCATATACCAGATGGTCACCACCCATGATGGGCTCATCCTCCGTAATGGGCAACGAAGACTCGTCGAAGTGATGCATCTCTATCAGGCTTCCCCCTTTGACGTGGAAAAGGCCAGCCTCGGCCAACGTCTTTCCGATATAAGGATTATCTGACGGAACCTGCACCTCCACGGTGTATTCGCCCGTCGCCTCGAAAGCACTCTCAGGCACCTTGCGGTCGGGCAGCAGACGACGCATGGCAATGACCGACAGCACGCCAACGCCCAGACAGAACAGTCCCGGGATAGCCGTGGCCAGAATATTCATGGCCTCACCCGTCTTCTCCTCGTAGAGTCCGCTGATAATCAGGTTCGGCGGCGTACCGATAAGGGTACAGACACCACCCATTCCCGAGGCATAACTCAGGGGAATGAGCAATTTCGAGGGCGAAATGCCCAGTTTCTTGGCCCACATCTTGACGATGCCGACAAAGAGCGTCACCACGGTCGTGTTGCTGAGAAACGCGCTGAGCGCAGCCACGGGCAGCATCAGTCGCATCACCGCCTTCGAGTAACTGCTGGGCGTACCGAGCAGATACCTCACGATACATTGCAGCACACCCGTGTGCATCAGTCCCGCGACAACCACGAAGAGCACGCCGACGGTGATGACCGACGTACCACTAAAACCCGAAAACGCATCTTTCGCATCGAGCACACCCGTAACGAAAAGCACACCGATGGCTCCGAGGAACACCAAATCGCTGCGCCACTTGGTAAACAACAGAATACTGAACATACCCAGCACCGTCACGATGGTGATCCAGGCATCAAGGCCGAAGCCTAAAAACATGATTGAGTCCATACATTAATTCATCTCTGTACAAAGGTACTCACTTTTTTCCAAAGAAGTACCCAATCCCCCCATTTTTGTTAACAATATGATGACTTTTTTCGGCGATGAGGACAAATTCACAGGTACAAAGTCCACCTTCGGCTTTGTGCCTTTTTTGCCTTGCGGTGTACAAATATCACCGTGAGGGGACATTCCTAGCGACGTTTCAGGTGTTTCAGTTTCAGTTAGTTTTTTGAGGGTCTGTCATGTATCAAATCTCCTATATTATACTTTATAACTAATTAATATTTAATAAGATATGTAATAAATAGAAGAAAGTTGTACCCTTCGAAAAATAACTGAAACAACTGAAACTGAAACGCCGCATAAATAACGTGAGTTCGATGAAAATTTCTTAAAAATAATTGTTTAATTATTAGCACATTAGCGATATTTTTAGTAACTTTGTAGTGACCAAACCACAAGCATTCACTAAAACGTATCGCTAATGTTTACCGAGGACAAAGTTACTGAAATTTTCTGTATGGCTGATGATTT
>JAFSKK010000061.1 GCA_017448965.1 Bacteroidaceae bacterium | reverse complement strand
ATAGAGGTCGAGGACTTCCTGCATGGCGGCATCGAGTTCGCTTTGGTCGATGCGGGCCATCGCGTCGGCAGAGTTGCGGAGGTTGTCCATGATGCGGTCGCGTTCCTCTTCCAGTTCCTGCAGGCGTTGCTGGTAGTCGGCAGATTCCTTCTTGAGGGCAGCGATTTTCTTTTCGTATCGTTGGGTGACGGATTGGAGACCTACGTTGTAGTAGTTCTGCTTGCAGGCATCGAAGTCCTGCTTGTTGCACATGATGAGGGTGAGGCGTCCTTCGAAGGTGGACCATCCGTCCACTTCCTTCTTGTTGAGCACGATGAGGCCTTGGCTGAAGGGCTGTTTCTCGAAGGCCAGTTTTTTCCCTGCCCCGAAGTCCTGGAACTCGATGGTGAAGGTGCCGTCTGTCCGACTGATGGCAGGGCCTTTGGCGTATGCCACAGTGAGGCTCACGTTGGCCACCGGTTTCTTTGTCTTGGTCTTATAATCATACAGATAGGCGATGCCCTGCTGGGTGTAGGGTTTGGCAAGGAGCAGGGTGGCGGAGAGCAACGCGATGCAGAGGGCGAGTGTTTTCTTCATTATATATCGGTTTAGGTTTTGAGTGTACAAAAGTACACATCTTTTTATTCTTCTCCAAGAAAAAGGGTGATTTTTTGTGGGATGTGATTTTTTTCGAGAATCCTTTTGCTAACATCCACAAGAATGTCTACCTTTGTGTCGGAAATGACTCGACGCCACAGCCTCGAGAACGGTGTGACTCAGACCGGCACCCTCGGTGTGACTCAGACCGACCCCTACGGTGTGAGTCACACCGTTTTGGCGGTAGTGGAGGAGTGGATTTGGTGGGTGTGGAAACGAGGAAATGTTGTTTGTTACAGTTTCGGATGTTTAGTTTTAACAACGAATAGAACTAATTAAACTAATAAGCGAACTATGCAGACAGAGCGGTATTACACGAAGGCACCTTCTGTGCAACGAATGACACCAATACCATCCGGATGGCATTAGTGAAATTCGTCGCCGCTTGCGGCTTCGAGCAATAGGAGTCCACTCTGGATGTCAAAATTAGTATCATTCGTAAAATTCGTTGTTTAAAATCAAAAACTTTCGAAAGTTCAGTTGTTTATTATACAGGAGGCATTATGTTAATAGTAAGGAAAGCGAAGAAGAAGATTGTGCGTCCCGACGGGATGCACGATGCATGGGTGTATCAGTCGGTGTCGCTGCCGCCCATCACGTTTAAGGAGATTGTCAAAGAGTGTGCGGACGCGTGTGGTGAGCCGACGAACAAGACGCTGGGTGTGGTGACTGCGATGGTGAACCGCATCGCGGCTTGTCTGGAGTTGGGACGGCAGGTGCAGATTGACGGCATCGGCACGCTGAAGCCTGTGATTAACTCGGGTTCGGCTGCGTCAGCTGAGGAACTGGGTGCGCCTGCTGATGCGATTAAGGGCGTGAAGTTGCGCTTCTATCCGCATGGCCCGTTGCAGGAGGCGATTGCGGAGAACGGCTATGAGTACCAGTCAGAACTGGACGACGAATGAAAAAACAGTAATTGAAGTCTCGGATGTTCATTTTAAACAACGAATTATACGAATGAAACGAACTGTGCAGATAGAAAGTGTTACACGAAGCACCTTCTGTGCAACGAATTTCACTAAAGACTGAGAATATGAAAAAGAAAGTCGTTTGGACATTGGTTGCTGTGGCGGTGCTGGGCATTGCCGGCTTTGTCGCATGGCGTTTTTGGCCTGCTGAAAGCATCAATCTGGAGGAATACACTCCGTCGGAGGAGTTTGCGCCTGCTTGGGAAGCCATGAAGGCGAAGGAACCTGAGTATGACCTCGAGGAGACGGTGCGGGCGATGAATGCGCTCGAGGTGGCGCAGTGCCAGTCGGAGGACTTCATGAGTTATCTGGAGTATGTGGCCAAGCAGGACTTCAGCCACGTGGCTCCTGAGGTGCTGGAACAGAAGAAGAAACTCTTCCCCATCTTGCAGCGGCTCTTCGAGTTGCAGAAGGAATATGAGGAACTGGACGATGTGTGGATGCTCATGCGGAGCGCCACCAGCGGAGCCACCACTTTCGTGGCCGATGTCAATCCCGTGGGTGTGCTCGGCTCGATGATGACGGGCGACGCTACGCTCAGCACCATTTCGGTGGGCAGCAGCATGGACAAGGCGCAGACAGCCGCCTTCGAGGAGTATGAGCGTCAGAAGGAACTGAAGCGCAAACTTGAACGCGAGATTGAGGCTGTGCGGATGTCCTACATCGAATATCTGGAGGACTACGCACCTGTGTACTATAAATATATGCAGGAGTGGAATACCCTCTGTCTGAAGAAGGACAAGGCCTACATCGACCTCTATGGTGGCCGACCCCTCGATGCCTACAACCAGACGCAGGAGATTCTCAAAGACTATCCCACCAACCGCGAGGCGTTGCTGCTGAAGGGGTTGGCGCTGATAGAGATGGCGAACCAACAGACCTCAAAGACCCTCTCCCCAACCCTCCCCCATAATGGGGAGGGAGACCCTGCGGACGGGAAGTCGTCGGAATCTTCGTCTAATGCTAAATCTGATAGCATTTCATTGGGAACCTCGCCGGATGGCCTCTCCCTCCCCATTACGGGGGAGGGTCGGGGAGAGGGTCTTTTAGTCGAGGCCGAAACCACGCTCGACCAATACATCAGTCTTTATCCCGACCGTTCCGCTCCAGCGTTGGTGCTGAAGGGGATGCTTTATCGCGCCCAAGGTGATAACGGCAAGGCCATCTCCTACTTCGATCAGGCATCGATGGAATATCCCCGTCAGGCAGAGGCGTTGACCGACCTGCTCGACAGTTACAAGGCACGAACCTATCTGAATAAGTCGGCTGAGGGCAAATATCTGCTTCGCCTTTACCGCTCCACGATGGAGGGATTCGGCATCTTCAGCCCCAACCTGCTGAAGGCGCACTACTATGCACAGCACGGCGATGCGGAGGGAAGCAAGACCGAAATCTTCAACCACTTCTACCGTCGAGGCAATCAGGGAGTGTATGACTGCCTGCTCAGCGACATGCAGTACTGCGAGGACAACATGTACAGCAGTTTCAAGCAGATTCTCATGGAGCAGTCCTTCCTCGATGTGTCGGTGGAGCCGACGATGAATTGGACACTTTCCGACAAGGACGACGAAATCAAAGTCACCATCAACAACCGTTCTGACATCGACCTGGAAAACGTGCGCATCTTCCTATGCCTGCACTATACCGATATGTACAAGGATGAGTACGATGTGCAGAAACTGCCGTCGGTCAACATCATCAAGCATCACGACAAGACGGAGATTGGTGTGGTGAAGCTCAACTACGAGGACAAGAAGTACAATGACATCACTCGCATCCGTGCTATCGCGATGACCGACGATAAGATTTGCTGGATTGACAACGTGAACTATAAGTACATGAAAGCTGCTCAGGCCGCAGGAGCCACCTCGCCATCTGGCAAGTCCGTGCTGCCCGTCAAACAGCAGCTGCTCGAAGACTTCAATGTGGACAACAACAAATTGCTCTCCATCATCCAGAGAGACACGAAAGTGCAGGGGACAGCCAGCGACGGCAATCTGTGGAACGACATGAAGCGCGACATGAAGAACCTCGTGACGGGCGGCGACAAGAAACTGCACATCGATTTGCCTCGCCTCCTCTACATCATCGACCCAGTCTTCTCGCTCTATCAGGTGAACGACAAGGACAAGGCGGTGCATCCCTCTGAGAACTACCTCTCTGGTGACCACATCCGTCTCAAATTCGACTATGAGCCGAAGAAGAACGAGGCCATCCCTCTCTACATCTACAGTGACTTTGCGAACTTCAAAGTCACCATCAAGTTCGAAGAAGGCACTCCTGTGGTGAAGAAGGTCGAACTGATCTGATGTGACGGATAGATACAAAAAAAAGACAGAAGGCGGAACTCACGTTCGGCCTTCTGTCTGTAGTGGCACTTGTTGTGCCGTTTTCACCTATTATATAGAACTATCTCGTCAATGAAAAGAGGAGGACTTTAATATAGGCTAATCTAACAAATTCTATCTTTATCTAACTAATCTAATCAAAAAAAGAGGGCTACTTTTGTTGAACTACTTTATCGCTATGTTTAACTGGTGCAAAGTAACGCATATTTTGGGTGATGATGTAACACAAAAGTCTAAAAAAATAGGAAAAACGTACAAAAGTAATGAGAACGGAAAGTTTTGTACGATTTTTTTGCTGCCTTGTACGATATTTTCATTACCTTAGCAACGTCAAACCACTTTTTGTTCTCCAAACGCGACTTTTATGCTTAAAACAATCCGCATGATCAGCATCGTGCTGCTCTGGTTGCTCGGCACGACAGGAGTGGTGGCTCAAGACGAGTCGCCCCTTCAGACAACCATTTCCTTCTCGTCGCTATCTATCGACAACGGACTGTCTTCCAATACAGTACGAGCGTTGTTGCAAGACCGAAAGGGTTTCGTTTGGATTGGAACGAGTCGCGGATTGAACCGTTATGACGGACATCAAGTGACGGCGTTGCCTGCCACACGCGCGATGTCCGTCACTTCTATGGCGGAATGGGGTGACACACTATGGGTGGGCACTGAAAATGGACTTTTTTTGTATCAGCAACGTACTGATCGCATTGTGAAGTACCCATTCCCGATGCAAAAAAACGCCGAAGGAGACCTCAATGTGTCCGATCTGAAGGTGGATGCCTCAGGACAATTGTGGATGGCCACGATGGGGCAGGGCATTCTCGTGCTTGACATCCCCAAAGGGAAGGTTCGTGCGGTGTCCACTCCCGATGGTGGTAAATCCTACGGCTGCATCTATGTAAGCACTACCGGCACGGTGTGGGCATCCAGCAACTGGGTGACCCACAATCTGGTGCGTTATGATTCCCGTAAAGATCAGTTCTTGCCTGTGGAACTGCAACTGTCGGCAAAGGGTCGCATGCCCGAACGGGTGGCTGGCATCGCTCTTTGCGAAGACGCTGAACGGCAGATGTGGCTGGGTGCTTGGGATGGAAGCCTGATTCGTTTTGACAATGCGGGGCATCAGGCAGAAGTCGTGTTCACGGCTGAAGAGACAGGCATGCAGCATGTGCACAGCATCCTCGAAGTGAAGCCGGGCACCCTGCTGGTTGGTAGCGACAAGGGACTTGATGCGCTGGATGTGAAGAATCACTGGGTGAGAAAGCACCATCGAGGCGACATGAGTGGTTCTCTGAGCGACAACTTCATCTATCCGCTCATGAAGGACCGGGAAGGGGGCACTTGGATCGGCACATATTATGGGGGAGTGAACTACACCCATCCCATCTCGGGCAACTTCACTTCCTATACTCACACCTCGCAGGACAACTCGCTGTCGGGCAATGTGGTCAACCACTTCTGCGAAGATGACCAGCACCGCATCTGGATAGCCACCGACGACGGAGGCCTCACCTGCTTCAATCCTGCAGACCACACCTTCACGCCTGTGCAACTGGCTCCGAAAGGCACAGCCACCAATGTGCATGCCCTGCATCGGGAGGGTTCTCTCCTTTATGTGGGCACCTACACGCAGGGACTTTACATCAAGGACTTGCAGACCAATAAGGTGCAGCAGGTGCCAGACTTCGTCGATGAGCAGGGACATCATTTCGATGCCAGTTCGTATGCCATCAATAGCGACCATGCCCATCGCATCTGGGTGGGCACATTTGGTCATGTGGCTGTTTTCCATCCCGATACGCACACCTTCAGTCAAGTGAAGCGAGTGGGTGGCTTGGTGACAGACATCCGCGAAGACCGTGCTCATCGTTTATGGGTGGCGACTGAAGGCAGCGGCTTGTGGATGCTCGATGAACGTGGGGTGTGGAAGCACCATCAACAACTTGCCTTTGAGGCACATGGTGAAGGAACGCCTGCCACTGTGTACAGCCTTTTCGAAGACCGACAAGGCATTCTGTGGGTCGGCACTGCTAATGGCCTTTATTGTTATGATGTCGCCAACGATCGTTTCCTGCCGATACCGCTTCTGTCAGGAGTGGTCAGTGTGTATGGCATCACTGCTGTGGAAAAGGATTTGTGGCTCGCCACCTCTGCCGGCATCCTGTGTTATTCGCCGGCGAAACGTGTGGTGCAGCAAATCTATAAGACGAGCCACAATATCGCCAGCATCGACTTCTTGCCTGCTGCTATCTGCCGAAGTCATGACGGACACATCTATCTTGGTACTACCAACGGATTCGTCACCTTCAAACCTCAATCCATGCATCGAAATCAGGTGCAGCCGCACATTGTCTTCACGGGGCTTGATGTCTTTGGCCGTCCTGCGACAGTCGGCAGCACCTACTTGCCTGTGCGCTTGCCTTATATGGATGAGTTACGGCTGACCTATCGCGAGAATGTCATCCGCATCCACTTCTCGGCCATGAGTTTCCTGCAGTCTTCCGATATCCTCTATAGTTACTATTTGGAAGGATTTGAAGATGATTGGGTGGAGGCAGGCAACCATCAAAGCATCACCTACACGAACCTTGCTCCTGGCAGTTACATTCTTCACGTGAGGGCCACCACCAACGATGGCATGCAATCGGCTGACACTACCTTGCCCATCGTCATCACGCCCCCGTTTTACTGGAATACGCCTGCCAAGGTCATCTATATCCTCCTTCTCATTGCTACCATCATCTTGATTGTGCGCCATCTTCTTCGCAAGAAAGAACGCAAGCATGTGGCTGAAATCAAGGAACTGAACGAGCAGAAGGAACAGGAAGTGCACGATGCCCGCATCAAATTCATGACCATCAACGACAAAGACCAGGAGTTCCTGGATCGCATGGAGGCCATCATCGAACAGAACTTCTCCAACTCTGAGTTGTCCGTTGATTATCTTGCCAGCGAACTCGGGGTGTCACGTTCCAGCCTCTTCGCTAAAATCAAGGCACTGGCCGATGTCACTCCGAATGAAATGATACAAGTCATCCGCCTGAAGCATGCTGCCTCTTTGCTCCAAACGGGCAACTATCGGGTCAATGAGGTTTGCTACATGGTCGGTTTCTCCAGCCCTTCGTATTTTGCCAAGTGCTTCCAGCGACAGTATGGATGCACGCCTGCCAAATATAAGGGTTGAGGGCATTTGTGCGTGTGAAAAATTTGTTTGGAAGGATAAAATGCTGTAACTTTGCCCCATCATTACAAAATATGAGTAGAAAGATGAAAAATGTAAAGTATCTTCTTTTAGTGGTGGTGACGGCTATCTTGGCCAGTTGTGGAACTGCCACACAGGTGCCTATCACGGGGCGCAAACAGCGATTGGTTGTTAGCGATGAACAGGTGTTGAGCCTGAGCAACCAAGAGTATCAGAGTTATATGAAGTCGGCAAAGATCTCTACCGATGCCACCAACACGGCGATGGTGAAGCGCGTGGGTCAGCGACTGGCCAACGCAGTGGTTTCCTATCTGCAAAGCAACGGCATGGGATCTGATGTGTCGAACTATCAGTGGGAGTTCAACCTCGTTCAGGACAAGCAGGTGAATGCATGGTGTATGCCTGGCGGAAAGATTGTGGTGTATGAGGGCATCTTGCCTGTCACACAGGATGAGGCATCGCTCGCCATCGTGCTCGGGCACGAGATTGCGCATGCGGTGGCCAAACACTCGGCAGAGCGCATCAGCAACTCTTACAAGCAGCAGACGGCGGTGCAGGTGCTGGGAGGTGTGGCTTCTGCAGCAGGCATGGGACCGAACTGGCAGTCAGCCGTGTCGAGCATCATTGGTGTGGGCACCAAGGCATGGACATCGGGTTTCTCGCGCAGTCAGGAGAGTGAGGCAGACCACATTGGTCTCATCTTTGCCGCGATGGCTGGATATGATCCACAGGTGGCAGTGGCTTTCTGGGAGCGCATGGCCTCTCTGGGCAATAGCTCAAACTCCATCTTCAGCGACCACCCATCGGATGAGAAGCGCATCAAGCAGATTAAAGGTTGGTTGCCTGAGGCTCAGACGTATTATAAGCCTGTAACGACAACGACCACCACCTCTTCAAGTAAAAAGTCTTCAAAGAAGAAATAAAGCAAGAAACTTCATTTTAACTTCACCCATCTGATTTCCCCTTGCGGAACAGGTGGGTGAAGTTTTTGTTATAGAGTTCTGAAAGGCCGTGACGGTTGTCAATGGCTTCGCCCACCACAAGCATGGTGGTGAGCGTCAGTTTGTTGTCGTGAACGATTTTGGCGAGGTCTTTGAGCACACCCCGATAGATGCGCTGGTCAGGCCAAGTCAGGTGATAGCAGGCAGCGACGGGCGTGTCTTCTGGATACTCTTGGAGCAGCTCCTTCTGTACATCATCCACAATGGCGGCACTGAGGAAGATGCACATGGTTGATTGACTCTTGGCCAAGAGATGCAGTTGCTCTTTCTCGGGCATGGGAGTGCGTCCTTCGCCACGGGTGAGGATGATGGTTTGCGTGCGTTCGGGGATGGTGAACTGGCTGCGGAGTTCGGCAGCAGCGGCCAAGAAGGATGAGATGCCAGGGGTGATGTGGTAGGACATTCCTTCACGGTCGAAGAATGCCATCTGCTCCTGAATAGCTCCGAAGATGCAGGGGTCGCCCGTGTGGAGGCGCACGATGAAGTGCCCTTGGTCGTAGTGCTTTTTCATCAGGGCACATTGCTCCTCGAGGTTCATATCAGCAGAAGAACGCACAACAGCACCAGGTTTGTGGCAGTCGGTCAGTTCTTTGGGTACGAGCGAACCTGCATAGAGGATAAGGTCGGCACGCTCAAGCATCCTTCTGCCTCGTACCGACACCAACCCGGGGTCACCAGGACCAGCACCGACAATCTCAATGTGCCCCTGTTTCATGCGCAGATGCTTGTAGTCAATGGCAAGGGCTGCTGTCCAGTTCTTGCCCTTCACTTTGGGAACTATCAGTTTGCCGTGATTAGAGCCCAAGATGGCGGCTGCCTCGCAGACGCTGGGCGTGCCTACATGCTTGGCCACCGTCGGGCTGGGATTGGGCACGTGGACTTTCTCCAGTTCTTCTGCCGTGAAGAACACCACCTCCTCACCGTATTCGTCTTCGAGCAAGGCGCAAAACTCCTCGTCCTCTTTCACATCGATGGTGCAATAGCGGTGAGAACAAGGCAGATAGCCCTGTCGCGCAAATGCTTCGTCTATCTGGTCGTAAATCTCCTCATAATCTGCTGGATGGTGCGCTAATCCGAAACCAACGGTTCCCACCATCGGCACGAAATGGAGTTCGAGCATTCCTGCTGGTGCATGGTGGATATATGGCGACACGATGATGAGAAGTTTGTACTTCTTAGGGTCGGCCTCGCGGATGTCGCGGATGATGGTGACGTGCTCAGGCAGGGTCTTTTCCAGATACTCCGTTCCTTCGTCGCGTACCTCCAGCAGCAAAGCTGTCGGTTGACGATTGACAAAAGCAAAGATGCAGTCGTTCATATCATCCTCGCTGGCAATGGGCCAGTCAAAGCGTTCCTCCAGGGTGTCAAGTGCCCACAACCCGGCGTTGTCGCTCTGGGTGGTGATGACGGATGTGGCGCCGAGGATGGCTGCCACCTGCGTGGTCAGTTCGTTGGCACCGCCGATGTGTCCGGAGAGGACGGAAATGGCATGCAGACCTGTTGTGTCCACGCACACCACAGCAGGGTCGGTGTGTTTGTCCTCGACAAGCGGGGCGATGGTGCGCACACAGATGCCCATCGCACCGATGAAGATGAAGGCGTCTTGTTTGTGCCAATGAGCTGCGACATTGTCGCGGCATAGTGTACAGGTTTTGGCATTGAGTTGCTGTCGGAGGAGGGCGGCGATGTGTTGTCCAGCCTCGCCGATGGGGATGATGGCTATTTTCTGCATGAGAGTATCTCGATAGGGTTATAGTCGTTGAGTTGGATGCGGAGGGGAGGTTGTTGTTGCAACCCCAGTTCTTGGCAGGCTTCGTCCCAGAGTTGGCGGCTGCTGGGGCGGTCGGTCATTTGGTTCACTACTGCCGATGTGACGCTGTTCATGACGATGATGCCGTCGGGGGAGAGATAGCGGAGCACTTTCTCCATGATAGCTTTGAGTTGGCCGCCGTGACCGCCGATGAAGACGGCATCGGGAGCTGCTACATTGTCGCAGCATAGGGAACAGAAATCGCCGATGTGAATGTTGATGCCGGGGGCACCGAATCGACGGGCGTTCTCTTGGATGATGGCCTCACATTCAGGACGGATTTCGAAGGCCTCGATGTGGAGGTGAGGGAACTGCAGGCGGGCTTCGATGGAAACGCTGCCTGTACAGAAGCCGATGTCCCAGAAAGTGTGGCGATGAGGCAGGTCGAGGGCTTGGAGAGTGAGTAGACGAAGGGGCATTTTGGTGATCATCTTCTCGCGGCCATCCAGCAAGGTAAATTCTTGGTCGGGAATGCCGAACAACGAATGGTGTGAACGGGTCGAACGAAGGATGAGGCAGTTGGGGTGGTCGTAGGTGGCGTGTTCATCATAAAGGCTCACACGCTCCTTCTCTTCATTGCCCAGATTCTCCCCAACGGTCATGAGGTAGTTGTCGTAGCCATATTCAACCATCCGTTGGTGGATGGCGTGGGGCGTTTTCGTCCTGTCCGTCAGGCATCCTATCATAGGTTCGCCGTTGATGAGCGCCTCGTCCAGTCGTTGCCAATCACGGCCTGTGAGCGACACCACATGCATGTCGTGGTAGGGCACACACATTCTGTGAGCCAGCATCTGGAGAGAGTTGAATGAAGGGAAAACCTTCATTTGCGAGTGGGGGAATTCACGCTGGAGGGTGTTGGCAAAGCCATAGAAGAGGGGGTCGCCCGATGCGAAAATGACGATGTGGTCGTAGCCTTCATATTGCTCAAACACCTTATCCAAGGGCACGGTGATGTCTATCCATACAGCTCCCTCGGGCAGTAGCGGCATCATGATTTCGTGGTGACGTTTACCGCCAGAGAACACATGTCCGTTCCTGATGGATTCGGTCACTTCAGGAGGGAACCACTGCTTTCGGCTGTCGCTGATTCCTATGATGTCACACGTCTTCATAAATCGCGTCCAGGTTTCAGTTGTGCTGCATCGTCGAAGGTGAGGATGGCGTTGCAGAGGGTGGCGGCGAGGTTGCTGCCTCCCTTGCGTCCCTCCACGATGATTTTGGGGATGTTGGTGAAAGGCTTGACCATGTGTTTCGACTCCTTCACATGCACAAATCCGACAGGGGCGGCGATGATGCCGGCAGGGTGGGCCTTGCCCTTGCGGATGAGGTCGCAGAGTTCCATCAGGGCGGTAGGAGCATTGCCGAAAGCGAAGAGCGCATCGGGGTGTTCTTCCACCGCCAGTCGGATGCCTGCTTGGGTGCGGGTGATGTTTTTGGCAGAGGAGAACTCCGCCACACGAACATCATTCAGATAGCATTTGGCTTCGATGCCGAGACGGGTGAGGGCACCTTTGCGGATGCCGCTGGTGACCATCGTCACATCGGTGATGATGGTGGTGAGCGTGCCGTCTTTCACTTTCTGGTAGAGGGTTTCCACAGCCCCTTCATCCATCTTCAGGATATTCTCCATGTCGAAGTCGGCGGTGGTGTGGATGGCATGCAGGAGTGCCCACAGGTGGTCAAGGGGATAGTCTTGTCTTTTGAGTTCAGAGGCGATGGTTTTGAAGGATTCCATCATGATGAGTTGGCCAAGACCCTCTCTGTCCTGTCGGACATCTCCCCCGTAATGGGGAGAGCCATCCGGACGGTCTCCCTCCCCATTATGGGGGAGGGTTGGGGAGAGGGTCTGATAGTAGCCGCGAGGGGTGATGAACTTCCCGTTCCACTGATAAGATTGTGAGTTGCCGATGAGGATGACCGTGAACATATCGACCGCTTCGGGGTCGAAGTCGGCAAGGGTGGTCACCGTCACTTCCTGTTCGGGTCGCCCGGCTTGCCGAACGTAGCCAACAGGAGTTTGGGGAGAACGTCCCTCTGACAGGAAAATCTCTTTCAAGCGATATAACTGCCAGTAGCGGCCGTTCGACTTGGGGTTATAGACAGCCGTCACAAAGTCTCCTACGGCAGCGGCCTTGATGCGTCGTTCGATGACTTCCCAAGGAGTCATCAAATCGCTCAACGAAATGACACAGAAATCGTGACCTACAGGGGCACCAAGCAGGGAAGCCGCCTTCTGAAAGGCCGAGATGCCCGGAAGTGCCTCCACTTCGATGTCGCTGTTCCGCTCACGTTTCATCTCGTAAATCAGCGGCGTCATGCCATAGATGCCAGCATCGCCCGACGAGATGACCACGACGGTCTTGCCCTCCTCGGCCAGTGAGAAGGCTTGCTCTGCCCGTTCGCGCTCATGCTTCATGCCAGTGTCAATGCATTGGCACGTAGGCTTCAGATAGGGTGTAATGAACTGAAAGTAATACTTGTAGCCAACGACCACATCTGCCTCGCCTACCGCCTGAATGACGGCAGGTGTGATGTCTTCCTGACTGCCAGGACCGATGCCTGCAACGATAATCTTTTTCATACGGGGGCAAAGATAGTGACTTTTTTCATGTTCACCAAATATCGGGGGATTTTATTGCTTTCAGCGGGGTGAATCCGAAATGTGCATTTTCTGTTCGGAAACTTCTCGTTTGTAACATTTGTTACACACCCAGTGTTACACATGTTACACTGCCACTGTTACATTTGTAACACTGGGTATGTTACAAGTGTAACAGTAGAGTAGGGGATTTTGTAACAATTTCGGTGTGGAAATTGAGGTTATTGCTTGAACCTGACCTTGAGGCCTACAGTCAGCATTCTGCCGGGGTTGTAGAGGGCATATTTGCGTGCCGACGAGTCGATGCGGTGGTCGGTCTTGTCGAAGAGGTTGTCGATGCCGATGCTGGGTTCGAGCAATGCCCACTTCACACAGTCGAAGGTGTGCGTGGTGTTGAGGTTCCACACACCGAAGCCCGGCGCATCCTCGTATGTACCTGTGTAGTAAGTCTTCGACTGCAGACGGCCGTTCAGGTTCACGTTGAGGGCATACCGACCCCACGCATGATGATAGTTGGCGGCAATGGTGCCGGTGTTGCGGATGCTGCGCTCCAACACGCTCCATTGGTCACCGCTCTTCGTGCGTGCATAGGTGTAAGCATAGTTGGCAGAGAGGTTGAAACCGCGGAACAGGTTGGCTGAGATGTTCACCTGCACACCCTTCACATCGCCTTTGTCGCTGTTCTGATAGAGGGCATAACTGGCCAGTTTGGAAGCCTCGTCAGCCGTCATTTCGGGGAACTCATTCTGCAACATGGCCAGCGAGTTTTCATCCACAGCGACGTTCTCCTTCACCACCATATCGTTGATGCGGTTCATGTAGCCCGTCACACTCACCATCAGTTTATCTGTGTGATACTCAGCGTTGAGGGATACGTAGTGGCTCTTCTCAGGCTTGAGGTCGCGATTGCCGAAACTGATTTGGGGCTTGCCGCGATTGACAGAGTAGTAGTGATAGTACAACTCGTCCAAACCCGGTGCTCTGAAACCTGCGGAATAGGTGGCACGGAAGTTGAAGGGGCCAGGCGAATACATCAGCGTTGCCTTGGGGGTGAAATGTCCGCCGGCCGTTTTGTGGTCGGTGTAGCGGATGCCCACCGTCGCCATCACGTTCTTCAGGAACCGTTGTTCGTGCTGTCCATAGACGGCAAACGTGTGTACACCCTCGTCGATGTTGCCCGATGTGGCAAAGAGGTCATCTCTGCGCCAGTTGGTTCCAAGGATGGTGGTGCCGCCCTTCGTCAATCCGAGAATGGTCTTGATGTCGCTCTCGTAGGCATGCTGCTTCTTCGACAGGACGAAGTCGCCCACTCGGTTGCTCTTCGTCTCCACATCATAGTCCTTTCCGTAGCGGAAACGGTCGGCCGTGAAGGAAGCCTGCACGGAGTTCTTCTGCGTGAACTTGTAGATGCCGCCCACATTCCATCGTGCACCCTTATACTGCATCTCATAGTCGGTGCCGCCCGTGACGTCGGGGTTGGTGTTCGGACGGTCGGTGATTTTGTACGAGTAGTCAAAACCTGCGTTGAGGGCCAACTTGTCGTTGGGCGAGTAGGTGAACTTCTGCCCCACCAGATTGGAACGATAACCTGTGAACAGCGGCGCGATGCTTCGCTGTGTCTCCGTGTCGGAGCCTTTCACATATTCCAGATCGTTGGTGCGGTAACTGTCAGCGCGGTCGTGGGTGAACGAAGTGTAGGAGCCGAATCCGTGGGTGAAAATGTCGAGGGTCACCGCCTCTGTCAGTTGACCTTTGCCCGACACACGAGTGTCGCTCGTCACGCTGACAAGGTTCTGCGTGGGTTGGTCGGTGATGATGTTGATGACACCAGCAATGGCATCGCTTCCATACAGCGACGAAGCCGCGCCGTCCAGCACCTCGATACGCTTCACTCTCGACATGTTGATGCGGTTCAAATCGATGTTATTCGAGATGTCGCCCGTCAACTTCTGTCCGTTGATGAGGATGAGGATGTACTTGTTGCCCAATCCGTTCAGGCGGAGGAACGAACCCATGGAACTGGGTGCCATCGACACCTGCGGCATCATTCTCGTGAGAGCACCGTCGAACGTGCTGATGCCCTGCTCCTGAATCTCCTGCGAGGACAGCACACGCACGGGCGTGGCTGTGGATTTGAGTCGCTGATGGTGCCCCGAACCTGTCACCACCACTGGGTTGAGGTTGTAGGTGCGCAGAGTCGCTGTGGAGTCGCGGTGCTCCATCTTGTGTACTTGGGCAAAAGCGGCGCTCCCGCATGAGAGCGCTGCCAGGAAAAACACTTTTTTTATCATTGATATTTGATAGAGAATTTACTCTTCAGGATACATGGAGTGATAAGCATCCTCAAAGAACTCGGCTTCCTTGGTGTGCTTGATCCAGACATTCAGAATACCGCTGAGTTCAAGCAGACCCTGTGGGTGGTTACCTACAACAGGAACAGTTGCCGTGTAACCCTTGTGGTTGAAGTACTCAAACCAGCTGTTGTCTTCGCTCTCTTCTTCATCTGGATCCCAGTACTCAGCACCTTCACCGGCCATATCGTTGTGAGCGTGGTCACCGGCGATAGACATCAGGGCGTGGAGATAAACCTTACCGCTGCTGATGCCCTTGTCCTGCATACGGCCCATCACATCCTGCTTGAAGTTGTCTTTCATGTCTACAGTTCCAACGAAGTAGTTGGGGTTGATTGCCTGCAATGTCTCTTCGAGCTGAGTGTAACGCACGTTTGCCTTGAAGGTGTCGTACTTGTCGGGGTTACCGTGACCCATGAAGGCCACAGCGCCATCTTGAGTTTCTGAACTGTAAAGAGCATTCAACTGTCTGGCCACCTCTGGAACGTCCACCTCAGGATCGTTCAGCAGAGGCATACCCAGGAAGATGGCTTCATCCTCAGCCAATTGAGCCAGATACTCGTCGTCCAGGTGAGCGTTGGCAACGTAACCGTTGTTCATGAACTTCTTGACAGAAGCCACCACTGCGGAAAATTCCTCTCCAGGGATGACCTGCAAAGACTGCACGTAAATCTTGCTGTACTTGGCAGCACCGATGGCATGCAGCAGGTAGCGTGGCTCATAGTAGTCGCGCTTCACCAGATTACCCTCGTCGTCCACGTTTTCACCAACGCTTGCGCGGTTGATACAGATGTCGCTGGAGAAACATACATAGACGTCAGCCTCAGGGAATGCCTTCTCGTATTCAGCCTTGGTCTTGTCGAATGCCTGGAAAGCATTGTTCCAAGTGGAACCGAAAGCAACCAACAGAACGGCCACATCCTTCTTCGACTGTGCCTTCTGCTTGGCCACCATTTCATCGTTGACGGTGTACTCCGACACGATGTTTTCATACGTTTTGTCATCATCGCTGCTACAAGCGGTGAACACTGGAGCTACCAAAGCAAATGTCATGGTAGCCACGATAAAAGACTTAATCTTCTTCATAGTTAATTTTTTGTTTGGTTAATGAAATATTGTTTTTAACTCTCTTGCCGTAGTTGAATTTAATGCAGAAGGTGCCATGCACCGTCGTGCCTGATGTGGTGTTGCCTAAGTGGTAAGGGTGCATAGTGCGATCCACGTAGTTGAAGATGTTGTCCACGCCAAACTCCAACCTGTAGGTCAGCATTTTGCCAGACTTGCCAAGGTCGTGAGTCGTGTTGATACGCCATATCTGGAAGGCTTTTCCATTGCCGTTGTTCTGATAGAACCGTGTGCTGCTGCCATGTGCCGACAGGTTCACACCGAACTTGTAACATGGGCAGAAGATGTGGCTGTATGTGACGGAAGCATTCCACTTGTGGTATGCCGTGCCGTCTATGATGACATGGGTCATCCTGTCTTTGCTCGTATCATACATGTTGGCCTCGGTGTCCAAGTAGCTGTAGGCAGATGTGATGGACAGGTCTTTCATCACCTGATAGGAGAGCGTCACATCAATGCCACGGGTTCGGGCATTGTCCATATTCTTATACATACGTGCTTGCACATTATCACTGCCATCACCCTGATAAGCGGTGGTGACACCAGCAGGGATCTCGCCTACAGGCACATTGGCCAATGCAATCATGTGGTCTAACTTGTTCAGGTATCCTGTCACCGATGCCGTCAACTTCTTTCCACGATATTCAAGGTTGGCGGAGTAATAGTTACTGGTTTGCGGATCCAGATTGATGTTGCCGATATTGAAGAAAGTGCTGCTGCCCATCACGTGCAGGTAACGGTAGTGCAACTCTTTCACGGTGGGTGTCTTGAAGCCTTGGCTCCATCCTAACCTGAATCGGAAGTCACCTGCCGCAAACATCGTACTGATCTTAGGGGTAAGCCTGACACCGAAGTTGCGGTTGTTCACCAACCTAAGTCCTGCTGTGAGGTTGAACCACTCCAGCTTGTTGAACTCATCCTGTACATATAAGGCTGATGTCCAATCGCTTGCTGTTCCATCCTCTGTGCGGTTGGGTGCTTTCAAATAGTCGTACCGATATTCTGCTCCTGCATGGATTGTGTTCTCGTAGGGAAGATAGAAAACGCCCTTCAGTTGACCCATCATGCGCTGTTGGTCGCTCTGCAGCTTGCGCTGGCCCGGTTTCATCGCCACAGAGAACCACTCTCCGTTCTGATCACCATATTCCTCTCCTTTCAACAGCACATAATCGTAATGTTTGGCAGTGTAAGTGTAATAATAGGCATGCTTATTCCAATCAGCATCAAATGTCAGATAGTTTCTTCGTGTGTCGTCTTTATCACCGCTCAGATACCATTTGCCGCCAGCCGATGCGGAAGCATTGTTGTATCGTAAATCGTAGGTGTAAACATCACAACTCGGATGTGTGCCGTTTCTGGGACGGTTGATGTTCTTGATGTAGTAAGTGCCGTCAGCATAGAGTTCCAGGTTGTGTGAAGGCTGATATGTGATGCGCTCGGACACCTGCCAGTTGTTGAATTTGTTTACCGTCTTGTTCTTGCTGTCGGTAATCACCATCGCTTCAGCATATTCCTTCGCTGTGTTCTGCCATCCATCGTTCCGCTGTATCTGGAAGTTGGTCTGACTGCTCACCTTGCCGAAATTGAAGGCAAGGGTGTTGTGCTGACGCAAATCGTTGTGCGTTCCATATCGTGTGCTGTTGTCAGCATAGATTCCCGCCTGGGTGTGTTTCTTGGTGATGATATTGATAACACCAGCCATTGCGTCGCTGCCATACAGTGCACTCTGTGCCCCTTTGACGATTTCTATGCGCTCGATATTGTGTGGGTCGATAAGTCCAAGGTCGTTCTCGCCACCCACATCGCCATGAATGCGCTTGCCGTCAATGAGTATAAGGATGTAGCTGTTGCCAAGGCCTCCCATCTGCATCTGACTGCCCATGTCGCCTTCGCTGAACGCAAAGGAGGCGGTAAGTCCGCTCAGTATCTCCTCAATGCTCTTACCGCCAAAGCTGTCGAGCACACGGCGTGAGATGACCTCCGTCTGAACGGGCGCATCTTTCAGCAGGTGCTGGGTGCCAGTACCTGTCACGACCACTTCCTGCAAGGAATCTTCCTTCAGAATGTCTTGTGCCAACAATGTCTGGGTAAGACACATGAGTGTCACCCCAAGAAGCCATTTCTTCATAAAGCGTTGGTGTTGTCATGCATAGTCCTGTGCATGTAAACCTCTTTCTTCTTTGGTGTTTTGGCAGGTATTCTGGCTTTCCCCTGTCTGCTCGCCTTCCCGATTCCTCAGTGGCTTTGTTGAACAGACGTTGACAAAAGGAGATTACAGCTGCAGGTACAGCTCCAGATTCTCACTGGATTCCCTTGCATCGATATGCTCGATTACCAATTTCGGTGGCAAAGATAATAATAAAGAATTGAAAAATTGAAGAATTGAAGGATTAAAGTTGTTTCCTTCCTTATTTTTTTCATTCTTTCTTTCAATTTTCAGATTCTTTATCGTATTTTTCAATTCTTCAATTTTTCAATTCTTCAATTTTCCCTACCTTTGCACTTCGATGAAACCTTCATTCCTCATAGCAGCTCCTACAAGTGGCTCGGGCAAGACGACAATTGCCCGAGGGCTGATGGCGTTGCTGGCCAGCATCGGCATGAAGGTTCAGCCCTTCAAATGCGGACCTGACTACATTGACACGAAGTTTCATGAGGTGGTGTGCGGGCGTCCGAGCATCAACCTCGATACGTTCATGGCAACAAAGGAACACGTGAAGGAACTTTTTGTGCACTATGGCGCGGATGCCAGTGTCTGTATCGTGGAGGGCATGATGGGTCTCTTCGATGGTTACGACCGCGACAAAGGTTCATCGGCTGAGATTGCCAGCGTGTTGGGTTTGCCTGTGGTGCTGGTGGTGGATGCCAAGTCTGCAGCCTACTCAATGGCGGCATTGCTGTCGGGCTTTCTTCATTTCCGAGAGGATATACGGATTGCTGGTGTCATCTTCAACAAAGTAGGTTCGGAACGCCATCGGAAGATGTTGCAGGAGGTGTGTGATGACTTGCAGGTGGAGTGCTTTGGTTTTCTTCCTAAATGTGCTGAATTGGAACAAGGCTCCCGCTATTTGGGTTTGGACTTCTCGGAGAAGATGGAGAGTGAGAAGTTGGTCTCATTGTTAGATGAGCATGTGAATTGGCAAAGATTGTTGACGTTATGATTCTGGTGGCAAGAAATAGTGAGTCGTTCTCGTTTCTCTATCAGGAAACGTTGGATAGGTTAGGGGAGATATCCTTCTTTGACCCGGAGGCGAATGAGCCGTTGCCTGCGGAGTGCGACTTTCTGTATCTGCCAGGTGGCTATCCCGAAAAACATCTGGAGGCATTGGTGAAGGCCGAACGGACGCGCGAGAGCATCAGAGCCTATGCAGAACAAGGTGGTCGCATCGTGGCGGAGTGTGGTGGCATGATGTATCTGTGCCAAAGCATTGTGACCGACGAGGGCGAGTTCCCGATGTGCGGAGTCCTGCCTTATCGCATCACGGCACGAAAGGCCGACCGCAAACTCTCCCTGGGTTATCGGCGTTTTGTGTTGGATGGACGGGAGTATCGGGGGCATGAGTTCCACTACACTCAGTTCTTGGGCGAGACGCCACCATCTATCGTGCAAGTTTATGATGCCAAGGGCCATCCTGTGCCCACGCCTGTGTTCAGACACAAGAATGTGTTGGCGAGTTACACGCATATATATAATATAGTATGAAGAGGCTTCATCCCATCATGTTGGCTGGTACAGGCAGCGATGTAGGCAAGAGTGTTCTTGCCACCGCCTTGTGCCGTATCTTTTTGCAAGATGGCTACCATCCTGCTCCGTTCAAAGCCCAGAACATGGCGCTCAACTCATACGCCACTCCTGAAGGATTGGAAATTGGGCGTGCGCAAGCAGTTCAGGCCGAGGCGGCAGGCATCCCCTGCCACACCGACATGAATCCGCTCCTGTTGAAGCCCCAGAGTGACCACACCAGCCAAGTGGTGCTGAATGGCGTGCCTATTGGCAATCGGGATGCCTACGACTTTTGGCGGAACTCTCGGACTCATCAGAATACTCCGACAACTCCTCCCATCGACTTCCGCCAAGAAGTCAATGCCGCCTTCGACCGCCTTGCTGCCCAATACAACCCCATCGTCATGGAAGGTGCTGGCTCTATCTCTGAGATCAACCTCCGTGACCACGACTTGGTGAATATGCCGATGGCTCGTCATGCTAATGCCGATGTCATCTTGGTGGGCGACATCGACCGTGGTGGTGTGTTTGCTTCCGTCTATGGCAGCATCGCCTTGCAGACTCCTGAAGACAAGAAGCGCATCAAGGGCATCATCATCAATAAGTTTCGTGGTGACTTGCGACTGTTCGATGATGGACGGAAGATGTTGGAAGACCTCTGTGGAGTGCCTGTGTTGGGTGTGGTTCCTTATTACAAGGACATCCACATCGAAGAAGAAGATAGCGTGGACTTGGCCATGAAGTCCTTTACGGCAGAAAAGGGGCGTGTAAATGTGGCGGTGGTGCTTCTTCGCCATCTCTCCAATTTCACCGATTTCAACGTGCTGGAACGTGACTCTCGTGTGCATCTTTTCTACACCAATAACACTGACGACCTTTTGAAAAGCGACATCATCATCCTGCCTGGCAGCAAATCGACCCTTAGTGACCTCTACGAACTCCGTCGCAACGGAGTGGCACAAGCCATCATTCGTGCCCATCGTGAGGGTGCAACCGTCATGGGCATCTGTGGAGGCTATCAGATGATGGGTGTGGAGGTGTGCGACCCTCAGCATATAGAAGGCAACATCGAGCGATTGCCCGGATTGGGACTTCTGCCTGTCACTACGACCATCACCGCTGAGAAGACCACGCGGCAAGTCACCTTCAACGGTGGTATGCAGGGTTATGAGATTCATTGTGGCGAGACTCATCCTTATGCAGATGCTGAAGAAAGTCCGTTGGTCACGTTGGAGGATGGCACTCCCGATGGCTACAAGGTGGATGACCGCTGCATGGGCACGTACATTCATGGCATCCTCGATAATGCCCCATTCATCGACATGCTTTTACAGCCTTTTGCTGCAAAACTGTCTGAGCGAAGCAAGGCCTTCGACTATCAAGCCTTTAAGGAACAGCAATATGACCTCTTGGCAGACCATGTGCGACAACACCTCGACATGGAACGCCTCTACCAACTCCTCATCTAAAATTTTCAACTTTCAACTTCCCTCATGCTTAACGGACACGGAGATGACATCTACAACTATTCGGGCATCCGTATGAACTTCAGTTCCAACATTTATGCCCATGCCGACCTCTCGGGGTTGGAGGAACACCTCTGTCGTCATCTTGATACCATTCATTCCTATCCCGAACCCTCTTCCCATTCTCTGGAAAAGATGATAGCCCATGAGTATGGCATTGATGCGGATGAGGTCTTGGTGACCAGTGGTGCCACCGATGCCATCTACCTCATTGCCCAAGCTTTTCGTAACAGAAAGACCTACTATGTATATCATCCCACGTTCTCTGAATACGAAGATGCTTGTCGGTTGTTTGGCTATGAAAAGCACCCCGATGCGGCACTCTGTTGGCTTTGCAACCCCAACAACCCGACAGGTAGGGTAGTGCCCGAAGACATCGTCATCGAGGCTTCGACATCGCATGAGTTCTTGGTGGTTGACCAATCCTACGAAGACTACACGATGTGCCGAATGCCAGGGCCAGCCGACATGCTGTGTCCCAGCAACATCATACAGATTCATTCCATGACCAAGCAGTATGCTATTCCTGGTTTGCGGATAGGATACATTACGGCATCAGCGGGCATCATTCGCTATCTCCGTCAACAATACCGTCCGTGGGCGGTCAATGCCCTTGCTGTTGAGGCTGGCAAATGGCTCGTGAGCAACCGTGCATGTCTCATCCCCGATGTGCGTCTTTATATGGAAGAGACTCAAAGACTTCGTGAACAGTTGAATGCCATCGAAGGCATTACCGCTTTTCATACCCAGACGAACTTCTTCCTCTGCACCGTCGAACCTGCCACCGCTGCCGAACTGAAAGACCACCTTGTCCAAGAACATGGCATCCTGATCCGCGATGCCTCCAACTTCCAAGGACTTACACCTCATCATTTCCGTATTGCCACCCAATCACCCGAAGAGAACGATGCATTGGTGGCTGCCATCCAGCAATTTCTTCAACAATGACGATTCTGTATTCCTGCATATTGCCCCTGCTCATCGGCTGGTTGCTCGACCTCCTTCTTGGCGACCCTTTGTGGATGCCGCATCCTGTTGTGTGGTTTGGCAAGATGATTTCCTTGAGTGAGAAGCATCTCAACAAAGGCGGGCACCGTAAATTGAAGGGAGCACTCCTTTCTCTCTTCCTCGTCATCTTCGTTTTTGTTGCCACGTGGGTACTTCTCGTTCTTACATCCTGGGTGGTCTCCCTCCCCATTACGGGGGAGGGTTGGGGAGAGGGTCTTTTTCTTGCTCTTTCCTCTCTTATCATCTTCTGGTGCCTTGCCGGCACTACTCTCATCCGTGAAGTGCGCCAAACCTTCCTGGCTGTTGACCGCTCGCTTGAAGAAGGACGCAAGCAGGTGGCTCGCATTGTCGGTCGTGACACCTCCGAACTCTCAGCCCAAGAAATCCGCACGGCAGCCCTTGAAACCCTTGCCGAAAATCTCAGCGATGGTGTCATCGCCCCCTTCTTCTGGCTCGCCGTCGCAGGAGTGCCTGGCATGCTCACCTACAAAATGGTCAACACCCTCGACTCCATGATTGGCTACAAGACCGACCGCTACAAGGACTTCGGCTGCTTTGCTGCCCGCCTCGACGATGTCGCCAACTACATTCCTGCCCGCCTCACCGCCTTCCTCATGGTTCTCGCGTCGGGCAGGCTCTCCCTGCTGAAATTCGTCGCCAAATACGGATCCCACCACGCCTCACCCAACAGCGGCTATCCCGAAGCAGCCCTTGCAGGCATCCTCAACTGCCGCTTCGGTGGCCCCCACACCTACTTTGGCCAACTCTTCGACAAACCCTTCATTGGTGAGAACGATCGCCTCCTCACCACCCAAGACATGCGCACTGCCATCCGCATCAACCGCATCGCCGAATGTATAGCCCTCATCCTCCTCGCTCTCCTCTATCTCCTCCTCCCCATAACTCCCATTCACCCCATTTAACCCATTCCCCCCATGAAACGTATCATCCTCATCACCGGTGGCCAACGCTCAGGCAAAAGCCAATATGCAGAACGCCTTGCCCTCTCCCTCAGTCCTAAACCCGTCTATGTGGCAACAGCCCATGTGTGGGACGATGAGTTCCGTCAGCGTGTTGCCAAGCACCAGGCACGGCGTGGTGCTGAGTGGGACAACATCGAAGAAGAGCGCTACCTGAGTCGCCACGACCTCACTGGACGTGTAGCCGTCATCGACTGCATCACCCTCTGGTGTACCAATTTCTTTTTTGAACTCCAAGATGTGGACAAAGCCCTCACTGCTCTCAAAGACGAGTTTGACCGCTTTACCGGCCAAGATGCCACCTTCATCTTCGTCACTAACGAAATTGGCTCTGGCGGCATCAGCGACAACGCTGTACAACGACAATTCACAGACCTTCAGGGCTGGATGAACCAATACGTGGCTCAACATGCCGATGAGGTCATCCTGATGGTGAGTGGAATCCCCGTAAAAATCAAGTAAGCTTATGCAAATATTTCATATACAAGCTCCAGAAGAGGCCATTCGTCCCGCCATCCAATCCAAGATCGACAACCTCAACAAGCCCAAGGGCTCTCTTGGTCGTCTCGAAACCCTCGCCATGCAGATATGTCTTGCCCAGCAGACATTGACTCCCTCGTTGGCACACCCTTGCCATCTCCTTTTGGGCGGTGATCACGGCATCGAACGTGAAGGGGTCAGCGTCTCTCCGCGCGAAGTCACGTGGCAGCAGATGGTCAACTTCACGAAAGGTGGGGGTGGGGTCAATATGTTCTGCCGTCAGCATGGTTTTCATCTCCGTATTGTTGATGTGGGCGTTGACCATGATTTGTCTCAGATTCCAGACATCCTGAATCGCAAGATAGCACCAGGCACTCGCAACTTCCTTCACGAACCGGCGATGTCCCCTTCGGAATATGACCGTGCCATTTCCGTCGGCATTGAATTGGTCGATGCTTGCCACACGGAGGGCTGTCGCGTCCTCTGCATCGGTGAGATGGGCATTGCCAACACCTCTCCCTCTTCCATCTGGATGAGCCTCTTTTGCCACATTCCGTTGGCCGAGTGTATCGGTGCAGGCTCAGGACTCAACTCCACGGGCATCACCCACAAATACGAAGTGCTCACCCAAGCCCTCAACCGTTTCAACTCTCAACTCTCAACTCTTAACTCTCAACTTTCACCTGAATACATCATCCGCTACTTCGGTGGCTTCGAGATGGTGGTGGCCATCGGTGCGATGCTACGTGCTGCCGAACTACAGATGCTCGTGCTCGTCGATGGTTTCATCATGACTGCCTGTGCTCTGGCGGCCTGTCAACTCTATCCTGCTGCCCAAGACTACATGATATTCGGCCATTGTGGCGACGAGAGCGGTCACCGTCGTATGCTCGACTTCCTCCGCGCCGAGCCAATCCTCTCCTTAGGACTGAGGTTAGGCGAGGGAACAGGTGCCCTTTGTGCCTTCCCCATCGTCGATTCCGCTGTCCGCATGATGAACGAGATGAACAACTTCGACAATGCCAACATCACCAAATACTTCTAACCAGCCCACGCGCTGGGCGATTTTCTCATAGCCTTATGCACATCAAATATCACCATCGCATTCTTGCTTCCTTCATCTTCTTCACCCGTCTTCCCTTCTGGCGACTCTATCAGCCACCCAAGGAGGCGTATGCCACCGTGGTGGAGCATTGGCCACTGGTCGGGTGGCTCACAGGTAGCATCATGGCGGCAACGCTTCTCGGTGCATGCCACATCCTGCCTTATCCTGTTGCTGTCATCGTGGCCATCCTTGTTCGTCTCTTCCTGACAGGCGCACTCCACGAAGATGGTCTTGCTGACTTGTTCGATGGGTTTGGAGGAGGCGTTGACCGCCAGCGCATCCTCACCATCATGAAGGACTCCCACATCGGCACCTATGGCGTCATTGCCCTCATCTTCTATTTTGCCCTGTTGGGAGGCATTCTCATGGCCTTGCCACCCATGACTGCTGTGTTTGCCATTTTGGCAGGAGACCCGTTGGCAAAGATGTTCTCCAGCCAGATTGTCAATTTCATGCCCTACGCTCGTCGTGAGGAAGAGGCAAAAAACAAGACCGTCTATCGCCCCATCAGTATGGGAGCAACCATTGGTCTTGCCTTGCAGGGACTTCTTCCTTCCATTCCCCTCATCCTGCTTACCGACACCACATGGTGGCTCGCCGTCCTCGCGCCCATCGTTGTGGTCGCCCTCCTTTTCCTCTTCATCTGGCGCAAACTCCAGGGCTACACGGGCGATTGTTGTGGAGCCGTCTGCCTCCTTGCCGAACTCTCCTTCTATTTGGCTGTGCTGCTTCTGCCATAAGCGCAGAAGGGTAGTCGCACAATCCCCCCTTTCAGTACTTCAAAAACGGTCTGAGTCACACCGCCACCCTCGGTGTGACTCAGACCGACCCCCTCGGTGTGAGTCACACCGATTTTGAGGTAGTGGAAGTCCCCAATGGGAGATACTGAAATGGGGGAAAAAGAAAAAGCGGAAGTGTCGATTGACACTTCCGCTTTTTTGTAGCGGGGGAGGGGACAACTGCAATTTTTGTTTATTCCTCCTTTCCTGATTTATAGACATTTATACTTACCGTTTTTGTTCCTTTTTGGGGGCTCAGTCTATTATTTGTCCTTATCCACATGCAGCTTTTTTGGATGCTGCAGGTGGCATGATTTGTTGCTTGAGCATAGCGATAAGGTCGTCGATGTGTCGGTCTCGTGTGTCAATTTGCCTGTCTCTTGCTTCCAGACTTGCAGCCTGTTGTTTGATGACCGACCATGCTTCCACTGGAATGGTTATGCTTTCCATTTGCAAAGTGGAGTTGTCATTTTGGATGTTCAGCATATTGCCATTTTCGAGCAGTAACCAGGATAGATTTAGGTCGGGAAACTGCATAGAAATCTTATCCAGATAACTTCCGGATATGGACTTCCCAATATTGGAAACAAAGGAAGATGATACTCCGCATTGGCGACAAAACTCCCTTGCAGACAAATTCTTGTAATTGATGAATTGAATAAGTCTTTCTTTGACAGTCATAAGCAGAAATTTTTACTTTGTGATTAAATTTTTATACAAAAGTTTGGTTATTGTATAAATTATACATACATTTGCGAAAAATTTATAACAAGTTTGCGAAACAAATATAACAAGTTTGCGAGAAATAAACAAAATTTAGGCTTATGAATTTGAAAGATTTTGCAAGGACTCTTCCTGATTTGCGCAGGGAAAAGGTTCGAGAGATTGCACGAGAGACGTGCAGCAGTGAACGCAGTGTGGAGCGTTGGATATACGGTTATTCTGTTCCGCCGAGATTGAAGCGCGAAGCCATAGCCAAGGTAACAGGCTTGCCTGAGTCATCGCTTTGGTCTGTGTCTGATTGCGGAAATGGAGTGGTCGCATCCGGTCGGCTGCTCGAGTTCTTGCATGGGATTCCCACTCCCATGCAGCAGCTGCGGTCGAAGTTGACTGAAGCTACAGGTGTGAGTGATCTTCGTGTACGCATGTGGATGAACGGTCAGAGTGTTCCCAGCGCGATTGTTCGCAAGAGGGTGTGTGAGGTGACAGGGCTGTCCGAGATAGATATCTGGCCATCACTCCTGGAGAAGAAAGGAGGTGCAGCATGAGGATTGCTGATTTTGAGCGTGCGATGCCTTCCAATATATGTATAGACGCGTTCAAATGCGTTTTGGGAGAGGTGGTCGCTTGTATTGCACATATAGGAAAAACTCGGTTGGTTTTTGACACGAACGGCAAGGCATTCGAGGTAGTTCAGGGGATACCTCCTGAAGGTTACATCAATTATTATGACGAAGACCTGTCCTGTTACGTGACTTTGAAAACGAACCGCCCGATGCCGACGTTTGACCTCCAATTCTGAGTGCGCCATGTTTATTGATATAGACAGCAGGGGTCTTCACTCCCTGAATGATCTGACAGAAGAGGATTTAAGCCTCGTCATGTATGGTTTGTATTTGGTTTCATTTCCTGGTGGCAAATTCCTGTTTCGTCCAGAGAACTCGAAAGAAACGCAAGCCAAGGCAGAAGTGCTGTATAAGCAGATCCGTTGTCATAGGATTGCGCCCGTGGCTCATAAGATGGCAGAGGGGGGGTAAATCCATTCCCTCCCAGTAGGATGTCTTCTGTAGGCTCCTCTGAAAAATGTAATTTTGTGGGTGATTAACAAGCGGTTCTCATGATTAAGGCGGAAGATATCTACAATGTATCGAATGGCGGTCTGGACGTGATACTGTTGTGCGTAGGCGACAGTTCCTCCGTCCGGGAAGCCATTTTGTCGGGCAAGAAATTTGCCCTTCGCAACGAGCGCACTCCCAGCTCGTCGGCAAAGCAGTATAATAATGTGTGGAAGGTCACGGACTTTGGCGACACTGGTCATGCGGAGTCTCCCATTGATCTCTACATGCGTGTGAACGGCATTCCCTCCTTTGGCGAGGCGGTTGCCAGGCTGTCCGAGATTTTCGGTCTGAGGGACGAACTGAACCCGACAGTCAACAAACCCCACATCGAGAAGCGTCCCGCCACTCAGGATCAGGAAGAGGGGAAGAAATACTTCGAGTTCAACGAAAAGTTTACCTCTTCAGAGCTGAAGCTGCTGGGTCCTAATGTGACCCAAGCCACTTGCGATGCGTTGCACTGGTACTCGGTGAAGTGGGTGTGTGACATCAAGAACCGCGAAGCCACCTATAAATTCTCCAACGAGAACTACCCCATTTTCATGCGTGAGTGTCTGGTGTCCGCCGCTGATGGAGAGGCTGGAGAGAAGAAATTCTACAAGATTTACGAGCCCCTCAACCCTCAGAAGCAATGGCGATTCCAGTACACACCCAGAGGAGCCAAACCAAGAGAATACATCAATGGCTTTGCTGAGCTGAAGGAACGTCACCGGCAGCTGAATGTGGAAGAGGAGAAGATTTTCTTCCAGGATCCGAAGAATGAAGACAAGCCCTTCAAGCAGGTGAAGCTGGAGGAGGCCGTCATCTGCAGCGGTGAGCGTGATTCATTGTGCTGCCGTGCTTTGGGTTACAGCCCGTTGTGGTTCAACAGCGAGACTTACAAGCTGACGGTGGAGGAATACAAGGAGATCATGAAGTATGTGAAGGTGCTCTATAACATTCCGGATCTCGACAGCACGGGTGTCCTGAAGGGAACGGAGCTTGCCCTGCGTTTCATCGACATTCACACCATTTGGTTGCCGGATTGGCTTTCCACCTACCGTGATAATCGTGGCAAGCCCCGGAAAGACTTCCGTGACTGGAGCGACCTTCGTCCGAAGTCGAGCGACTTCAAGAAGCTGCTCAATCTTGCCAAGCCCGCCAAGTTCTGGAGCAGCCGTTGGAGTGAAAAGAACAAGGGCTACACCTACGAGGTGGACAGTGACTGCCTTCGCTATTTCCTTCGCCTGAATGGTTTCTATACGCTGCATGACGAAAACTCCTCCACTCCCAAATACGTGCGCATCGAAGGCAACATCGTGAAGAGTGTTGCCCAGAAAGACATTTCCGGCTTCATCATCCGTTGGGCAGAAGACAATTATCTGGAGCGTGACATCCGCAACCTTATCCTCAACTCTCCCCGTATTGCCGGCAGTGCCATCGCCAACCTTCAGGAGGTGGATTTGGACTTCACCAAATGCACCGACCACAGCCAGCTCTTCTTCTTCCCCAAAACCACGTTTGAGGTGACTGCAGAAGGCATTGCTGAGTACCAGGGGCGCAGCAGTGACCTCGACCGTTATGTATGGGAAGAGAACGTGCTGCAGCACAACGTGCGTCTCCTCGATCCCATGTTCACCATCAGCAAGAAGGAAAACTTGTTGGGTGATACCGTGTTTGACATCACCATCCACAACACCCGGAGTAAGTTCTTCGGCTACCTCATCAACACCTCACGCATTCACTGGAGGAAAGAGCTGGAGTACAACTTTGAAGACAAGAGCGCAGAAGAGGCGCGTCAATACAAGGCCGCCCATCTTTTCTGCATCGACGGCGAAGGCCTCACGGAGCACGAGGTGATGGAGCAGAAGCAGAACCTTGTCAATAAGATCTTTGGCATCGGCTTTTGGCTTCACCGCTACAAGTCAGCCTCCAAGGCGTGGGCGCTCTATGCCATGGACAACAAGATAGACGATGAAGGCGAGTGCAACGGACGCAGTGGCAAAAGCTTCTACTTCAAGGTGCTCAGTTACTTTGGCAAGACCGTGAAGCTGTCCGGGCGCAATCCCAAGCTGATGGACAACCCCCACGTGTTCGACCAGGTGACTCAGCACACCGACTACATCATTGTCGATGACTGCGACCGCTATCTCCAGACGGGCATCTTCTATGACATCATCACCTCCGACCTCACCGTCAACCCCAAGAACAACCAGTCATTCACCATCCCCTTCGAGCACAGTCCCAAGCTCGCCTTCACCACCAACTATGTGCCAGGCGACTTCGACCCCTCCACCGATGCCCGTCTGGTGTATCTCGCTTTCAGCGACTACTACCATCAGCGCACTGCCGACAACGACTACCATGAGACCCGTTCCATCCGCGACGACTTCGGCAAAGACCTTTTCGCCTCCGACTACAGCGAGGCGGAATGGAACGAGGATTGTAACTTCTTTATGCGTTGCGAGCAGTTCTACCTCTCCATGGCGCGTGAGAACCTGAAGCTGCAGCCACCGATGGGTAACATCATTAAGCGCAAGCTGATGAGCGACATGGTGGGTGAATTTGAGGAGTGGGCAGATGCCTACTTTGCCGGAGAGCACCTCGACACCTTCGTGGAGAAAGACGAAGCCATGGCAGACTTCACCAAGAACTACAACATCAAAGGCTTGTCCTCCCAACGCTTCATGCGTTCCCTGAAGGCATACGCCACACTCAACTCCTACCGTTTTGAACTGAATCCTGCAGAGCTGCAGAACGCTAGTGGCCGCATCATCCGCAAGGGCAAGGACAACGTATCCAAGGTGATGCTCTATATGCGCAGCGTGGCACGTCTGAAGGACGAAGGCAGCGGCTTCACTCCCAACGAGCATGTGACAGACGAATACGACCACGAGCAGGAACTTCCCTATTAGACCATGCGGCCATGCCAGATTACAAGCAATACATTTTAGAGAACGAGCAGCTTTATCGTGACCTCTGGGACTCCAACGAAGCGTTCCGACAGTACTCCGATGCCGTTTACCGCTACCTTGACCGTATGCCCCGTGGCCACGAATTGCGCTTTGAGGGCTATCCGATGCCCCAGCTTCAGTGGATCATTTGGACATGCTGCATCCACATGTACTCCCATGGAAACCAGGCAGAGTACTGTTTCAAGGACGATTACACCGCCTACATACATGAAAAAGAGTGAGAACCCGAGAGATTCTTGAAACTTCATTAAATGAAGTGACCGTGCCCAGATGTGAAGTCCGGCACGGCTTTTTTCAATTCAAAAAGCAGCGGGAATGTTAAAAAGTAATAGTTTTGATACTTTTTATGGAAGAATCCTTGGGTAATAGTATTAAAATTGTTACCTTTGTGTCGTCAAACAATTAAACCAAACAACAATATGAAGAATTATAAAGTCAAAGAGGTCATCAAGTTGCTGGAGCAAGATGGATGGTATCAGCTGAAGACGAAGGCGACCGACCACATTCAGTTCAAGCACCCGACAAAACCGGGCAGAGTGACAGTGAGAGGCCACATGAGTGAGAACTTGAGCCAGTTCCTTCTGAACAGCATCTGGAAACAGGCGGGGTGGAAATAGCCACCCTCCCTTTCTCCTTTCGCAGATAAATATTATAAGAACTTAAAGTCATACGTAACATGGAAAAGATTAGAGTTGATGTACAGTGGTGCGAAAAGAATTTTGGTGCCACATTCGGTGAAAACGTGCCAGGTGCAGTGGTTTTCACAGCAAGCACTATTGAACAGCTTCAAAAAGAAGCCCAGGAGACCCTTCGGTTCCACATGGAAGGCATGCAGGAAGACGGTGACGAGATGCCAGCCTGGTGGCTGTCTGGTGACTACGAGTTTGAATGGAACTACGTTGATACAGCAACCTTGCTTCGTGCCATCGAACCGTACGCTTCCATCGCTTCCATCAGCCGTGCCTCAGGCATCAACCAGCATCAGCTGAGCCACTATGCCAACCGTCTGAAGACCCCACGTCCCCAACAGCGCCAGCGCATTGTGGATGGCATCCACAAAATTGGACGAGAACTTATAGCCGTTGTTTAGTTAATTGTTTGACGACGTAACCAAACGTGGCCGCCCCGCATCCTCCCGATGTGGGGCTTTTTTATGTTCTTCAACATCTTTCCTCAATTTTCTCCCGAAAACATTTGGTGGTGTCGCGACTTATCCCTACCTTTGTACCGCTAAATCACAGTTGCGGTACGAAGCCGCTGACTCCATGTCAGCCTTTTTTGTACCCACACATATTATAATAACGTAGTATAACTGCATCGTGTCGGCAAGCGGTAACGCCCCGGAGTTTCAGCAATTGTGAACTTAGCAGCACGTAATGCAGTTTTTTCATTGCTAAATCACAATTGTATGAAACAGCAAGAATTTGAAGCCTACCGCAATGAGGTAGCACGGCTGGAGAGCGAGATGCGCCAGTCGAAAGAGAGAGAAACCAAGGAGTGTAGAACCATCCGGCACGAATCGGAGCATGAGTCGTTCCTGCTGAAGGAGGCACAGCGCAAGGCGAACGAGGAGTTCACCCGGAAAAAGTACGAGTTGTTGAACGCTTGCTCCGATAAGGTCGCTGATGTGAAGAACCGAGAGAAGTCCGTCCGCTGGAATCTGCAGACGCAACTCTCCAAAGTCCAGCACGAGTTCCGCAACAGCCTCCCCATGTATGAAGCCCCAGCACAGGAAGGAGGTGCGTCATGAAAGCGTTCACATACCCCTTATTCCCGTGTCGTCAAACAAAACCCGTCGTCAAACTCACGCAGTTCTCCCTCCGGAGAGCCAAAGGTCAAATTGGGAAGGCAGCCGCTTTCTAACCCTGTGTCGCTAAACAGTCGCCCCTCTTCGGAGGGGCTTTTTGTGTACATTATGACCAATTTCCTGCCCATCCCCCCCTCTCGAAGGGACATTCGGGGCATCTGCCATGATGACATGGCCAAGATGCCCCGCTTCTCATTCATCGCAAAGCCCCTTTGTTTCCTTCGACTTCCTTCCCTCTTTTTACTACTAATTTTTTGTAACTTTGTAACTGAAAGTAGCGAAAGAAGAAAAAGTGTTGAAAATCAGCAAAAAAGAGGGGTTACAAAATAGGTTACAAAACTGGTTACACTTTGGTTACAAAATTTTTCAGTTTGTAACCAGCCGTTACACGATGGACGGGGTTACAAAGTTCTGAGGCGGTTACAAATTGCCATTTTTCGGAAGTGTAACCAAATGCCCTTTGATAATCAGTTACTTGCGAAAAAAGAATTAAAAGTTACAAAGTTGCAAAAAATTCGGACAAAATCAGATATCAGACCATGAACGAAGTAGAGATACTGTATAGAGAAACATAGAAAAATCATGAAATTATTGCCAATTTGGCATAAAACATCTATATTTGCATAGAAAATCGGTACACTATGAAAGGAATGACCTTTACCCTACAAATGGAACAATACATGCGCCAGTGGCTCATCCACTCCTTGGGTGAACCAGTGGCGTTCCCTCCCCAGTCGTATGAGAACAGCATCATCCTCCGCTACATCAGCAAGCGGACAGAGGCATCCTGTCCTGCAGGCGGCCACCGCTCCGACTCCCTTCCGTCTGTAGAGGTCATCATCCCCGACAGTAACGAAAAGCCCAGCGAGTTCTACCACCACATGGGGCGGCGTGGATGCCGTGCCTTGGTGGCAGCCATCGACAACCTCTTCCGTCTTGATCTCTGGAGTGCCTGTGCCCCTCAGATACACAGCCGTGTGGAGCTCAACAGCTTCATTGATGAGTGGTGTGAGCGTCATGGCATCGACCTCGACTTTCGTGAGGCAGTTCGTCAGAAATTCTACCGAATGCGCAAGTCTTACCGTGAGAAAGGCATCATTTTGGGGAAATTTCATGAAAAAAGGTATCATGAGACTGGTAAAAAACGAACACGCCCATGAGAGAGGAATATTTCAACGACATGCAGCTGGAGGTGATGGCTATTGGAGCTAAGGACACCATCGTTGTTGGCGGTCGTGGCATTGGCAAGGGCGTGGTACATGCAGCCTACACCCTCCGCAACATACAGGCCATGCCAGGCTCCACAGGTGCCTTCCCTGCAGCCAACACCAAACGCGCCCTCTCCAACACCCTTCCCTCCATGTTGGAGCATCTGGAGCGTTGGGGTTACAAGCGGGATGTCCACTGGTGCATCGGTCATCGTCCCCCCAAGTCGCTCCACTGGCCTTCTCCCCTCATTCCTCCCGAGAACTGGGAAAATGTCATCAGCTTCTACACGGGTGCCATTGGCTTCATCGTTTCTCAGGATCGTGCCGGCACCTCCAACTCCAAAAGCTTTGACTGGCTTGACATCGACGAAGCCAAGTACATAGACTTTGATCAGCTGAAGGATGAGACCTTTCCAGCCAACCGTGGCCAGCAAAAGGAGTTTGACCATTGTCCGTGGCATCACGGCATGCTCATCGCCAGCGATATGCCCGTCACCAAGAAAGGATCCTGGTTCCTCAACTATGCCGACAAGATGGACACCGAGCTCATCGACCTCATACAGGGTCTGCTTTGCCGTCAGTGGGAGATCCGCCAGAAAGGTGCATCGCTCTCCTCTTATCATCTGAAGGAACTGGCCGACATTGAAGCAACCCTCTCCAGTCTTCGTCGACGTGCCATCTTCTACAAGGAATACTCCTCTTTGGTCAACCTTCAGGTGCTTGGCATCGAGTTCATCAAAAAGATGAAGCGTGACCTTCCCCCTCTCACCTTCCAGACCTCCATCCTCTGCCGTCGCATCGGCTTGCTGAAAGATGGCTTCTACAGTTCCATGCGTCCGCGGCACATCTATTCCAGTACCGATTTCCACTACCTTGACAGCCTCGGCTATGACTTCGAGCAGCTGAAGCTTCAGGACTGCCGCATGGACGGCGACCTTCAGCATCAGCCACTCTGCATTGCCTTCGACTTCAATGCCAACATCAACTGGCTCGTCGTCGGCCAGCCAGACCACGACCTGGGTCGTCTCAACGTGGTCAAGTCTTTCTGGGTTAAGTATGAGCGTAAGCTGGAAGCCCTCTGTGAAGACTTCGACACCTACTACCACCACTTCCGTCCCCGTGAAGTCATCTTCTACTACGACAACACAGCCCTTGGTTCCAACTATGCTGTCAACAAAGAAGACTTCCAGTGGGTCATCGTCCATAAGCTTCAGCAGCTGGGGTGGACAGTCAGACCTGTCTATATCGGTCGCACCATGGGGCATCTGGAGAAGCATCTGCTCATCAACAGGGGCTTCTCGGGTCGCGGCACCCTCATGCCCTTCTTCAACCGTGAGAACAATGAGGATCTGCTGGTCAGCGTCCAGACAGCAGGAGTCTATAATGGCAAGAAAGACAAGCGGGGTGAGAAGCTCGCCGAGACTGAGGAAGACCGTTTGGAAGGTCGCACAGACGGCAGCGATGCCTTCGACACCCTCTATATAGGCTGTGTAAAGTTCCCCCAGACCTCCTATGTGCTCCGCACCACGAGCAATAGCTGAAAAAGTCCTTTGGATTTCCCGTGGCATCATCTCTTCATGGCGAAGAAACGAAAGAGGCGGCTTGAAGGATTCCAGGAAGTCTGTGTTCCCCATGTGCCGTTACCAAAGGAAAAGAGGTCTGCTCCTGCATTTCATTTCACAGCAAGAGCAGCGCAGTCTCTCCTGCCGTGAAACGAGATGCAGGTGCTGTCCTCTCCGCATGGCAGCGCGTCAACATGGTACAGGAACTCTGTCTTCAGGAACTCAGGAAAGCCACCGCTCCCGTGCAAGAGTCCATGATGTGTTGATGGGGTTTGGGGTGGGGTCAACATCCAAACCGCTGGCGGTTTACCTTCTTCACGGCAAAACGGCTCGGCTGAACCGAAAATCGTCCTCCGCCTGTCTGTTGCCAAGTCCCGGACTGTCATCTGACGGGTGGAGGGCAGCGGTTCAGCCGAGCCGTTTTGCCGAAGGCTTCGCCTATCGTAACAGTCTGGAAAACAGGCTCGTGAGCAACAAAAAAAGCCGAAATGACGGCATTTTTTTATTTTTCTTCGGAGTTGCTCACCCTGAAAAGCCCGATTTTACAGGCATTCTCTCCTTCCGACACCGCAAAATCTTGCGGATTGTCTGCGAGTGTACTCCACCACTGCCCTACGCCCGAAAGGTCATGACCACCCTTCAAAAGGCGGAATATGCACGGTGGGGGTGCCTTGGGGAGGACACGAAAAACGGCGAGGTAATGACCTCGCCGCCATCCGCTTGCACAGTACCAGAAGGAAGGCATCAAGCCTCCGCTGGTGTCTCCGTCAGTGCCTTCACCTTGGCGTGTTCCGCCATGAGGAGTGCGAGGGCGGTGTCGTCGATGCGGTGTCCAGTGCGTTGCTTCAGGAGGAAGGCAAACCTCATCGCATTCTTAGGTGAGATGCAGAACGAGATGTTCTTCTTGGAGACGTGGCTCCACCGTCAACCAGCATGTGAAAGCGGTGAAGCCACGTTTTCAAGGAGCTTTCTCGTCTTTTATCCGCCTATATAAAATATGTAAGTTTGCCGAAAAATAAGAGCATGAGCAGACTGATCACCACCATCAACGCCATTGCCTTCCCCTGGGAAGTGGACACGCTGGCCATCGGCACGACCGCCAGTGGTGAGCGCAGTGTGTCCGTCGATCTGCTGTGCGGTGAGGTCAGCATCCTCTCCACAGCTTTAAGTTTTGGCGGTGACGGGACTGTCTCGCTGGAGGATATGGCCAGTCTCTTTGAGGCATACAGTGATAATGCAGTCAAAGACTGTGTGCTGAAGCTCAACGGGGTGACAGTCGCCTCATGGGTGCTGATACCCTGCAGGTTGTCCACCACGGACTCCGCTCAGATCTGGTGCAGCCAATCGTTCCTGACAGTCGTTCGAGGTGAGCGTGTGACCCATGTGTCATCCCGTGAATATCTGTCATGGTGGCAATCTGCAGCAGGTTCTGCCACCCTTGCCGTGACAGCGATATGGGCATCATCCTCAGGCGTGCAGTCTGAGAACCGCACCATGTCTGTGGATGCCCGTCAAGGAATCAACACCCATTCCTGGAATGTCAGCGAATGGACACCACCAGCAGCTGGTGCGGTACTCGTGCGTTACACCGTCACCTTGGGCAATCGCGCCCAGCATTATTGTCTCCGTGATGTAGAGATCACTCCTACAGTCCTTTGTTTCCTCAACAGCTTCGGCGTGTATGAGTCCATGACCTTCTTCGGTATGGTTGAGCGTGACACCAAGCCCACCCGTACCTCTGCCGTCATCGGTGGCAAGACCCGCAACTACGAAGTGGAGAGCATTCCCACTTGGAAAGCTTCCACTGGTGAGCTGCCTGAAGGCATGAGCGGTTTGATGGATGATGTCGTGAGGGCACGGAGATTATGGCTGATGGATGGTGCCATTGGTGATGTAGAGGTGACCGTGACAGACAACGATTGGAAGCGCACCAACGCCTCTGTCGAATCTCTTTCTGGCACAGTGACCTGGAGAATGGCTTCCCGTCGTCAGCTCCGTGCCAGGACAGTGCAGGACGGGCGTATATTTGATGAAACCTTTGATGAAACATTCAACTGATGAAACGTCCCCTTGTGATACATAGGAATGATGCCCTGCACCTATTGGAAGACAGACAGCCCCATCGCCTGAGGTTGTGGAAACTGTCCACTGGAGACATCCTTCTCTACAGTCAGGCTGTCTGTATAGGAGGTTTCAAACGTGGCGGCACTCACCGTGTCAAGCTGTTTCCAAGTGGTGAGATACGTGAGTTCCGTGACATCACTCTTTTCGAGATTGACAACATGAAAATATATCTTTGATTATGGAAAAAATTGATTTGGCAACTCTTGAATCTTTGTCAGCGATCACATCGCAAGACAAAGTTGTAGGTTTCAGCACATCCGGCAACAAGTTCGGTTTCATTCCTCTCAGTTTCGTCACCAATGAAGGTTATGCCTGTCGTCGTTGGGACATGACGAAAAGCACTTCGGTAGGTGAAGCCGTGGGCAACATCGACTATCTCCGCAACCTTCCCTCCTTATTGGGGTTGGGTTGTTATCTTGTCGATAAGAACCATGGACGGCGTAAGCTTGACCCCACCAATCATCACAAGTTTGCGACGGGTGAGGCGGCAGCCCTTGACGGCACCATGGGTGATTACATGTGGGGATGGGGAACCAAATGGTATTATGCCTGGTGGATAGAAGGCAACTATTATTATGAAGCAGCTTCTCTGAAGCCCATACCAGGGCGATGGAATTATGTGATTCCAGTTGCCAGCACCAGTGCTTTGGGTGTATCTGTTGTTGACCGTGAGAACAACGAGTTGGTTTCGGTTATCAGCGAAGCAGCCCGATATCGTGGTGGTGACAATGATTCCTCCAAGGACAGTGCCTACAACACCCTTTTAGGACGTGCCGCCACGAATCTTGATGCCTCCACCTTTGGCAGCTATGCCCGAAAGAAAGGTGAAGGCTGGGAAGCCTATTGGTACACCTTCCCTGCCGTCTTAGGCATTCTTCTGCGTATCATCATGGGCACCCGTAATGCCCAAGCAGCCTATAACGCCAACAAGGACAGTAATGGGCTTTATCAAGGCGGTTTTGGTGCCGGTGTCACAGGTTGGGGCAGCAGCTGGGGATCCGTCATGGGCAGTACGCAGCCGTTCTTGCCCACGTCGGTCGGTGTGGATCTGGCTGATGGTGTAGGTCTTTCTTCCTACAGTGTGCTGAATGAATCTGGCACTGTCGCCAAGACCTTCAACATTCCTGTATTCTTTGGTCTGAAAAACTTCTTTGGCTACCTTGGTCGCTGGGAGCGTGGCTGTCTCATCAATAAAGTTGCTGGTGGGGCTGGCGATGTCTATGTTGTGCCCAGATTGCACAGTTCCTATAACATGAGCAGCCTGTCAGGTCTTATCAAGGTCGCTCAGGTTCCAGCGGCTGCCGTTGCCAGCCAGTGGGAATTCATCCAGCAGCTGTCCATGCAGAATCTCTGCCACAAGCCAACTGTTACGGGGACTCCAGCCACGGAGAGCACCTACTATGCAGATGCCTTCTACAATGATAATGCCGCTTCGGGTTTGCGCGTGCCGTATGTTGGTGGCTATGCTAACTATGGTGGCAATTATGGTCCTGAGTACGTCTATGTGAGCACTTTGGTGTCTCGACGACCTTTGTGAGCGCGGGCTCGCCTCTCTGCGAATCAGAGGAAGATTGGGATACAACGCCCATCTTGGTGGCCGCATGATCCCATTGTTGCCTGAGTGAACAAAGTGTTCGATAGAACACAAAAGAACCCAAGGCACATTGTGCCGCATCAAAAATACCCCGTAAGGGGTCGAAAATAAAAATAAAAAGTCGTTCTTTGACAGATTTCCGTGTAACTTTTGAAAAAAAGTCTTACCTTCGCAGCGGATTTTTAAAATCTCGGTTGTCGTTCCCTCATCGAGCCGCTTCGGGTTTGCGCGTGCCGTATGTTGGTGGCAATGCTAACAATGGTGGCAATTATGGTCCTGAGTACGTCAATGTGAACAATGGTGTCTCGACGACCAATGTGAACACGGGCTCGCCTCTCAACTTTTCCGCACGGTTCAGTGTCAGCTTGCCGTGCTCAAAACGGAACGAGACCGCACCCCATGGTGGAAAATGAACAAGAAAGAAGTGCTGGTAGACGTGCCAAACGGGCACGGTTGAAGGCAGGGAAAGCAAACAAGCAGACAATCCGAAAGACACCGCAAGACACCGATGCATCGTAAAGGTCACTTTACAGAGAAGATTGTCACGAGAGACAATTTCGTTCAGGGCTTTGATGGATTCGCAGACGGCAAGCACCGTCGCGAGTCCATTCAGCGTTTTGAGGTGGACTTGGACAATCGTCTGGAGTGTCTGATGAATGCCTATGACACTTGTTCATGGGTCACTCCTCCTTATGTTCCCAAAGAAGTTTTTGAACCCAAGCACCGTGTGGTTGACAAGACCACTGTAGCCACGCATGTCATTCAGTGGTCAGCCATGCTTCCTGTTGAGCCATGGCTGATGGATTCTTTCTACCACCGTAGTCCAGCCTGTGTTCCTAAGAAGGGCACCCATTTTTATCTCCGTCAGGAGCAGTCAGAGATGTGGCGGTGCAGTCAGGAAGAGGTGTATTACTTGGTGCAACTTGACATCCACCATTACTTTCTCTTTATCCATCACGATTTGATGAAGCGGTGCATCCGTGAGAAGTTGAAAGACCCGAAGCTGCTGTATTTCTTAGATGAGTTTATTGACAGTTTCAATCCGGGTCTGGTGCTTGGTGTGAAACTCTCCCAGCTTCTGTCCGGGTTATATCTGGCTTCCTTCGACCGTCTTGCCCTCCGCTGTTTCGATATCGGCAAAGATCCTGAGCGTTTCCATTATTGGCAGAGTCGTTACGTCACGGATTGTTTCATGACCTGTCGCACTCCAGCTCAGGCGGCAGAGGTTTCCAAGGGTGTAGCCTATCTGAATGAGAAATTCAGGAGGTATGTTTCCGAGGGTCTTCGGCACTACAGCCGTTTTGCAGACAACATCACCATCAAACATGGCGATTGTGTTTTCCTTCATCTGATGACGGAGCTGGGAATCATGATTTTGGCTCGTGATTATTTTGTCTATGTCAACAAGAGTTGGAACGTCCACCCCACCTATACAGGCAATGACATTTGTGGCTATGTGATTTACCATGATCATGTCCGTCTCCGCAAGCGCAACAAGCAAGCCTTGTGCCGTCAGGTGGCGAAGCTGAGGAAGAAGGGCTACTCAGAGCGTGACATTCGTCTCAAGTGTGCGAGCCGTGTAGGCTTTGCTATCCATGCAGACACCAAACATTTACTAAAAAAGTTACATATGGAAAGATTAGGAAAGAAAATTAAGAAGAATCGCCATCGTGTTCCTTTCGATGGCATGGAGTTCTCCCAGCGTGAGAGCATCGAGTCCCTTGTCTGCCATTCAGGCGACGATGAGAACAAGTATTGGATTCAGTTGCTCGATTACAAGATAGAGGATTCCGTCATCGAGAAGAAGTCAGACGGCACTCCAGAGCAGTGCCTCTCATTCCGTTACCGCCATGCCAGGCAAGTGACAGTTCCAGAAGATCCTGAGGGTGACCCCGTTTTTGTGTGGGAGGATGCTGAGCATTACACCTTCTCAGGTTCCAAGGTGATGATAGACCAGGCTCAGAACGAGTTCACCCGTGAGGACTTGCCTTCACCCACTGTCATCAAGGAGTTCTTCAACAAGCAGCGCAAGAGATTCTACAAATTCACCTGAAGCCCTTTCGGCTGAAGGTATAAAAACTTAAATATATGAACAGAAAAATTTATCTTCAGCCGATGACTTTCACTCCTTATGACAAGGATCATGTCATTGCGTACCTCAACGAAGAAGTCATTGAGGATTTTGTACCAGACGATGGAGACCCGATGCCTCGTCCCGTCACGGCTTATGCCTACACGGGTCCTGAGGCAGATGGAGGCACTTTGTTGGAAGTGTCAGAAATCAGCCGTGATGCTCTCATCAACGGTGTTCTGCGTTCCACTTACAGTCAAAGCAAGGAGGATGCCATCAAGACCCATCAGCTTCTTGTGCGTGAAGATCCTGACTGTCCCCAAGCTTCGGACTATGCCAGTGAATGGGCAAAGTTCAAAGTGGACAGAGAGGCAGCCATTGCCCTTGTGGACAAATGGCTCACAGAGTAACTATCCAGACAGCACCCCGGCACCAAGATGTCGGGGTGCTGTCTTTTATCTGCATGCTGGCAGTCTTTATCTTTGCAAAAAAGTTCAAACCATGACGTCAGAAAAGAAAATCAGCATTCAGACATGGTGTGCCGTCGGGTTGCTCATCAGCGGCTTCGGCCTGGCATGCGCCGGTTTCTGTGTCCCTCCCGTGGGTGAAATCAGCGATTCCGTGTTGATGTACATTGCCGAGGCCTTCACCATGGCTGGCACCTGTTTCGGCATCATGGCCTACGTGAACGGTCGCCTTGCCAAAATCACCAAAACCACGCCAGCTGATGAGACGGAATGAGAGCCTTATACAGGATCCCCTCAGCCATCCCCTTCAGGCGTTTGTCAGTGATGGTCTGCAGTTAGGTGATGTGCTGGAGCGTCTGCTTCAGTTCTCAGGCGTTGCCCGTGTGGTGGTTTCCACTTACAGTGTAGGAGAGGAATTTCTGCGTCGATGCCATCATCTCCGCAAGCGTGGTCTTATCTCCCACCTCCTCATCATCGCCGACACCAAGGCAGCCGACAAGACAGCCCGTCTGAATGTCATGGTCCGGCGTGTGGCCGATGAAGTCCGTCTGTGTCAGAACCACTCCAAGGTGCTGCTTGTCGAGGGGGTGAAGTTGTCGGTACTGGTACTGACCAGTCAGAACCAGACTCGTGGCAACCGGCTGGAGAACTACACGGTCATTCACAATGCCGCCATCATGGACAGCATCATTCATTCACTCAACCAACTAAATACAGCAACCGTATGGAAAAGCACCTGATCTTTCTTCTTGTCCTACTTTCCCTTCTTGCCGCCTCCTGCCGTTCCCACCGTCAGCTGGAGCGAGAGGTGCGCACCGACACCGTCTTCATCCATCGGACGAACGATGTCCATCATGTCACCCTCCGCACCGACACGTTGCGTGAGAAAGACAGCATCTACATCGAGGTGCAGCGTCAGGGCGACACCGTGACCATCTACCGTGACCGCACTATGTGGCGTGAGCGTGAGAGTACAGTCCATGACACCCTCTATGTGGAGAGCACCGACACGCTTCACCGCAGCATGGAGCATGAAGCCGTTTGGCGTGAGAAGGAGCGGAGCCGTCCTCCATGGCTTCTTTGGGTGTCCATTGTTTTTCCCGTTTTCGTGTGTCTTTTATATATAATAGGTAAAAGATTAACTTTGTGGCAGAAATTAAAAAAGTTCCTATGAAGTACAACATTGACATCGACAGTACCATCGGCTGGCCTTATTCGGCACGTTACATCAAGAGTCTGATGGCCAAGTATCATGGCAAGCCCTGTGCTGTCCGCATCAACTCCTTGGGCGGCAGTGTTCCTGATGCCCTTGACATCCGCCAGCAGTTTCTCGACCACGGGGATGTGACCGTTTACATTTTCGGCATGACCGCCAGCGCTGCAACTGTCATCGCCATGGGCGCGAAGAAGGTGTGCATGAGTCGTCAGGCACTCATGCTCATTCATCCGTCGAGCACCTTTGTTTTCGAGTGGGCTCAGATGAACAAGGAAGACCTCGCCCGTCTCATCGCTGACCTTCAGCGCGACAAGGACACGCTGGAGAAAGTGGATGAAGTGTTGTGTGACCTGTATGCCAAGCGTGCAGGGAAGACCGCCGACGAAATCAGAAAGGTACTCGTAGATGCCAAATGGCTGACGGCTGAGCAGTGTAAGGAACTCGGTCTCATAGATGAGATTCTGGAAGAGGGCAGTGCTCCTGCCGTGACGGGTGAAGTTCGCAACTTCTTTGCCGCTTCTGGCTATCCAGTTCCCGAACTGGTTGATTCATCCGTCCTCATCGAGCGTGGCAAGGCTGTGTTGGAGAATGTGCCAGACTCTGTCCCTGCCGCTGATGGAGCGTCAGCCTCCGAAGAATCTTCAGCAGAAGAAACCAACGCAACAACCTCAAATACCCCTATCACAATGAAGAAACTTGCTTTTGCTCTCATCTGCAGCCTTCTTGCTGTGGATGACCTCGAAGAGAAGGACGGCGTGGTCGCCCTCACTTCCGAGCAACTGCAGCAGGTCGAAGACCGCCTGAAAGCACTTTCTGATTCCGAGAAAGGTTTGAAGGCTCAGGTTGAAACCTTGCAGTCAGAAGTAGAGAACCTGAAGAAAGGTGACGGCGCAGAAAGCCCCGACGTGTCAGGCGACGGTGGCAAGAGTGCCGATGCCTATGCAGGAGCCAAAGAAATGTTTAACCTTGTAAAAGACCTCATCTGATTATGCTAGACGTAACTATCAACATCACCACCGAGGAACTGAGAAAATCGGCGGTACAGTTCAAGAAGCAGCTGCTGGCCATGCCCGTTATCGGTGCACGTCGCACGCTCATGCACATGACAGGTCGTCCCGGAGTCCGTGGCCGTCAAGTTGTCGGCGAGATGTCGGGCGATGCACAGTTTGGTCCTTACAGCAACAGCCGCAAGGACACCGACCAGCCCAAGATTACGCCTCGCACGTTAGAGACCTTCCTTGGCTCGGTCATCAAGGACTTTGACCCCAACGAGGTCTGGCAGACCGTTTACGGTTCGCTCATCTCTCAGGGCGAAGGCTTGAAGAACGTGGACATCGCCCGTGCCGTCCTCTCCCTCCTTGCCGCCAAGCTGGGTAAGAACCTCAACATGTCCATCTGGGATGCCGTTCGCAATGCCAATGGCACCACGACGAAAGACCTCTTCAATGGTTTCGACACCATCACTGGCACCGAGATTACAGCCGGCAACATTGCAGCAGCCAAAGGCAACTACCTTCTGCTGAGCGAGGCCATCACCTCCAGCAATGCCGTCGATGTGCTGAAGAGCATCTACCGTACTGCCTCTGATGAGCTTCAGGAAGAGAAGGTGAAGCTCTACATTCCACGTTACGTGTACAATGCCTATGTGGATGACTACCAGCAGACCGTTGGCTCCGTGCCTTACAACACGAAGTTCGAGAAGACATTCGTGGAAGGTTCCAACGACCTTTGCGAGCTTGTTCCACTTGCCAGCAAGAAGAACTCGAAGTACATCCACATGTCCACCCAGTCCAACATGCTCTACGGCTACGGCAACGGTCTTGGCGAGAAGATTGAGGTTGACCGCTTCTCCTCTTTCGTCCTCACTTATGCCGCCACGCTCTATTTCGGCGTAGAGTTCGAGAGCATCAGCAAGGAGCGTCTGCTTGTGGCAGAGCTTCCCACCGTCTAATCATCTCTAAATTCATCAACAACTATGGCAGAGAATAATAACAACACCCCATGCGCTTCCACCGGCATTTATGACTCCCTGCGCTTCTGCCCGGGCAAGACGGTTCTTCCTGGCATCCGCCAGCACGTCTATGCCATTCCAAAGCGTAAGATCACCGCTTGGCCGACCCTTCCAGATGTGGAGGGAGCTGCGGACATGTCTGCACTGGCCTCCTACAGTGGTAACTTCACGTTGGAGGCTGATGCCAAATGGGTGCGCATTGACCTTGCCCTCAACAAGGGTAATATTGAGTATGAGACCCAGGGCGAAAAGCCTTCCCGTACCTTCCTCAACAAACTCACCGTGAGTCATCCTGGCAACAGTGAAGCGGCTCTTGGCTTTGCTCGTCAGGCCGTGGCAGACGACCTCGTGTTTGCCGTGCCCCAGCGTGATGGCAAGTACCGCATCCTCGGCAATGAGATGTTCGAGACCGACATCAAGCCCAAGGGAGCCACAGGTGAGGGCGTGACAGGTGACATCTCCTCAGATCTCGAGATTGAAGTCACCGATGTTTGTCCGGCTCCCTTCTATCCAGGCACGCTGGAAACAGCCGATGACGGAGATATTTCTGGCGCGACAGGAAAACCCGTTCAGCAAGCAGGAGGATAAGCCATGATGAAGGTTGACAAAAAGTTCACCCAGTCCGTCGTGGACTATCTTGAGAAGCCTCGCGAATCCCGTTCCATCGAAGAGGGAGCCATGCTCCTTCTTCGCATGAACGGCAACCGCATGCTGCATCAGAACATCCTGCGCCGCAAGAACTGGGATAAGCTGGAGTATGAGCTGAAGAAGCATCTGAAGTATCGCATTGACGGTCTGACCCTTCAGGAAGTGCAGCGGATGAACGTCACGGTGATGCCCAAGGCAGCCTCCACCATCAAGGCCGAGGAAGCCGAAGCCACCCACAAGGGCAAGCGTGCCGACCACGACCAGCTCCCAGCCGACATCCAGCAGCTCTACGACCGCAACGGCGAACTATTCCCCAAGATCAAGGCGACGTACAACACCCTTCTTCAGATGGAGTCAGCCGAGCCATGTGACCGTTACGAGCATCTGAAGGTGCTGGCGGAACTTGACCGTGAGTACCGTGAGAACTGGAACCGCTATGATGCTTTCACCACTGCTCCTGAAGCAGCTGATGGATCACAGACCGCTCTGACCACGACCGCAGCCACTCCCAAGGAGATAGCAGCTGCCAGAAAGTACCTGTCTGAAGGGAAAAAGAAGCTCGCCACTATTGAGGACGGAGCCAAGCGCACGGCATTCATCGAAAAGATGCAGCAGCGTGTGTCGCTCATCCTCACCTCAGGCGAGAAATTCGATGCCGACTATCAGAAGGAACTGGAAGGCCTCGGTCTCACCTTCTCTTGAAATAGTGTCATATCATAGTTTTAAGGTTAGTAAATCATTGTGGGTGTCGGGTGGGCTGCGCAGGTTCACCCGACATTTTTAATTCATTGAAGCCCCATGAATATCGACCAAACCACATTTGAGTCTCATGTTCCCTCCTTCAAGAACGCCACAGATGAGGTGTTCAATAAGGTCAAGCCCATCCTTGACCGTACCGAGGTGGAATTGATAGCCTCCCTTTTCAGTGGTGGCACTTTGCCTGAAGGTGCTTCCGTGGCAGATAGCTTCCAGCATCTGGTGTGTCTTGCTGCCGCCCACCGTGCCATGAGTCACCTTGACCTTGTGCTCACTCCTACAGGTTTCGGCATTGTCAGCAATCAGAATCTCGCTCCAGCCAGCCGTGACCGTGTGGCGGCATTGACTCGCCAGCTTTACCGTGAGCGGAGCGACTGTGAAGACCAGTTGCTTGATCAGCTCACGGCCACCTCCTGGAGTGGTACTGAAGCATCATTCAGACATATCAGCCGGTTACTCTGGAACGCCACCCTTGCCCGTCACTACGGCATCCGTTCCCAGTCCTCTTTCTCTGAACTGTACAGCGACGAATACCAGGCACTCGTTTCTCAGATTGACGAAGCCGAGCAGAAGGTGGCGGAACTGATATCGCCAGAACTGTACGAGCAGCTTCTTGGAAAGATCCGCACCCACGGCAGTCTTTCAGCGGAAGAAACGTTTGTGCTTGCGCAGTCTCGCAGTCTCATCGCCTCACAGGTCAACCCTTCAGGCGAGTTCCGTGCCAAGCACCTCGCCAAGAGCCTGTTCCGTTTCATAGAGACCCATGTCGAGCAGCTTGCCTCTTATCAGTCATCCTCCACCTATCAGTCACGTCATGCACCCCGATATGAAAACAAGCAAGAGCACTCCACCTTCTTCTTCGGGTGAAACGCGCACCGTGCAGCTTACCATGCCTACATCGTGGTCAGAGTTGGATGAGCAGCAGCTTCGTTATGCCTTCACGGTGCTTTGTGTGTTTGATGCCGAAACTGCCCGTCAATACCTGTTTTGCCGTCTGGCTTCCCAGCAGCTGGGCGATGGCAGCTGGTGGGTAGGCATACCGAGTGAAGATATCGCCGCTGCCTCTTCTGTGCTCGACTGGCTGCATGACGTGCCGTCCGTTCCTGTCCGTCTGTCCACAGTGCAAGGTCGAACAGCTGTTGATGCCCTGCTTCATGGGGTGCCCTTCAACACCTACATCAACCTTGAAAGCTTGTATCAGGGTTATCTTCAGAGCAAGGATGAAAAGGCGCTGGATGCCATGTTCCCCATGCTCTACCCTTCAGCTGAAGCCCACAAGCCATTGCGTCCCTTCGAGCGTTACAACATCCTTCAGTGGATGACCTCGGTGAAGCAGGTGTTTGCCCAGCAGTGGTCTGAGTTCTTCCACCCTGCAGGTGGAGAAACCACCGAGCAGCCTTCCATGCTTGAAGTGGTCGATGCCGAGATCCGTGCTTTGACAGGTGGAGATATCACCAAGGAGGCACAGGTCTTGCAATCAGATTGTTGGCGAGCCCTCACCGAGTTGGATGCCAAAGCCCGTGAAGCCCGAGAAATGAAAGAACTTCTTAATAAGAAATAGCATGAATACCGAAAGCCTCTTTGATTTCCATGCCTATATGGCAAGTCTCGTCGAGCAGAACCGTCTCGCCCAGCAGCTTCACTTCAAGCCCTGCACCTGTACGGGCATCAACGGTCTGCAGGGGGTGCTCGATGGATTTCTGAGTACTGCCAACTTCGTGGCCACTGACGACATCACTCCAGGACAGACGGTGCAGCATGGCGGTGGTTGGTTTCAGCGTCGAACCTTTACCGTCTTCATCCTGATGCGCTGCGCCTTTGGCGATGAAGGAGACCGTCAGCAGAAGCTTGCCCAGTGCCGTAATCTGATGCGTCAGTTTCAGTCCCGTTTCATCATGGACGAAGCAGCCCTTCAGAGTGAACTCACCTACTTGGGTGTTGACCGCATGACCACCACCGATATCGGCAGTCATTTCATGAGTGGCTGCACTGGCTTATACTTCATGGTGAACATCGACGAACCCGTCGATCTCTCCTACAATGCAGATGAATGGCTATGACCGACGAGCTTCAGGAAGATATCGGGCGCTACACCCGTCTGTGGACAGACAAGATGACTCAGATATGGGGTGACAACATTGACCGTTTCGGAGTCATTGACACGGGGCGTTTGCGTTCTCTCCCTTCAGGTGTGGCGACAGTCAGTGACATCAGTTCTCAGATAGCCTTTCAGATTCTCTACTATGGCATCTGTCAGGACAGGGGAGTGGGCAATGGCTACTATCGCAAGGACAACCCCAAGGGTGAAGGCAAGCGCAACTCTTTTGGCCAGTTGGACATCCTCGACCCCACCTACCGCATCGAGCATGGTCTTGGCAAGCAGCGTGAGCGTCGTCCATGGTTTTCCATATCGTGGTACATCAGCTGCCGTGTCATGGCCGATGCCATGCAGGGCATCATCGGCAACCGTTTCGTGGGGCTTTTCGATATCATCTCCGAAAAGTAGTGTCTTTTCCAGACTCACGGGAAAGCCTTACCTTTGAAAAAACAAAAGCTTATGGCAAACCAGCAGACCATCGACGAACTTGCCAGCCTTGCCGTCCAGGTGCGTGACGAAACGAGGATTGGTGCCAACACTGCCCAGCGTGTTGGTGGTCTGCTGTTGCGTATCGTCCGTGCCTTGGAAGTGTCGGACGTGGAGCAGCTGTCCCAGTACTTCCTCCGCAAGGATGTGGCCGATATGGCACAGGGCATCATCACCTTTGCCCAAGGGTTGGTGGCCAATGGCACCATCACGGCAGCACAAGGTGCCACTTTCGGCAGATTCATCGAGAGCATCACGGAAGGCAAGGGAGCAGCCATCGACGCACAAGGTCATGCGGAGGTGGAGAGTCTGAAGGTGCGCAGTTATGCCATGTTCATGGAACTCATCATCAACCGTCTCAATGCCGTGGAGGGAGACACTGTCTTCACCGATAGCGGCACCATAGAGAGTGTGTCGGAGATAGAACCAGGCACTTACCTTCTGACCATGCGCAAGCGCTGGGACTACGACTTCACCTCCTTCCAGGACAACGACGTGGTGTTTGGCTCTCTCAACTCTCTGCTTGCCGATGGCAGCTACCGCACCTCGTGGTTCCGTGTTAACTCCGTCAACCGTTCGGCCAACCAGCTGACAGTGTCCCTCTATCCCGATGATGAGGTGCCTGCAGGAGTCAACTTCCCTCCAGAGGTGTCCATGAACATTAGCCGTCGTGGCAATCAGACGAACGATGAGCGTCAGAGCTGCTGGTACATCTCCTCTTACGAGGGAGTCATCATGTATCTGGAAGGTGTGACCAAGCCCATCCTCGATGAGAGCAACTACTACCTGAGCATCGGTCGTCCCAAGCACCTCACGCTCTTCAATGGCTTGCCCATCAACTACAGCCATCCCTACATTTTTGCCCGTGGTGCCATTATTCAGGACTTGCTCCGCATCGACTTTGAGGGCAATCCCACCTATGAAGTGATTGACCTTGGCCTGTGGGATGCCACCGCGCAGTACATCCGTGGCTATGACGCAGCCTCCCACAAGTACGTGCAGCATCAAGTGTGGTGGAAATCGTGCTGCTGGCGCTGTATGTCAGCGGCAGCCACCATCGGGCTTGCCCCTCGTTGGAACAACACGCAGTGGGTCTGCATTGTGGGTGACAGCAACTTCACGTTGACCATCACCAGCACCAAAGGGCGATTCTTCCGCTACGGGCAGGAATACACCACGCTTGGTTTCATCCTGAAGCATGGCGAGATGGACATTAGCGTGGATGCCTCTCAGGTGGAGTGGACGCGTGAGAGCGGTCTGACCGCCGAGGATCTTCTGTGGAACACCGAACATGCCTCCGCCTCCACCACCCTCGATATCACCCCCAGGGACATGCCATCCAACTGGTATGACACCAAGCAGGTGGCCTTTCGCTGCACCGTGTTCCTCCGTGATGGTGAAACTTATTCAGAAACCCTTACATTCAACATGTAAATGAAAACAGACAGTGCCTACATCCTCTACCAGCCTTTGAGCATTGCCCTCACGATGGACATGCTAGGCGGTTCTCTCACTCAGCGTATTGATGAGTTGAGCGGTGACTTTGATCCAGACCGTTCCGTCACCCCGTTAGTGCTTTCCCCACATTTGGAAGTCTCCGATCCAGACGGTATCATTACAGTCAGTGACCAATCCTCTAATCTGATAGACTGTCGCTGGTACCTTGCCACTGACGACAGCGATGAGACAAAGCGTATCACCTCCAGCACATCAGGATTCACCCTGGGTGAAGCTGGTAGGCTTACCGTACGGCGTAATGTGGAGGATTACGCCCCCTTGCATCTTTATTTCTCCTGTGCTTTCATCGATCCGCGCACCCAACGCATCTACCGCAAGCAGCACCAGCTTACGCTCACCAGTACCCGAAGTGCTGACCTCAAACTTTCCTTGGAGTTGGATGTGGCGGACAAGATGCCTATTTCTCCCTTCAAGAACTTCGGTCAGCGCACCATTCATGCCACCTTGCGCAATGGTGAAGATATCATCCCCATCGATGGGGTGAATGCATTTTGTCGCTGGCAAATTTGGGACAAGACCAATCGGGTTCTGAATGTCGCCTCGTCCACCAACGACATTTTTGTCGATGCCATCACAAACGACAGCATCACCATTGACCGCCGTTACATTGACAGGGAGGTCCTGGTTTGTGAGGTGTGGCACGTGCTCAATCCGGATAAACGTCTCCGCAAGCGTGTCAAGATGTATCGCTGGTATGGTGCTTGGGATGACCGTTGTGTCATCACTCGTGGCAAGTTTGTTCGTCCCGACACGGATGAATTTGAGGTGATGGCCATCGTTGACACAGACAAGGGGCAGGTGGTAGATCCTGCCAAGTACTTTGACATCACCCATGTGTTCACCACTAATGAGCGTGGTGCTCCCCAGACCGTGGTTGGCTATGGTGAAACTGTTGTCGTTCCTGCCAGCATTGCCGGCAAGGATCCTAACGTCATTCCGGTGTTTGGCATTGAGACAAAAGAGCGGACTGCACTCCGTGCTGTCACTATAGGCAACAAGGAAGTCCAGATTGATGGTAAAACCGTATGCATCCAAATACCTAAAGAATCATGAAGCCTGTAAAAGTTTACCTCTCGCCCAAGTCGGTGGCAGATCATCTTCATCTGACCGAAATTCGTCTTCAGACCCCCGAAGGTCTTTATATCCTTTCCTCTCAGGACATTCGCGCATACGGTCGTGAAGAAGCTCTGCATGACGGTGCTGTTGAGATGTCCATAGAGGAATGTAAAGAAACGTATAACCATCTAATAGAAAGATAGCCATGTACATTAGTGCGATTGACACCCTGCAAGCCATTGTCGATGGTGACACCATCGTTCCTGGCATGAATTTCGTCTTGCCCACAGGCATAGGACGTACTTTGTATTATAACCCATCCACCCATGCGTTCACACCCAACTATGCCGACCTGGCTACTAAGATAAAGTTGTTTCCGCACAACTATTCATCAGGTCAAGGCAGGTTCCTTGTTCCGGATGCTGGTCAGTACCAGTGGTATCTCAATGCTCCAGGCGTATCCTCCGCTGCCATCCTTTCCTCTCAGGGTGGCTCCACTGTGGTTGAGAAGTTCCGCAACATCTTCAGAGCCACCACCGTCACCTTGACCGGGCAGACCTTCCCTGCACTGGAGTTGATTGGCTGTCCGGCTGATGCCGACGACTTGAACGATGTGACCATCTATTTCGTGGGCAAGTTTGGTGGCATCGAAGTCACCAGTCATGGTGAGTTCCCTGTGCGTGAAAGTGTGGGTGACATCTTCGAGGTGATCATCAACAGCATGAGCGGTGACGGCAGCGGCAACACTATCGACGGTGACACTGTGATAGACAACGATGCCGAATGGCTTCAACTGACTGCCTCGTTGGCCAATCGTGGTGTGAGTGTCCTGGAAGGCACCTACACATGGTGGCGTGTCACAGCCTCAGGTATGCAGCAGGTCACCCATCAGGCTGGCATCACTGAGATATCCAACAACGGTCAGACGCTCAAGCTCTACGATGGAGCGGTGGAAGGCACCGAGGAGTACTTTGCCAAGGTTGTGTATAACAACAACAACTATTGGGGAGGCATTCAGGTGTCCGACACTCACGACCCTTACTTTATCAACATTGGCCGTTCCCAAGCCAGCAATCTGGTGAAGGATGGCGACACAGTCACCTACACGCCCACTGTGATGAAACGTGAAGGCAATGTTGTCCAGACAGGATGGACGTTCAGTTTCGTGCTTCGTGACAACGACAAAAATGTTGTCCGTTCCGCCACTGCTGCCACTTTCTCCGTCACCCATGCGGAGCTGCTGCAGCATGGGGAACTCACCACCCACATCACCGCTAACAAGAATACTTAGACATGAAACTTACCGCTACAGATACGCTCATACCAGCTCCAAAAGACGGAGAAGATGGAGATGCAGCTGTAACTTATCAGCTCATCCCTTCTGTCACGCAACTGAAGACGAATGCAACTCGCACCATCTCGACGAGTTGCACCGTCACGGCATACAAGATTGTCGGTGGTACCAGAACCGCATATAATGGTCTCATCGCATTGGTTGGATATGATGAGAATGGCGTGGCGCGGTATTCAACTACTGGCAATGGGTCTGTCACCTTCAGCACCAATACGACAGGAACCAACAACCCGCTGTGTGTCCGCTTCGAGTGTATACTTGGCGTGACGGGTGAGGGCATCGTGGCACGTTGCACGGTTCCCGTGGTCATGGATGGAGCAAAAGGGGAATCGGTCGTGAATGCCCTGCCTGTTCCAGCTGGTGAATATGATGCGACGGTCACTTATACGAACAATGGGGTTCTCGCTCCTTATGTGCTGGACGGACAGCTGTACTATGTGCTGAAGAAAGTGGGGGCTGTCAAAGGTGTCAAGCCTTCGACAGACGTTGCCAACAATGGCGGGAACTGGCTTCTTTTTGAAGGGTACACCCCCATCTTCACCCAGATTCTGATGGCGAATCTCGGTCTGATTGGCAAAGCAGTGTTCCATGGGAACTATATGTTCTCACAGTATGGAAAGCGTGGGAACACAGTCATCAATACACCAGGCCAATACAGCGCTCCTACCGAAGCTGGAGGTGACTTCACACCCAACATCTTGATTGATTTCTTGACAGGATTTCTCCGCTGTATGAATGCGGAAATCAAGGGGACTGTGAATGCCGATGCCGGCTATTTCGGAAATCTGAGCATATCCGGTGATAAATTTGAGGCCAAGGATGGCAAGCTGTATTTCGGAGTCAATAACAACTCATACACATGCGTTTCCACCACCACGACTGAATTGGCTCGTAATGCCAACATCTACCTGTCTAATGAAGAGGGCGGTTATGGTATCTATGCACATGCCAGGAACACGGCGCTTAAACTAATTGGAGCAAATGCCATAGATTCGGATGGCACGGTGACCTTCAGGCATACGAATACCCGCTTTGTGATGAATGCCAGTGGACTTTACTTCTTCGTCAAGCACAACGATGCGGAGGTCGAGGTGTTTCATTTGACACCTGATGAAATGCTGATAGGTAACAGGATGACGAGGCTTGTTCTAAGTTCAAGTGATACGGCTGGAAATCTGAAGGTTTACACGTATAACGGTACTACATGGAGTTTGAAAAAAACACTTTAATGGATAGTTATTTATGACTGAAGAATTAAGAAATAAAGTGCTTGACATGGCACGTGCCCTCACGCCCATCAGCGACATGGCTGTGTTGCTCGACATGAGTGTCGGACAGCTGCGAGCCCTTTTGTCAGAGGACACGCCGCTAGGAAAGGAATACCGTCGCACCATTGCGGAAATCGCCATGAATGTGCGCAAGAACGATATAGAACTGGCACAGGCTGGCAGTCCTACGGCTTCCGAGCATGTTGTCACCTACCTTGAAAGAATATACTCAGATGGACTCTGAACTAGTGCAACGAACACAGACCTACCTTTTTGCCGATGAGAAGGAGATGGTCACGGCAGGGCTGACGGCTCCCCAGCGGATCCGTCTGCTCCGTATCCGTGACATGTATGCCTATTGGCTTCGTTATCCGAAGACCACGGAGCGTGATCTGGTGCTGGAGCTGAAGCATCGCTACAAGCTCACCTCCGACACTCAGGCCTACGAAGACATCCGTCTGGTGAAGATATGTCTGGGTACGTTAAACCAAGTCACCAAGGATTATGACCGATACCGTTTCCGTCAGCTTTTTGAAGAAGGCATTGAGGTCGCTCGTCAGGAGCACGATGCCAATGCCTATGCCCGTCTGCTTGCCGCCTACGGCAAATACATGCAGCTCGACAAAGAGGAGGCAGATGCTCCAGCTTACAGCGACATTGTCCCTCAGTCCTTCATCTTATCCACCGATCCTTCAGTCCTTGGCTTCAAGCCTATCAAGGACTGGCGTAAAGTCGCCGCCCGTCTGGAGGCGCGGATGATTAAGGAGTCAGAGGTGGAAGAAACCGACTTCGAGGAGTTGCCTGAAGATAAACCTCTAAAACCAAGAACCTATAAAAATCAGAAAGAAAATGGCAAAGAAGATCAATCAAGTTAATTACATCATTGTACATTGTGCCGCCACCCCAGAAGGCAAAGCTTTCACCGTGAAGGATATTGATAAATGGCATCGTGCAAACGGTTGGCGATGCTGTGGCTATCATTATGTTGTTCATCTCGATGGCAGTGTCCATGTCGGTCGTCCCGAAGGGGAGGTGGGTGCCCACTGCTACGGCAAGAACTCCACCAGCATCGGCGTGTGCTACGTCGGCGGCCTGGCCTCCGATGGCAAGACCCCCAAGGACACCCGCACCCCGGCGCAGAAGGCGGCGCTGCTCCGGCTGCTCCGCGACCTGAAGGTGCGCTATCCCGATGCTGAGATTCGCGGTCACCGCGACTTTGCCAAGAAAGCCTGTCCCTCGTTTGACGCAACCCAAGAATACTGTGACCTATGAAAGAAGAAAAGAAGCATTATCCTCATGTGCCGGTGTCATCGGAAATCATCGACTTGCCAGGCACAAATGCGGCCATCGCCATTATGGACGTGGCAGACACCACCACCACCTTCGACTCGTTGGCCGGCAAGCACGATGCCCGTCCTTTGCCAGGCAACGAAAAGATGCAGTATGTACCTTGGGGCATTGACAACCAGCTTCCCTTCGAGATAGCGCGTCTGGTGGGTGGTGACGAAGTGACCAGCCAGAACAAGCTGTTCAATGTGCTCACCTGTTACGGTCGCGGTCTTCAGATGATCGACAATGCGACGGGCAAACCGACCGAGTCCGCTGATGTCAAGCGTTTCATGCGCCGTCAGGCAAAGCCGGCATATTTCCTGGAGCAAGCCACCGACATGAAATACTACTATTTCTGTGTGGCGGTTATCATTCTCTCCCGAGACGCTTCCCAGATCAACCGCCTCATTCACAAAGATGCCTGCTACTGCCGTCTGGAGCCAGCAAACGGCAAGGGTGTCATCCCTCATGTCTTCTATGGTGACTGGCGCGACGGGGATCCCGAGAAGGTGGAGATCATTCCGTTGCTCAACCTCCGCGACCCGATGGGCGACCTGATGCAGCGCATGGCGCGTGAGCCGATGCCCGACGGAACCCGACGTAAGGCACCTGTGAAAGACCGCAAGTTTGCCATCCTGATGCGTTTCCCCACGGTGGGCTGCCAGTATTATCCCATTCCCTATTACAGTGCCATCTTCCGTGGCGGCAGCTACGACGAGAAGCGTCTCATCAGCATCGGAAAACGAGCCAAGCTGAAAAACGCCACCAGCATCAAATACCAGGTGGAGATTTACCGTGACTACTACGACCGCATCATCCGCGAGGATGGCATCACTGACCCCAAAGAGGCTCAGGAGCGTGTGAACCAGGAAAAGCAGAACATCCGCGACTTCTGTATGGGCATCAACAACCAGGACAAGGTGTGGATTTCCCAGTACTACGTCAACCCTGACGGCAAGGAAGAGCACGATGTGGTGGTGAAGCGCATCGAGACGGAGAAAGAGGGTGGTGACTGGAATGAGGACATACAAGCCGCCAGCAACACCATTTGCTATGGCGACAACGTGCATCCCAACTTGGTGGGTGCCGTGCCGGGCAAGTCGCAGATGAACAACTCCGGCAGTGACAAGCGCGAGCTCTTCACCATGAAGCAGAGTCTGGAGACCGCCTTCCACGACATCCTGCTGGAACCCCTGCAGATGGTGTGCGAGTACAATGGCTGGAGCTGCACCCCGACCGTGCCCATCATCCAGCTCACCACGCTCGATAAACATAAAGATGCAGAAGAAGTGAACCCTAAAAAAGACGAACCATGAAAGTACCCAATATCATAGGTGTGTCGCTCATCAGCGAACAGACCATCCTTCAGCAGTGTGTCGTGGCTCCCACAACGGAGCTGGTCTATATGCCCTCCTCGGCACCCCTTATGGCACTCTGCACGGTGGGGCTCTCCGCCCTCGAAGACACCGATTCCATGCAGCAGGGCGAGCGCATCCACGCCATCAAGCTCACCGCCACGTTGGCAGAGCGCGTCGCGGTTCCTCCTCGTTCCTGTGTAGTGGCCACCACTGCCAGCGGCATGAGCTATCTGATAGGTGGCGGTCAGCGTCCCTTCCCCCTCATCACCCAGCAAGACCGCCGTGCCGACCGTCCAGGCGAACGCTCCGCAGTCACCCTCACTGTTGAGCTCACGTCAGCCATGCCCCTATTGGCCGTCGTCGAGCAGTGACAGTCCTACACCGCCATACACCGTCCATACACCAAGCACATCGCCCACGGTTTCACAACCATGGGCGATGCTCTTTCATATTTGCTTATGAGAAATGAAGAAAGAATTGATGTTACATGTGGAAAAACATCGACAAAGATAGTCAAACCCTCCCGACCCACCAACAGGTTTCCCCTAAATCGAAAAAACTTTCGCAAACCCAATATGTTTTTTACACAAACTTGTTACGTTTTTTTCGCAAAAGTGTATAAAAACAATGAAAAATGACTGAAAAAGCGTTAAAAAAACGTGTTTTCGGGATAAAAAGACGTGAGGAAGAGAAAAAAGGACGTATCTTTGTAGCCGAAAGTTTATAAACTAATATTTTTAACCTCTATCCGATGAAGCGGATAAATAACATATTCTCTTTTTTCACGTTGATAGTGGCATCTCCGTGGATTATGCTGATTGTAGGTGTGGCGTTTTATGCTATTGCCTATATAGGTGTTTTTGCCGAAGATTCTGTATGGCGGGAAATTTTTATCAAGATAGGTGACATTTTTGTTATTGGTGTTATCCTTGGTTATTTTACTAACATAGCGAAGATGTTGGGGATTTTCAAGCAGGATTTGCGGGAGATTGTGTACATGGAAGAACATCTTCAGAAACGGAACGATTTGGAAGAGTTATGGAATAGGGCATCCAAACAAATGTTCAAAAATAAGTTCCCTGCCATTCATGATGATTTTCTTCAAGCATTGAAAAGGTATTTCCCAGATGATGTGGTAAGTTTCTACAACAACTATACTGTTTATACAAAAGTAGAATGGTATGACAGAGATAGACATCTGATTAAGGTGACAGACACTACATCCTTCGAACTTGTAGCGGAAAGCAAGGCGAAAAATGTAGAATACCCATTGAAGACGTGGACGAGGGTGAAGGATGGTGATGAGTACCAAGAGAGGATTCTTTCTTTTACCGTCAATGGAGAAAGTCAGGAGATAAAAGAACCTGTTCAATCAGAAGACCATGGTGACACATGCGAGGAGAGAATAATAAATCTGAAAGGCTCGGAAAGATATGAGATAAAATATATCAGAGAGAAAATATACAGTATCGCCACAGATTATTATATAGGCTTCAGAGCAAAGTATATTGTGAATAACTTGAGTGTAGCACTATATTTGCCGGAGGGAATAGAGGCGATATTTACGGCACGTGGCACTCAAGGTGATTTCGAGGATGGAATAGTTCCGGATAGTATAAGTAAACAGTATAAAGGAATCGTCTTGCCAAGGCAGGGATATACCTTCGTCTTGCGGACATTATAAAAAACTTAAATTATGAGACCTTTAGAAAATGACACCGAAGGATAGCTTTAAGCAAACTTCGGAGAAACAAGAGAAAGTAAAGTGAGTTATTAACCAGATGGAGGAAGTGTAAAGTACTCCCTTCTTCATTTCAGGAAAGAACAACAAAACCGCCAGCAGTTCACGTGGAGCTGCTGGCGGTTCTTTCGTGTAGTGTTAGAACAAATCAAACGGTGTCAGCTGTTTCAACCCATGAAGAATTGAACCAGTTGAACGATGTTGATGAACGCACTTGCGTACTTGAGGACAGTTACTATTATTCGCTGTGTCCTCCATTTATTTTTTTTAGTCATAATCACATATAAGTCTTTCACCCCTCCTGAAGCGCCTTTTCTTCATTTAAGCGTTTCCATATTTATTTCCCCTTTTCAATTATAAATAGTCTGCAATTCTGAAAAAGTTTGCCATTCCCCAAATTTTTCTGCCTTTTTCTTTGTTCATTCCAAAACTTCTCCCTATCTTTGCATCGCTAAATTCCAATGGCGGTCAGTCCGCTCCGCATGAGCATCGGTTAACTGCTCCACGAAATCGTCGGGCTTTTTTTGTGCCCTGACCTCTTTTCCGCATCACAGCGGACAGACATAGATACATACAGGCGGCTGCCTTTCCCAACTTTGACACTTTTGTTCTTCGGAGCGATAACCAGTCATTGGAGTTTAGCGACACGGGAATGGGCAGCCGTTTTCTTGCCCTTAATGCTAAACTCTAATGACTGGTTATGAAACCAATTCAGACAACTCTCAATGCTGGCCGCCTCACGAATGAGGCGACCATGCTGGAGGCCATCGCAAGATGGCTGCAAAGTACAAATTCTTTCTGCTCCTCGCTGATGGGGGAGCAAGTGACCCATCTGCAGGTGCTGCGAGTCCTCGCCACCTTCCTCTTCCTCACGCTGGCGGTCTTCGGTGCCGCGTCCAGCCTCTTCGTCACCCTTCTGTTCCTCGCCCTCGCCGGGCTGTGTTCCCATGGGCTGTGGGAGAAAGGAGGTGCGGCATGATTTGCTGTGAAGGATATTTCGAGAGGGGCAACTGCCCCAAGTATTTGAAGCCTGTGTGTGAAATGATGCAGAAAGTGAATGAGTGTGCTTTCCTCGATGACAAGGACAATCTTGACCTGTTCGTCGATAAACTGGAATTGCTGTTGGAGAAGTCTCGCATCAAGAACAGCACCGCCCACATCGACGTGTGCTACAGCGACACCGACAGGGGGGCAGATATCGCTCTATGCCAAGAGGGCAGACCAGGATGTGGCGGCACGGATTCACTTCTTCCGCATCCGCGGCATACTGGAGTATGACGAAGGGACAGCCGCCTTTGGCTATGTATCAGAAGAATTTTTGCAACAGAAAGGAGGTATATCATGAATGTCAATTTTGAAGTGAACACTTGCACGTTGGATGACGGCAAGGTGACTAGCATTCTCTACATGGATGGCTACGAGAATGACAACATGGAACTTGAAGATGCCATCAAACTTCACAAGGCTTTAGGCAATGCCATCGACCGTGCTCAGGCGATGGAATCGTTTTTTAACCGTTACAAGAAAGGAGGTGAGTCATGAAGAAAGACAACGCTCAGAACCAGCAGCCGTCCTTGCGCGAGGAGCTGCTGCAGCTGATGCTCTCTCAGTATGACCCTGCATCGGAGTCAGACCCCGACTGTCAGATGCTCACCTCTGCCGACATCATTGTCAATGCCGGAGACACCTATGGATTCTCTGTCGAGGAGGTGACCACCTACATGCGGCAGAACGGATTCACCCTTCAGCTGCACGGGCAGAAGTGGTACTGGCTGGTGAAGCAGCACCGTATCGTATAATGTCTGATTTGTCTATACAAGTCATTTTTCCCCTGCTTCGTCGTGAGATGCGGCAGGTTTTTCCCCAACCCTTTTGGAAGTATCGGTAGAAAAATGTATCTTTGCAGCATAAAATTGACGAATATGGAAACATTGCTCGACATCCTCACCTACGTAGGCATCGCACTTCTGGCATGGATTCTGGTCATGCTGGTGTGGGTTGCGCTGCGCTTCGCTTTCTCCCGAAAGCCCTTCTATCAGGAGTGGCGCAAGGAGGTGGATGGGAATGCTGTGCACAAGTGCCGGCGCAGGTCTTGGTTCTCAATGCGCTATCCCGAAGACGAGGCGTGGAGAAAGTTTCCAGGCTTCAGTTCTGAAGCTCGCGAGAAGCGCAAAAGGTGGATTGAGAAGCAGGAACGTAAAATGTACGGCTGCTGACCGTCTTTTCTCATATCATAAGAACGTGTTACCTTTGGAACGTAAAACCAAGGTAGCACGTTTTTTATGAACAACGAAGAAATCCGTACCGTGAAGCTCCTCGTCAACAACGAGGATGCCTCCAAGAAAATTGACTCGCTGAAGACGAAGCTGGAGCAGCTGCGTGTGGGTCAGAAGAAAGCTCTGGAGTCTGGTGATCCCAAGGCTCTGAAGGAGTATGGCAAGGAAATCAACAAGGCAGAACGTCAGCTTCAGCAGATGCAGAGTCGCGCAGTGCAGGTTGATAAGGTGCTGAGCAACCTCGACGGTTCCAGCCTGAAGGACATGAAGAACACAGTGAAGGAGTTGACCCGCGAACTGAACTCTGGTAAGATAGAGCGTGGCAGCAAGGAGTGGGACGTGCTGACCGAAGCCATCAGGAAGACCAAGCAGGAAATCGAGAAAGTGAAGGAAGAACAAGATGCCGCCATGTCGTTGAAGGATAGGCTGCTTGACTTTGGCAATAAATGGATGGGGATCGCCACCACAATTGGTGGAGCCGTCCAAGCCATTTCTGGCATCAAGACCACCATTCGCCAAGCCGTGCAGGACTTTGCCGACATGGAAGAAGCCGAGGCTCAGGTCATCAAATATACAGGGCTTACCAAACAGGAAGTCCGTGAACTGAACGACGACCTGAAGCGGATGGACACTCGTACTGCCCGTGAACGTCTGAATGCCCTTGCTGGCGATGCTGGTCGTCTGGGCATCCAGTCGAAGAGGGAGATACTGGAGTTCGTCGATGCTGCTGACAAAATCAACGTGGCGCTGGGAGAGGATCTTGGCGGGGATGCCGTGAAGAACATCGGCAAGCTCACTCAGCTTTTCGGCGAGGATAAACGTCGTGGTCTTCGTGAAGGCATGCTTGCCACGGGTTCCGCCATTAACGAACTGGCACAGAACTCCTCCGCCTCCGAGCCTTACATCCTTGACTTCACGGGTCGCCTGGCAGGTGCAGCGCACCAGGCTAACATTGCCCAAGCGAATGTGATGGGTTTGGCTGCCACGCTCGACAAGAATATGGTGAGTGCAGAGAAGGGCGCCACCGCCCTTCAGAAGGTCATTGTCAAGCTCTATCAGGATCCTGCCAAGATTGCCCGTCTTGCGGGATTGGACGTGCAGGAGTTCACCCGTTTGTTGAAGGAGGATGCCAACGCCGCCCTGCTTCAGTTCCTCCAGTCACTCTCCAATATGGGCAGTCTTGACGAACTGGCACCCTTCTTCGGCGACATGCAGATGTCGGGTGCCGCCATCGTTCAGGTGCTCAGCACCCTCTCTGCCAACATCGATGATGTGCGTGACCAACAGGAGCTAGCCACCCGTGCCTTTGCCGATGCCACCAGTGTCACCCACGAGTTCAACGTGCAGAACAACACAGTCCAAGCCGGACTAGATAAAGCCAAGAAGCGTTTCCATGATGTCAGTGTGGAGTTGGGTGAGAAGCTTCGTCCCGTTGCCTCTCATTTGCTGTCGATGACCAGTGTGTTTCTCCGTGGTCTGAACATCACCATCGAATATCTCTTTGCTCACAAGAAAGCGCTCCTTCAGCTCACCATTGTACTGGGAGCCTACACCGTTGCCGTCATGCTTGACACGGCTTGGCAGAAGCGTCATGCCGTTGCCAAGGCAGCCAGCATCGCTCTCGATAAGGCAGAAGTGTTGTGGACGAACGCCAAGACGGTGGCGCTTGGTCTGTTGCGTGCCGCTTATTTCCTGATGACAGGTCAGATTAAGCTCCTCCGTGCAGAGATGACAGCCCTAAATGCCGCCACGGCGGTCAATCCATGGGGCTTGCTCCTCATGTCGCTGGCGGCTGTTGGCGTGGTCATCTACAACCTTCTGACACGTACGAAGGAACTCACCCGTGAGCAACGCCAGGCTGCACAGCTCAACAAAGACATTCGTGATATCGAGCGTCAGAAGAACGAGGCTGTCGCAGAGGAAGTGTCGAAAGTGAAAGTGCTCACTTCTGTCATCCATGACAATACGCGTTCACTGTCTGACCGGCTCACCGCTGTCGAGCAGCTGAAGAAGATAATTCCCGACTACAATGTTGAGATGAACAAGGAGGGTACTGTGGTGAGGGAGAACACCAAAGCCGTGAAAGACTATATCCAGGAGCTGAAGAACCTTGCCATGGCACAGGCCGTGAAAGATAAGCTCGGAAAACTGGCATCCGTCGAGCTGGATGCACAAGACAGTCTTGCCCGCCGGCAGTCTGCACTTTACAAGCGTCGTAACCGCTTGTCCGTCCTTCGCGCCAACTATACCGACTTCTCTGATATCTACGATCATCGTTCCAAGACTGGAGCGGGTAGCCCTACAGTGACAGCTTTTGGGTATGAGGCTGGTACCACAGAACGTGAGGCCTTGAGCAATCTTGCCAAGCAGCGTGGTGTTGACTTCTGGGAGTTGAAGAAGCAGTACAACAGCTTCGTGGAGGACAACCGCCGTCTGTCTGCAGATATAGAGGAAGCCCAAGGTTGGGTGTCTGAAAAGCAAAAAGACCTTGAAGGCATAGGCAAGCGCCAGGATCAAGTGCTGAAGCTGGCAGAAAAGGTCGGTGTAAAGTTTGATGATGTAGTCAACGCTGGCACGAATAAGACTGTAACCCCAGATCCGGCTCCGACCGTCACGCCGTCCTCATCCAATGGAGATCCTTATGAGAGTAAACGGAAGCGTATGGAATCAGCAGCCGATGAAATGCGCATCAGTCTCCAGTCTCAGTACTCCCTCCGTCTCATCGACTACAGGCAGTACACAGAGCGGATGGCGCAACTGGATGTTGACCTCTACACCCGTCAGCGCGACCTCTATGCCCGGAACTCTGAGCATTGGCTGGAGTTGAACAAGAAAGTGCTCGAAGCACAGCAGAAGCAGCAGCAGAACCAGACAGTCTGGAGCCTGAACCAGTTGGATGTGGAGACGGAAGAGGAGCGCAAGGCACTCTTCAGCCGCTATGCCAAGGGCGAGATAGCCGAAGAATCCTACCGTCAGCAGCTGCTCGACATCACCATGAAGTATCTGAAGGAGAAAGCCGACCTGCTCCGTCGTGACGGCACTCCCGAGGAAGCCAACCGTGCCGAGTTGGAGTACCAGAAAGAGTCAGAGCGTCAACGTCAGCAGAGCGAGGAAGCCTTCCTGAAGAAGTACAACGACATGAAGAAGAAATACCTCACGCTGTCGGCAGCCGAACGGGAAAAGGAAGAAATCAATCTGCTCGACCAGCTTCATGCCAAGCAGCTGATCAATGAAGAGGAGTGCCAGAAAGTGCTGCATCAGATACGTTCCAAATACAAGGGCGAAGGTGAGAAGGAACAAGAGACGTTAGGAAAGCAGACGCTCGACAATATCGGCTTTAAGACCGTTGACACCCCATCAAGCACAGGCGAAGGAATCTCCTCCGGCTTCACCCAGTTGGCTGCCGCCGCCTACAACATGAAAGCAGCCTCTGATGCATACGCCAAGCTGAAGGAACTGCGCCAGTCCGACCTCATTAGTCAGGCAGAATACAATGCCGCCTCTCAGGAGCTCGACCGTCAGCGTTTTGCCAACTTCCAAGCCATGGCACAGGCAGCCTATGCCACGGTGTCCTCCCTCATGTCCTCCTACAGTCAGTTTGCTCAGGCGTGTGCAGATGCCGAAGTGGCGAAGGTGACCGCCCGCTATGACAAAGAGATAGAAGCAGCTGGACAGAACTCGGTGCGCGGCAAGAAACTGGAGGAAAAGAAGCAGAAGGAAATCAACAAGATCAAGAAACGCGAGGCAAAGAAGCAAGCCGCCATTCAGATAGCCCAAGCCCTTGCCGCCACCGCCATGAATGCCATCCAGGCATACGGCTGTATGTTGGCTTTGGGCATTCCAGCTGGTCCCGTGCTTGCCCCCATCGCAGCTGCTGCAGCCGTTGCCGCCGGAATGCTTCAGGTGGCCACCATCAAGAAGCAAGCCGAGGCACAGGCGGCTGAGTATTATACAGGTGGTTTCACGGGTGGAAAGAACTATCGACGCAATGCCGGCATCGTGCATGAAGGTGAGTTTGTCGCCAACCATGAGGCGGTGAACAACCCCAACGTGCTGCCCGTGCTCAGACTCATCGACCATGCCCAGCGCAACAACACCATTGGCTCCCTCACGGCTGCCGATGTGAGCCGTGCCATCATCACGCCAGGCAGTGTGGCTGATGGTGTGGCCACCGCCATGCAGCCAGTGATGGCCTCCGTCCCCATGGCAACAGATGATGCTTCCCGTTCTGAAGTTCTTGACCGCCTGAATCGCCGTCTGGACGAACCCATCGTTGCCTACGTGGCCATGGATGAGTTCGACCGCCAGCATCGCCACTACGAGCGTCTGAAGAACCGCAAATGAATTGTAACCCTGTAATACCGTACACCCATGTTCCGGCTCACCCTCAACAATAGCCCTGTCATCATGAAGAAGGGCACCCAGTTCAAGTTCACCCGTGAGAACGCCATGCTGACCGACAGTGGCGACTACACGTTAGATGTCACCCTTCCCCTTCGTGGTTGCCTTCCCAACATCCGTGCCCTTGGTTCCATCCACCGCATGGAGATGTCGAAAGTCGCCCTGGCAGGTCGAGAATACGCCTTCCATCTGTTGGCTGATGAGTTAAGCGTGGAGGGGACAGCCGTTGTCACCTCTGTCAGCAATGAAGAAGTGAAGCTCCAGCTGCTGGCAGGTCGCAGTGAGACCAACTTCAAGATGACGGATGCTGAAGACAAGGATCTTTACATCGATGAGCTTGACCTTGGCACTGTCTGGGACTCGCTCGGAGCGTGGAAACCCGCATCGATGGATGAGTGCATCCGCATCACGAAGTACAGTTCCTGGCACGGCACCAACACGGAGATGCTTCAATATGGCAACAGTTCGCAGACAGACTGTGTGTGCTATCCCATCTACAGTGAGGCTGACGATAAAGTCGCCAACGACAGGCTTTTCAGTGTGTTCGGTGTGTCAGGGTCATCGTTCAACCCTTCCCCTGAAGAAGTGTTCTGGTACTGGCCACTGCAGACCTATCACCCGAACAAGCCTTTCGCAGAGGGCAAGGAAGAGAAGGTGAGGATTCAGAACGGACAGACCTTTGCCGGTCAGCCTTACCTCTGCTTCATCCTGGAGCGGGTGCTGGCGGCCATCGGTGCGCCCCTGTCGAGAGCTGACAACTGCATTCGCACCGATGCCTCCAAGTCGTGGATGGCAGATGTCTTCATCGCCAACAGCCGTGGCACCATCCGCTATGCCAAGATGCTGCCGCATTGGACGGTGAAGGAGTTCCTGAAGGAGTGCAGCAACTTCTTCGGGGTCTATATCCGCAGCAATGGCAGCCGTTCGTGGGTGGAGAACCGTGTGCCCTCCAACAGCCAGACGGTGGAGCTGGAGCGGGTCATTGACGATTACACAGCCGAAATCGAGGAGGATGAGCAAGGCAACGACATTAGCGTTGGTAACGTTGGCTTTGCTTATCCCGACCTCGATTCCGACTATTATGCCATCCTTCCTGATGAAGTGTGGGAGATGGCCACCGTTGTGGATGAAGCCACCTTCAACCGTGCTTCAGACGAAGAGAAAAAGCGGATGTTGGTCTATGATTCGTTCAACGATGGCATTCAAGCCTATCAGACCTATAATGGTACATGGTTGCTGTGGCTGGTCAACTCCTGCGCCCCTTACTTCCGCAACCCAGACAGTCGGGAAGTCCACACCCAGCTCCGCATCGTTCCTGTCCGCATCGAGCAATGGTGGAAGCGCAGCCTTCAGGTGTTCACGCTGAATAACAGTTTGTGGCAACGTTCCACCACGTGGACTCAGTTCGATTCCCTCATCATGGCCACCTCTGCCTCCACCCGTGCCGTTGCTGAAGATGAGTTCGTCATCGATGACTACCTCCGTGGAGAGGCCGAGAAGGAGGAAGAAGGGCGTGACTGCATCGAGGTGGGCTACCGTGTGCCAGTCAAGAACACCCATACCGTCCAGCCCGTCTCTGGTGCTGACTACTACCTTCAGATGGAAGGGTGGGATGGTGTCGATGGCGCTCCCTATTCCCGTGAACATCAGACGGGGCAAAGCTCACCCTCCTACATTGGGGTCGCTAAGCCAGACGGCACCGTCATCCCTGGCGGTCGCTTCGACATTTCCGAATACCGTGGCAACAGGAACCGCACAGACACCTTCGTCGCCTCCGTCATCGAGCCTTCAGGCGTGACCTCCACCAAGGCCAAGCACTGTTTCGCCTTCCTCGACCGTGGCACCTTCCCCGTCGATGCCACCTACCTCATCCGTGGGCGTGAATACATCTGCGAGAAAATCGAGTTCACCATCACCGAAAACGGCATCGACCCCAAGAAAAAGGGCTACTTTTATGAAAAAGTGTAGCTGAAGCTTTATAGGTTCCCCTTGAAATCCAGCGTCTCCGAGTGTACCGTCATGGCATCCCCCTTCAGGTAGTAGTTGGTGGTGCTGATGTCCGTGTGCCGTGCCTGGTCACGCGCCACCACAATGCCCTTGGCGTTCGCCAGGTCTCTGATGCCCGAATCCTTCAGACTGTAGAACTGGATGCTGTCAGGCCATCCCAGCTCCTTCCTGAGCTTGATGAACCGCTCGCTGAAGATGCGGGCATCCATCTTGTCCGGCGACGGCGTGAAGCGTCTGTTCCCGAAGAGGTAATAGCTGGACGGAGCCTCCAGCACTTTCAGCTCCACCATCAGCATCAGCAGCTCCCTGTTCAGCCCCACAGCCTCGTCCCGCTTGTTCTTCGCCCATTCGGCATGCACCACAATCTTCTGCCCCTTCACCTTGATGTCGCCCACCTTCAGGTTCGTCAGTTCGATGGGGCGGATGAAGGTGTAGTACTCCATCATGCAAGCCAGCAGATAGTGCCTGTCCTCTCTGGAGAGGTGCGAGCGGAGGGTGGCCAGTTGCTCGACGGTCAGCGCGTCCCTCTTCTTCGGCTCCTCCCTCAGGTTCCTGATGCCCTCCACGGGATTCTCCGTCAGGTAACCCTTCTCCATCATCCAGGCGCAGAACGTGCAGAGCCATCCGCGGTAGTTGTTCCTCGTCCGTGCCGACACGTCCCTGTCCTGATAGAGGTAGTCGAGGAAGTCCACCATCAGCATCTTGTCCACCTGGTAGGCATACACCACCTTCAGCGGCCGCATGCGCAGCCACTCGCAGAAGATGGTCAGGTGGCACAGGTACGAGTGCCTAGTCTTCTTCCGCATCGTGCCCGTGGCGCACTCCTTCTCCACCGTCTTCCTGTACAAGTCCACCACATTCTCCATGAGCGTGTACTGTCGGTTGGAGTCCACTTGCGCCCACACGTTCCAGCCTTGCTGCAGGCGTATAGAGATTGATGAGATAAGTTGAGCAGCCCGTGCCTTCCGCTCGCGGATGGTGGGGATGCCGTCAAGGTGGTACTTCTTCCGCTTCATCCGTTCCTCGACGGGATCGTAGCAAAGGAAGTCCACATACCATTTTTTGCCGGTGTGAAGTTTCGGCAGGGAGTACGAACATACATTATATATATTCGCGCCCGAAGTTCTTTTTTTTCTTGGAGTCATTTTTTTTCTTTCCGTATTTCAGCCCCCTTCAGGAACAAACACGGAAAGAAAAATGTCTTTATTTTGTCTATTCAAATTCCCTCTAAACCAAGAAATGCGCTGTTTTTCAGCACATTTCATTGAAAAAAGTAGCGGGGGAGGGGCTCGAACCCTCGACCTCCGGATTATGAATCCGACGCTCTAACCAGCTGAGCTACCCCGCCATCGCTATGGCTGTTTTCCGTTAGCGAGTGCAAAGGTAGGGGTTTTTCGGAAACTGACCAAGAGTTTTTGCTATTTTTTCACTTTTCGCTTTTCATTTTTCACTTTTCTTCGTACCTTTGCAGCCGTTTTTAATAGGATATCAATATTAATTAGGAAAAAAAACGAATTATGGCTTACAATTTGCTGAAAGGAAAGAGAGGAATCATTTTTGGCGCACTCAACGATCAGTCCATCGCTTGGAAGGTGGCAGAACGTGCTTACGAAGAAGGTGCACAAATCGTGCTTACGAATACAGCAGTTGCCTGCCGCATGGGAACCATCGCGGATCTGGCAGAGAAGACGAACGCGACAGTGATTGCTGCCGATGCCACCAGCGTGGAAGATCTTGAGATGCTCTTCGCTGAGGCTCAGAAGGCACTCGGCGGTCAGATCGACTTCGTGCTTCACTCCTGCGCCATGAGCGCCAACATGCGTAAGAAGCGCACGTATGACGACCTCGACTACAGCCTCTTGGACAAGACGCTGGACATCTCCGCCATCTCTTTCCACAAGATGTTGCAGGTGGCTAAGAAGATGGATGCGCTGGCAGAGAACGCCAGTGTGTTGGCTCTCACTTATGTGGCCAGCCACCGCACTTTCTTCGGCTACAACGATATGGCAGACGCCAAGTCACTCTTGGAGTCCATCGCCCGTTCCTTCGGTTACATCTATGGCCGTGAGAAGGGTGTGCGCGTGAACACCATCAGCCAGTCTCCTACCTACACCACTGCAGGTTCGGGCATCAAGGGCTTCGATGGTCTCTACGACTTCTCCGACCGCATGTCTCCACTCGGCAACGCCAGTGCCGACGAGTGTGCCGACTACTGCATCGTGATGTTCTCCGACCTCACCAAGAAGGTGACCATGCAGACGCTCTTCCACGATGGTGGCTTCTCTAACATGGGTATGTCGCTCCGTGGCATGACGCAGTACAACAAGTCCTTCATCGAGGAGAACACCGACAAGGAAACAGGCAAGATCATCTACGGATAAAGACATATTTTGGGCAAAGAACGTCTGTAATTATAAGGAAAAGCGACACCTGTGAACAATGGGTGTCGCTTTTTTGTCGGATGACTGGGAACTACAGAGGCATTTTACAGATATTTAGCAAAAAGTTACTCAAAAAATATCTTTGTCGAAAAATATTTCCCAATTTCCTTTTGGCGGTTCTGAAATAAGTTGTACTTTTGCAGCGTGTTCTTCGGAACATGACATTTTATTTGCTCATTCGCCACTGAAACTGCTACCTCGGAACGTGAAAGAGCGATAACAACCATTAAGAGGCTTGTGCTTTTAGCGCAGGCTTCCCATAAATGGTTGTAGGTTGTAGCAGACCTCAGTGGCGTATGGTGGAGTCCTGCGCTTTTCTTATGCTGATAGGTTTGTGCGGTTTCCCCATAGAGATAGGAAACTTTTTAATCAATCTTAGTATTAACCTCTAAAAAAGCAAGTAAAATGAAGAAGAAAAAACTTGGAATGTTGCTTCTGTTCTTGCAGTTCTCCGTCCTCAACTTGTGGGCAACAAGCGAGAAGGCACTTATAGTAGAATTGCAGAACGGAAGCAAGACTGAATTTCTGCTGTCGGGAAAACCCGAACTGACGTTTGCGAATCGGGTTTTGCAAATTGCAGTAAAAGGCAGCATCAGCAGTTTTGAGATTGGCAACGTGAAGCAATTTTATTTTGATGATGCTTCAACGGGCATTGAATCCATCGCCTCAAATGGTTTGAGAATTGTCAGCAAGGATGACAATCTTATTATCATAGAAGGAATTGATGGGGACGACAAAATCAGCCTCTACTCTCTCAATGGGGAAATGATGAGCATCCAGCCTGAAATTAGTGGAAACCGAGCAGAGGTTCCACTTGTTTCACTTCCCCAAGGGATTTACCTTATCAAAATATCCAATAAACAAACCTTTAAAATTTATAGAAAATGAAAAGATTGACTTTTACTTCCGTTGTTTCATTATTGTGTCTTTTGGCCTTTGGTCAGGCAACTGAGGACATAATGGTGATTGAGAAAAAAGATGCCACCACGCTGCGAGTAAACGTGGAAGACATTCAGCGAGTTGTGTTTGAGGCTGTAAACATAATTCCCACAGGAACGGTTAACGGCCACGAATGGATAGATCTCGGCCTTCCAAGTGGCACAAAATGGGCAACTTGTAATGTGGGTGCATCTAAGCCTGAGGAATATGGCGGATATTATGCATGGGGGGAGACAAAGACGAAGAATGAATATGGTACGAAAACATATCAACATTATTACTCACAAATGGTGTATGGAAATATAGGTTCTGACATCGCTGGCACACCCTACGATGCCGCCACGGCAAACTGGGGTGCCCCATGGAGTATGCCAACATCGGAACAAATCCAAGAATTGTTAAATTATACATCTTCCCAACGGACACAACAGAATGGTGTGTCAGGCCAAAAGTTTACAGGTCCAAATGGGGGTACTATTTTCCTGCCGAATGCGGGCAACCGCTGGGATGATTTTGTAGATGGCGAAACATCGTATGGCCTCTATTGGTCGTCTTCGCTCTATCCAGACAACTCAAATTGGGCCTACAGTCTCTACTTCGATATGACTATTGTGAGTGGCCACGGCTATTACGATCGCATAGGTGGACTTTCTGTCCGTCCTGTACTCAAGAACTGAAAGCACCCTTTCTCGTCTGTTGGTTTTTGTGCAGCCCCTCTTCCACGATGGCGGCTTCTCCAACATGGGCATGTCGCTCTGAGGCATGACTCAGTACAACAAGTCCTTCATCAAGGAGAAAGCAGACAAGAATATAGGCAAGGGCGGATGCAAGGATTTTTCCCTGCATCCGCCCTTTTTTGTTTGTCCGTTGTACACTGATGTGAAGTGCTGTTTCCGCCCTACGTGCAACGGCGTTGTGGTGAGAGGGTGTGTGGGGTGTTATTTCACTCGGATGGTCTTGCCGTCCATGATGTAGATGCCGTGGCTTTGAAGGTTGGAGGCGGCTATCTTGGTGCCCTGTAGGGTGTAGATGCCCTTGGGAGCCGTGGTGGCGGAAGGAAGTGAGGGGATGGCATCGGGTTCTTCCACGGGAAGGTAGGTGAGGGTGAAGTTGTCGAAGATGGTCCAGTCTTCACCGATGAGGGCAGACTTCTTCACGCCGATGCGCAGTTTGCCGTCTTCGCCTACGGTGCAGGTGAGAGAGTTGGGGTAGAGACCTGCACGGAAGTAGGCGCTGGTCTGCTCCATCGTGTTGGGCACGTAGCCGAAGCCTGTTGCCATCACTCCGATGGCTCCCTTCTGACCCGCCTCTTCGATGATGGATTGCAGCGGTGTGCTCACTTCTTCGGTGCCCTTGGCATAGAGGGCGGCGTTCAGTTTCTCAGTGCCGTTCTTGTGGGTGGAAGCGGCATTGGCGGTGTTGCCGGCACGGTAGAATCCCTGGCAGGTGAGCAGGTATTGTCCCTGTGGGAGTCCCTCAATCACCTGATAGACATCGAAGTTGGTGTTGTACTTCTCGGCACAGTTGTAATCTACGGTTGGAGAGCCTGACCAGCCTGCTTTCGAGTTGCCTTCGAACGTCGGGTTGACGATGTGGCCCGTGTAGTCAGTCTTTTCAACTTCGGGAAAGGTGGACACGCTTTCAGCGCGTACCTCGTTGTTTTCGTCCAGATAGACACGGATGGTTTCACCCTTTTTCATGCTGTAGCCGTTAAGGACAGCGTCTAAGATGGCGATGTTGATGACGGCATCTTTGTTGGCGGTGATGTAGGCCGAAGTGTCGTCGATGAGTTGGGCGGTCAGGTTGCTGCCCGACACGGTCACGGCGAGCGGATGTGCCACAGAGTGGTTCTGCTGCAGGGTGAAAGTGACGGTTGCCTTGCTGCCGTTGATGGCGGTCGGCTCATAGAAGACGGGCGCAACATTGCCTTGCAGCTGGAAGTCCTTCAGTGTGGCTGTGTTTTCGCCCTTGAAATTGCTGGCGAGGAAGTAGTAGCGGTCGGCATCAGGAGCGATGACGCCGTTCCATCCTGTAGGCAGCTGGTCTTTCAGCGACAGCAGCAGACCTGCCATCTCTTGAGTCTTCTCGGCATTGATGTTGCTGTAATAGACGAGGTTGCGGGCATCCACCACCTCGCCACTCTTCACGGAACGGGCGGTGTTGCTGTACATCGGATAGAGTTTCGAGGTGTAGATGGAGTTGTTGGCACCACGGTCGCCAAAGGCAACCAGCCCACGCACTGGGCGGATGACACCCAGTTCGTTGTCGATGTTCACCCAGTTGCTTTCGAACGTGGTGAACGTGCTTCCATCCAACTGCTTGTGTGCCTTACCGTCTCCCTTATTATAATATAATGTACGCGAAAGTTTCATCAGCTCGTCGGTGGAGATGGCGAGCAGGCCGCCCTTCTCGGCGGTGATGGTTGCAGCCGCGTTGGCAGTCACGTAGTCGAGATAGATGAGGGCGTTCTGTGGGGTGGAGTAGAGGGCAAAGCGGTTGTTGAGCGTGTTGTCGTTCACGTTCAGTTCACCATTCATCACATAGCCATTGCCTTTCAGTTGGTAGATGCCGCTCACCACAGGTGTGGCGTTGGTGCCCTTGCCGCTCACCTCATACCAACCCGTCAGGTTGCCCGTGTTGTTGGCACGGTAGGGCACAACAATCTTGTTTTTGTCGGGGTTGTTGGCAGCGAAGTAACCCGTGTAGGACTTCAGGCCATTGCTCCACGAGAAGCAGGTGAAGCGGTCGTCGGTGGCTGCACGGACAATGTTCTGGCAAGGAATCATCTTTGCCTCGCCGAACTTGGTGTTGAAGTCATCCCATGCGGTGGGGGTGAGGTCGGCAGTGGAGAGTACGTCGTGCATCAGGTAGGTCATCATCACACGATGTGCCTCCACACCCATGCGACGGGCACCCACATCGGCACGGAGCAGCCAGGAGCCATCGGTGGTGGTCTTCTGACGCGCCTTGATGTACTTGTAGGCCATGTTCTCCAGCATCAGTGCGTTGGCATCGCGCTGGAAACAAGCCTGTGTGGTGTAGGAAGTGATTTGGTCGTAGAGGAAGAGGCTCCAGTCATTACCGTTCGGCATTGCCAGTTCGCCATCCGGCAAAGCGAGCCAGTTGAGGATGCTGTCCTGCACCTGCTGGTTGTTGTGCATGAGGGCATTGGTCTTCCACTTCTCTTCGCCATAGAGTCCGAGTTGGAACATCTTGAGTGCCAAAGCAGCCTCGCCCAGTTCCTGCATCACGACGTTCTGGTAGGAGGTGTGGAAGAGGTTGTGGTTCTGGAGGGAATAGTCATCGTAGAGGTTCTGTCCCTTGTAGAGGTCGGCAACGGTCTTGTTGTTATACCACGCATCAATGATGGTGTTGTTGTTGATGTCGGCCGGGTGTGAGTAGCTGTTGATGGCAAACTCGCGCAGACGCTCAAACCATTTGGGAGCCATAGCATCATTGGGGAAAAGACCGAGCGTGGCAGCGAGGATGTCAGCCTCCCAACCATTCTCTTCCGCCTTGGTGTCGCCAGCATAGCCGGTTGGGATGTTTCGTCCGAGTTCGTAGTTACATTCGGCTTTCAGCAGGGCATAGATGTAACCTTTCTGGGCATCGCTGAGCTTGTCCCACTGGAAGTAAGCGGAGTAAGCCACTGACATCGCCCAGAGAGAGGATTCCCACACAGCATCCGAGGTGGAGGTGGAGCCCCAGTAGTTGCCCCCTGAGCATACTTTGAGTTTGTTGGCCTTGTGGGTGGAGTAGGCGAAGATGAGCGACTTCATGGCCATGTCTTCTATTTTTGCCCATGTCACACCTGATGGCAGCGTGACACCTGCGGGCTTGCCGTACTTGACCAGAAAGGCGCATATCATGGAGAGGTCGGCATTGGGACGAACACCCCGTTCGTCGTTCGCCATCGTGTTCTCGCCCTTGAAGCAACCACATGCCTCGTTGATGGAGTTGGGGGCTTGACATTCCTGGAAGTCGTTGACCATGTAAGTGGAGAAGTTGGCGAGCATCTGCAAGAGGTCTGTCTTCATGGCTGCCTCACCCACGAAGTCGGATGTGATGATGCCTTCGGTGTAAGAAGACACGCTTTCTTCCGTCGGGTCTTCTGGCTCGGTGTAATCATCGGGCATCTTGTAGAGACGGAAGTTGTCGATGAGGATGGAACCGCCAGAGCCATTGCCGAACGTGACTTTCAGTCCGATGGCCAGTGTCTCTTCTTGGGTGGTCTCGAACATCAGTTCGCTGGTCGCCCATGTGGAGGGAAGGCTGCTTTGGAAGGTCAATGACAGGCTTTCGTTGCCAGCCACGAGGTTAGCGGTATGCGAGGACTGGGTCACGCATTTGTTGTCGAGCGTGAGCTTGTACTTTCCTGCAGGTACCGTGATGTTTTGTAAGAGAGAAGCCGTGGAGGCTGCCCAGGCATTGCGGATGTAGTACATCTGTGTACCATCAGAAGGATTGCCTGGTGCACCGAAGTTGTTGTCGGTGGCTGTGGCTGACGCCGTCATGATGTCGCTGACGCCATAACTGCCCGTCAACGTCCATCCCGTCACGGATGTTGCCGTATAGGCTCCTCGCGTGTTATCCTTTGGGAGTTTGGAAATATCATCCAGTTCAAACGAGGGGTTCGTCAAGTACTGTGCCGTGACATCCTCTTGTGCATTAGCGGATAGCGCCAATGCGAACAATAATAAAGCAATAGGTTTTTTCATATAGCTAGTGGAAAGATTGAAGAATTGAAAGATTGAAGAATTGAAGTCGGGAAAGATTGAAAAGTTGAAGGATTGAAGAATTGAAGTCGGGAAAGAACAAGCCGCAGGAACTTCAATTCTTCAATCCTTCAATTCTACTTCAGTCGTGCCAAAGTTTCCTTGATGCGCTTCATCGCCTCGACGATGTTTTCATCGCTGGTGGCATAGCTCATGCGGAAACACTCAGGAGAGCCGAAGGCATCACCACCGACGGTGGCCACATGACCCACTTCGAGGAGGTACATGGCGAAGTCGGTGGAGTTGTTGATGACGCGGTCGCCGTCTTTCTTGCCGAAGTAGCTGGAGCACTTGGGGAAGAGGTAGAAGGCACCTTGTGGCTCGTTCACTTCCAGGCCAGGAATCTCCTTGGCGAGTTTTACAATGAGGTTCTTGCGACGCTCGAAGGCCAGACGCATATCTTCCACACACTGCTGGTCGCCAGCGAAAGCGGCTTCGGCAGCCTTCTGAGACACAGAGCAAGGACCAGAGGTGTATTGACCCTGCAGTTTGTTGCAGCCCTTCACAATCCAGTCGGGAGCAGCGATGAAACCAATGCGCCAACCAGTCATGGCGTAAGCCTTAGACACACCGTTGATGACCACCACGCGGTCTTTGATGTCGTCGAAAGAAGCCATCGAAGCGTGTTTGCCCACATAGTTGATGTGCTCGTAAATCTCGTCGGCAATCACGATGACGCGCTCATGCTTCAGCAGCACGTTCTTCAAGCCTTCCAGTTCCTCCTGGCTGTACACAGAACCAGTAGGGTTGCTGGGTGAGCAGAGGATGAGGGCACGAGTCTTGGGTGTGATGGCAGCCTCCAACTGTGCTGGGGTAATCTTGAAGTCCTGCTCGATGGGCGCATCGATGAAGACAGGGGTGCCTTCAGCGAGGAGCACCATCTGAGGATAAGAAACCCAGTAGGGAGCAGGGATAATCACCTCGTCGCCTGCATTGATGATGGCCATGATGGTGTTGCAGACAGACTGCTTGGCGCCATTGGAGCAAAGAATCTGTGAGGGTTTGTAGTCAAGTCCGTTCTCATTCTTGAGTTTGTTGACGATGGCTTGTTTCAGTTCTGGATAGCCTGGCACGGGGCTGTAACGGCTCCAGTTCTCTTCCACAGCCTTGATGGCAGCGGCCTTGATGTGGTCGGGGGTGTTGAAGTCGGGTTCGCCGACACTCATGTTAATCACGTCCACGCCCTGAGCTTTCAGCTCGGAACTCTTCTGACTCATGGCAAGAGTGGCAGAAGGGGAAAGTCTGTTAAGACGGTCTGATAATTGTTCCATATTTTTGAGTTTTATTTGTTAAAATGCAATGTGTGTCCCATGCGTTCCTTCTTGGTGTGCAGGTAACGCTCGTTGTAGGGGTTGGGTGTGATTTCGATAGGCACGTTCTCGACGATTTCAAGTCCGTAGCCTTCCAAGCCCACACGCTTGACGGGGTTGTTGGTGAGGAGGCGAATCTTGCTGATGCCGATTTCGCGCAGGATTTGTGCACCCACGCCGTAGTCGCGCAAGTCGGGGTCGAAGCCCAGATGGATGTTGGCATCCACGGTGTCAAGTCCCTGCTCCTGCAACTTATAGGCGGCAATCTTGTTCATCAGGCCGATGCCGCGTCCCTCCTGAATCAGGTACACCACAGCACCCTTGCCCTCCTGTTCGATGAGTTGCATCGACTTGTGCAGTTGTTCTCCGCAGTCGCACCGCTGGCTGCCGAAGATGTCGCCTGTCGCACAACTGGAGTGCATGCGTACCAACACGGGTTCGTCGGGTTTCCACTCGCCCTTGATGAGTGCCACGTGTTCAAGGCCGTTGCTCTTCTGACGGAAGGGGATGATGCGGAAGTGGCCGTAAGCCGTTGGCATATCGGCTTCCACCCCTTTTTCCACAAGGCTTTCCTTCCGCAGGCGGTAGGCGATGAGGTCCTTGATTTGGATGAGTTTCAAGCCCAGCTCTTCTGCTTTCTTGATGAGTTCAGGCATGCGCGCCATCGTACCGTCGGGATTGAGAATCTCGATGAGGGCAGCAGCGGGTCGTAAACCTGCCAGACGTGCCAAATCAATGGCAGCTTCTGTGTGACCAGAACGGCGCAGCACTCCGTTGTCTTGTGCGTAGAGCGGATTGATGTGACCTGGACGACCGAAGTCGGTGGGCTTGGCATCGGGATTGGCTAACCACTGGATGGTGGCGGCGCGGTCGTGTGCACTCACACCTGTGGTGCAGCCTTCGAGTTTATCGATGGTCACGGTGAAGGGGGTGCCGAGCATCGAGGTGTTCTCTTCCACCTGATGGGGCAATTCCAGTTCCTTGGCGCGTGAGATGGTGATGGGTGCGCAGAGCACTCCTCGTCCCTCGCGGAGCATGAAGTTCACCTTCTCGGGGGTGATCATCTCGGCCGGTGTGATGAAGTCGCCTTCGTTCTCGCGGTCTTCATCGTCGACGACAATGACGAACTTTCCTTGTCGGAAGTCCTCAATGGCTTCTTCTATTGTGCTGAAGTGAAAAGATTTGTTCATATTGTTTATTTCGTGGATTCGTTAAGTATGTGGGTGATGATGTATTGGTCAATTTTCTCTGAATACTTGATGACGGCTCTGAGGTCTTTGCGCCGGCGCCTGTAGAAGCGGAACGAGCGGGTGTCCATCACGGGATAGCCGTTGAGCCACTTGAGCACCTGGCGGTCTTTGCTGTTGGAGAGCACTTCCACCACATATTCCGTCATCAGCATGATGCCCTCTGCTTTCATGTCCTCACGTTTCGAGAACCAGTAGCGCAGGATGTAAGCCATATATCCGAAGAACGTCGAGCGTGGCAGCGTGCCCAGATATTGACGGCTGGTCGTGATGAGTGTGTCCAGCGTCTGGTGCATGTCTGTGTAGTCGGGGTCGTGGATGATGACCTCTTTGCGGGTGATGTTGCGCTTGGGGCGTATGCCCAGCAGTCGCTTCCAGATGTTCACGTAGGCATCGAAGTTGAAGACTGCGGAGTCGTTGTTCGACTTGACGGTGAAGAACACGCCCAGCGGTGCGAGCACGATGGTGCTGAGCCACATGCCCAACCACACAGGCATTTCTCCTTCACGGCTCACCTTCATGCCGAACGTGTTGATGATGTAGTAAACGATGAAGATGATCACCGCCACCACCACAGGGAAGCCCAAGCCACCCTTGCGGATGATGGCTCCGAGGGGCGCGCCAATGAAGAAGAACATCAGGCAAGCCAGCGACATCGTGATTTTTTGCCAGTATTGTATCCAGTGGCGGCGTATCTGCTTGTCGCCCCATTCTATCACATCGGTTTTGTAACTGACATCCATCTCCTGGAATCCCGCCTTCTGCAGGGCTGCCATCACGATGCGCTGTTTCTGCTGAGGGTCAACATGAGCCATGATGGAGTCGATGTTCACGCTGGCAACGGGCACTGTCTTGCTTCGTTCGGCTCTGCGGGCAAGGGCGGCTTTCTCCTCCTTCTCCAGCGAACGGCGAACGCTGTCTTTCATGTGGGCGATGGCCATCGAGTCGTAGTCGGAGAGCCGTGTCTTGTGGGGAATGTTCAATGCGCTGCGTTGCATGTCGGCTTTGAACACGGTGCTGAGGCTGTCGTAGTAGGTCTCCATCGAGTCGATGTCGTGCACCAGTTTCCCCATGTCTTTTGTCATCGCACTGCCTGCCACTTCTTCCTGGTCGGCCATGTTGAAGTTGGTGTCGAAGTCGATGATGAAGTGCTTCTCCACGAAGGTCTCCCGTCGGTAGGGCACATCGCGCGCCTGCAGGGCATCGCTTTGCAGGTTCTCGAACTGCTCGCCTTGCCACAGATGCAGCAGCAGGTGCATCTTGTCATCTGTCGTCTCCAGATGTCCAGAGTCGGCCAGGATGATGTGCGCCTTGTTCACCCCGTCCTGCATGTTGTAGATGATGACGTTGTACAGCATGCCCGTGTCCTCATTCTTCCGCTCCACATAGAGGTTGATGTTCTCGATGCCGTCGTAGAAGACTCGCTCCGGGATGTCGAGTTCAGGCGACTTCATCTTCATCGAGGCCAGCAGTTGGAGCAGGTTTTGTTGTGCTTCGGGAGCGATTTTGTTCTGGAAATGGAACGAACCCAGCGACAGCAGGGATACGAGGATGATGAGAGGTCGGAGTGTGCGGAACAGCGAGATGCCTGCGGCTTTGATGGCCAGCAGTTCCAGTCGCTCACCGATGTTGCCGAACGAGATGAGCGATGCCAGCAGGATGGCCAGCGGAAGTGCCATCGGCACCAGCGTCTCTGCGGCATAGAAGAAAAACTTGGCGTAGATGTCGAACGTGAGGCCTTTGCCCACCAGGTCGTTGATGTACTTCCACAGGAACTGCATCATAACGACAAAAAGACTGATGCAGAACGTGCCTGCAAACAGTGTGAGGAAATTTTTCAGGATGAAAAGGTCTAGTCGCTTGATGAGTCTCATCTAAATTCGTCGTTCGCTCGTGTGTGCGTACATTATATTTGGGGTGCAAAGTTACGGCAAATTCTTGTTTCAGTCAAAAAAACGCCTGCTTTTTTGCTTTGGGGCTTTGTTTTCAGGGATGTTTTGCCTCGTTTTGTGCTGCCTCCGCATAAGGGGCGAGGATTCATGCGTCAGTCGCGGGGAAGAGACATCGCTTTTTGTGCTTTGTAACACCCTTAAATGTTACACATGTTACACACCCAGTGTTACAAGTGTAACACACGCACTGTTACAAATGTAACACTGTAACTGTTACAAGTGTAACATTTTCGTTGCCAAAAATGTAACATTTCCGCTGTCATGATGGCCATTTTTCCGTTCTCGCATCGCTGCTTCTGCTGTTCCTGGCGAAAAGGAGGTGGAGGATGGATGTTTTTTGTGCTGGCTGGCTGAAAAGTCATTTTTTTTATGTAACTTTGCAGCCAAAATAGCAGAATTATGATTACAGCAGAACAACTGAAGGATTTGAAAGACAGGACGGTGGCACTGCACCGTTACTTGCAGATTGACAGCAAACTGATTGAAGTGGAGGAGGAGGAACTGCGCACACAGGCACCTGGCTTCTGGGACGACCAGAAGGCGGCTGAAGCGCAGATGAAGAAGGTGAAGACGTTGAAGAAGTGGATTGATGGCTACAACGAGGTGAAGGCGGCGACGGACGATACGGAGGTGGCATTCGACTTCTACAAGGAGGAGATGTCGACCGAGGAGGAAGTGGACGACTACTATGCGAAGGCGCTGGCGCTCGTGGAGGACTTGGAACTGAAGAACATGCTGCAAGGCGAGGCGGACAATATGGATGCCGTGCTGAAAATCAATGCAGGTGCTGGCGGCACAGAGGCGCAGGATTGGGCGCAGATGCTCATGCGCATGTATCAGCGCTATGCCGAGCAACACGGATACAAGGTGACCATCAGCAACTTCCAGGACGGTGAAGATGCGGGCATCAAGACCGTGACGATGGAGATTCAAGGCGAGATGGCATACGGCTACCTGAAGGGCGAGAGCGGCGTGCATCGACTGGTGCGTGTCAGCCCCTACAACGCGCAGGGCAAGCGCATGACTTCCTTCGCCAGCGTGTTTGTGACACCGCTGGTGGACGACACCATCAACGTGGAGATTGAACAGGCGCGCATTTCTTGGGACACCTTCCGTTCGAGCGGTGCAGGCGGTCAGAACGTGAACAAGGTGGAGTCGGGTGTGCGACTCAGGTATCAATACAAAGACCCCTACACCGGCGAGGAGGAGGAAATCCTCATTGAGAACACGGAGACCCGCGACCAGCCGAAAAATAAGGAGAACGCGTTGCGACTCTTGCGCTCAATGCTCTACGATAAGGAACTGCAGCACCGCATGGCCGAACAGGCGAAGGTGGAGGCAGGCAAGAAGAAGATAGAGTGGGGCAGCCAGATTCGTTCTTATGTGTTCGACGACCGCCGCGTGAAGGATCACCGCACGAACTTCCAGACGAGTGATGTGGGTGGCGTGATGGACGGCAAACTGGATGGCTTCATCAAGGCTTATCTGATGGAATTTGCGACAGAAGAATAGGAGCCCCCTCCCAGCCTCCCCCATAGGGGAGGAGCCGGCAGGCAGGGTGGCGTTTAATTAGGGCGTTTAATTAGAATTTAGATAGAAGAAAATGGTGGATAACACAAACAAGCCGAATGGTTCGTCCCCCCATGGGGGGATAAGAGGGGGGCTTGAGATAGAACGAAAGTTTCTCGTGAAGGGCGACTGGAAGCCTTTTGCGGACAGCAAGACCCACATTGAGCAAGGGTATTTTGCGACAGAGCCGGGAAGAACTGTGCGGGTGCGCATCCGCGATGACAAGGGCTATCTGACCATCAAAGGCCCTTCGAAAAAGGATGGGCTTGCGCGCTATGAGTTTGAGACGGAGATATCTCTGGAGGATGCCCGCGAGATGATGAGCCTCTGCATGCCTGGACGTGTGAACAAAGACAGGTACCTCGTCAGGAGCGGCAAGCACACGATTGAGGTGGATGAGTTCTTTGGCGACAATGAGGGCCTGGTGGTGGCAGAGATTGAGTTGGAGAGCGAGAATGAGCCCTACGAGAAGCCTGACTTTCTGGGCAAGGAAGTGACGGGCGATTACCATTACTACAATAAGTACATGTTGCGCCGACCTTACAAATTGTGGAAGGACGAAGTGGATTATGAACGGTCGGACGACCCAACAGAACGGTTATGAAATTGAAAGAATATCTGTTCACCACGCTGGTGACGGCCTTCATCGTCACGCTGAGCACCATCCCCATCCCCGAGCATCCGCCATTGGGCGATGTGCCCCTGATGGACAAGTGGGTGCACATGGTCATGTATGGCGGCCTGGTGTTTGTCATGTGGATAGATCATGTGGTGAGAAACAAACGGACGTTCTCGTGGAAGGCTCGCGGTATCATGTTGCTCTATTCGATAGCCCTGGGTGGCGTGATGGAGTTGGTGCAAGCCTACCTGACCACCTGCCGCTCTGGTGAATGGCTTGATTTCGAGGCGGATGCAATCGGCGCGGCCGTTAGCGTCCTGCTGTGCATATATCTTAATAAGTTATGGAACGAGAAAATTTCGGTTCGAAAATAGGAGCCATCCTTGCGGCGGCAGGTTCTGCTGTAGGGCTTGGCAATGTGTGGCGCTTTCCCATCGAAACAGGACAGAACGGTGGTGCTGCGTTCATCATCGTCTATGTGATTTGCATCCTCGTCTTGGGATTGCCCATTATGATCAGCGAGTTCCTCATCGGACGCTACACTCATGCCAACACGGCTGGGGCGTACCGCATCCTCTCAGAAGGCTCGCCCTGGAAATGGGTGGGGCGACTGGGTGTCTTCACGGGTTGGTTCATCCTGTGCTACTACAGCGTGGTGGGTGCATGGACAATGCATTACACCCTTCTCTCGGCCATCAACGCTTTCTATGATGCGCCTGCATCGCAGTACGAGAACATCTTCAACTCCTTTGTGGCTAACCCTTGGATGCCTACGCTCTGGCTCTTCTTCTTTATCGCTATCATTCACTTTGTCATCACTCGTGGCGTGAAATCGGGCATAGAGAAATCGGCCAAAGTGATGATGCCCACCTTGTTTGTCATTACGGCGGTGCTGACGGTTTGTTCCATTTGCCTGCCTGGTGCGTCGAAGGGTGTGGAGTTTCTGCTGAAACCCGACTGGAGCAAAGTGGACAGCACGGTCATTCTGCAGGCGATGGGACAGGCGTTCTTCTCGTTGAGTCTCGGCATGGGGTGCCTTTGTACCTACGCCAGTTATTTCGACAAGAAGACCCCTCTGGCGAAATCGGCAGTGAATGTGAGCATCATCGACACCGTCATCGCCATCATGGCAGGATTCATCATCTTCCCATCGGTGTTCAACATCGGCATGAACCCCAACGAGGTGGGTGTGGGTGCCAGCCTTACGTTCATTTCTCTGCCCAACGTGTTTCAACAGGCGTTTGGCGACGGCACCTTGCTGGCAGTTGTGTTCTCCACGTTGTTCTATTTCCTGCTCTTCGTGGCAGCACTCACCAGCGCCATTTCCTTGCATGAGGTGGCGACAGCCTATGTGACTGAGGAGTTCAAAATGTCGCGCAAGAAAGGAGCATCTTTGGTGACGCTGACCATCTTGGTGTTGGGCACACTTTGTTCCCTCTCTTTCGGTCCTTTGAGCGGCATTCAGTTGTTCGACCGCAACATTTTCTCTCTGTTTGATGACTTTTCAGGTATGGTGCTGCTGCCTCTGGGTGGTATGCTCATCAGTATCTTTGCTGGATGGGTGCTTGACCGACAACTCTATCGCGACGAAATCAGTAACGGCGGCGACCTGAAGACTCCTTACTTCAAACTGCTCATCTTCTCCCTCCGTTACATCGCTCCACTTGCCATCGGACTTGTATTCCTCGACCAGTTGGGAGTGTTCAACTTTATGAAATAAACAGGCTTTTATAAGAACTAAAACAGGCGGGGCGGAGAGTTGCAACTCTCCACCCCGCCTGCTGTTGAGGGTTCGTGCTTTACTTCACATACACTTTCTTGGTCTTTCCATCCTTCGTTCGAATGATATTCACTCCCTTCCGCATTCCTCTCATCATAACACCAGAAGTGTTGTAGATGCCGATGGGTTGTGACTCGTTGGAGAAATCCTCCACCAACTCGATGTCTGTAGGAGCCTCCACGCTGTTGATGCGACATTCCAAAAGCAGATATTCATCAAAGCCGCTGCTGTTGCTCATGTTGCTGAATCGGATGACGTAGTTACCTGCATTCTCAATAGTGAACGGCAGTTCGTACTTCTTGGCAGAAGAAACAGAGGCTGTGTTGTTTCCGTTCGCATTCGGAGAGGATGTGTAGGTGCTGGAGGCGGCAATCACATTGCTCGTGTTCTTGTCGAGGATTTCCACCTTATACTTCGGAGAGCCCTTCCATGCTGCCATCGCGAAAGTCAGTTTATACTCGCCTTTCTCGAGGGTCAGTGGGTAGGCACTTTGACGTCCGTATTCAGCCCTGTCTTCGCGCCAATAGATAGCCTTGCCTTGATAGCCGTTGAAGCCCTGCATCACACGTGCTCCCTGGCTCCAAGAGCCTGCGTACTCATGCACTTCGTTGTTTTCCTGAACACAGCGCCAACCGGGAGGCATTGTGCCGTTTGCCACACTCGTGAAGTCCAGTTTGTAGATAGCCGATGCCTCCTTGAACACGGGCACAATGGTCACGTTGTCATCAGGCATCGTGAAAGTGACGCTGTTGCTGTTTTCTTCATCAATGGCAATGGTCTTTGCCATCGTGTAATATACGGAGTTGACCACACGGAGTTGTGCCAACTTATAGCCAGCCTCAGGGGTGACGGTCAGCGTGACGGTCTTGCCCTCTTCTGCTTCTGTCACGTCTGCTTCCACCTTGCCCTCGGAGGCATTGCGGACGGTCACGAGGAACTTTTCGGCAGGAGTGTCAACAGGTGAATAGATGATTTGGTCGATATACATGCCGCTACCGCTAAAATTGGTGAGGACGAGTGTGTTTTTACCCGCTTTCAGTGTGGCCGTGATCTTTACCTTGTGCCAGTCGTTGAGTGGCGCCAGCTGACAATTCACGCTTTGTGCCTTATTATTCACCGTCAGTTTGATGTTGCCAGTCTTGGAGTTGTTGCAGTAGCGTACATAGATATCATAGTCACCGCCATTTTTCAGGTTAAGTTGATGACGCAAAGAAGCGGTGGCGCTGGTGCCCATGTCAACGTAGCCCATGCCTGCAAATTCTGATACATCAGGCGCACACCATCCTGAATGGGTCAGTGCAACACTCTTCACACTCTTGTAGTCCATGTTCTCTGCTTCGATAATGATAGGACCAGCAAACTCTTCGGGTTGTTTGGGTGTGTCCAAGGTCTCTGCTGGAAGTATGTCTGTGTTGCGTTCAGTGGCATCACCCGAGCAGTTGATGGTCAAATCCAATGGACCCATGTGTTTTACAGTGACGGTGTAGGTCTTTTTCTCGGCATCGTAGACGGCTGATGTGATGCTGGCTGTTTGGCCCGTAGCACCAGTGGTGTGTCTTGTCAGTTTGTAAGAAGGTTCTTCAGGCTCAGCCGTCACACCTGTCACGGTTATCTCATCGATTTGGGCGGTGATGGTGTCGCTGCGGTAGTTGTTCAGGTAGAAGTCGATGTGGTCGGCATACTCACGGATGACACCGCCAGAGAGTTTGCCCCATTTCAGTTGAAGGCTCTCGCAGGTGTTGTACTGCAATGGGATGGTGGCAGAAGCCGTCTTGTTCTTGTTCAGATAGGTGTAAGGTGTATAAGTGATCAGCTGGTTCTTGTAGCGATTCACATAGAGGTCACCTGTACTCACTTCTGGATATCGGTTGTTAAAGTCGTTCACTTTCTTTGTCTGGGTGCTCCAACGTGTTGTATAGGCGCTCTTCTTCACCTGTAAAGGGATGCTTTTTGCCAAATCGTCATAAAGTCCAGTGACCATCGGAATGGCACCATAACGGCCCGTCTTCTTGAGATAGCAAAGGTTGTTCTGCCATTGTCCAGTGCCATATCTGCCGTCCTTGGAGTAGTTGAATGGGTCTGTTTGTTTGTACAGCCCATCGTAAAGGTCTCCCCAGGTGGCGTATTTGTTCTCGTCGGTACCTGATGTGATGTCGTTGATGACTACAATCTTTGTCTTGTTGATCACCTCTTCGCGGGAAGGAATGTACATGGTTCCATCGATAATCTTGCGGAACATATCAGTCCAGATGCCTTTGAAGTTGGGGAACGTTTCCCAGTTGCGACTGGTATAGCCACTATTATCGGTCGTGTTGTTGGTGTTTCTGAAGCACTCTCCACTCCAAATGAGCTCAGGACCATCCCATACAGAACCGCCATTCACGCATGTCTGTTCCATCACTGTGCCGATGCCTGCTGCACCAGGATATGTCTTCCCGTGATTCTCACCAAAAATGGAGTTGAGACCATCGTTCCATCCGCAGTTGTCGTAACGTACACCATAGTTCTTTGCCAATCCTGAGATGAAAGGACCGAAGCAGACACTCTCGTTGTTGTAGAAACAAACGGGATGTGTGTACTTGTAAAGCCACAGTATCGCCTCTGGATACTTCTTGCAGGCATTGAGAAGGTTGCTGTTGCGCTTCAGCATGCCAATCGGGTTCAGTGGGTGAGAATAGACACTTCCACAGAAGGAAACAGTCAAGAAGCCACCATATTGATGTGACATTTCCACCAACTTGGCGAACAGGGCGATACGGGAGGCTTGGGTGCTGGAGCTTTCATCACCAGCCTCGTCGAAGCCCCAGAACTGTTCTGCATAGTTCCAGCCGAGGAAGTTGGGATATGTCTTGAAGAAATACTCGAATGTTTCGAGGTCATCGTCTTGAATGTGGGTGTGACCACCACTGGCAGGTTGGCAGCAAAACCACATGCCGTTTGCCTGACATACAGATGCCCATGATTTGTAGGTGCGTACAGCACAACGCGGCATGCGGTACATGTCCAGATTTTTATCGTATTGGCACGATAGTGAGAGGTTCATACACACATACGGCCTGATTTCTTTAGGAACCATGTCGATGATTTTCTGAGGGTCAGCACTGTTCCACACGTCGATGTGTATCATCCACAATGGGTGCTGTGAGTCGATGGGACGGCGTTCTTGCGCCTTCACGGCCTGCACAGCCACCAACAGCAGCATGGCAAGCATCAGTTTGGTAAAGAGATTTTTCATAAAAGCGATGATTTTGCAAATTCTGTTGCAAATTTACACTAAAACTTTCCTTCCTCACCTTTTCTTATGTTTCTGTTGTTTGCGGAAATGTTACAGGGACGGAAATAACGACAGAAAAATGACAAGTCCATTCTGATTTGTGGGGATATGGAAGGACTTTTATCTGGTCAGGGAGAACTTCATGCTGACACCGAAGTCGGCGGTGGTGGTGGGGTAGGAAGATTGGGAGACAAGGGGGACATTTCGCTGCCAGTCGAGGAAGCCGGAGAGCGTGAGCAGACGGCTGAAGGTATAGTCGGCAGAGATGGCCATTTTATAGGCAGTCGCACCACCTGTAGCAGTAGTGACAGAAGTCTGGATGTTGCGGTTGAGGGCATTCTGCAGACGGTAAGAGAAGTCGGCACGGAGGTTGAGGTCGTGACTCACACCTCGTGTACGGGCACTGCTTCGGCTATTGCTGTTTTTGTCGTTGTTGTCATTCTTGCCCTTTCCTTTTGACTTACGGGACTTGCGACCCTCATTGGACTGAATGGATTTGGCTCCAAAGAGGTTGAGATCCTTGAATTTGTAACCCATGCCGATCACGATGTCGTTGGAGAAATTCTCGGTCAAAACCACTGAGGTCATAGACAGGTTGAGGGTGCGCGTCTTGCGGTATTCGAGTTTTGCCGTCATGCCGCTGTTGAAGGTCATGTCCACTCCAATGAGCGGAGAGAAACTCTCGTTGATGCTGACCGTAGAAACGTTGTACATGGAGCTGGGGACAGGGTTACCTGTCGTGACATCCTTGATGAATCCCCAACCGTCCATATATTCCATGAAGTTGGAGTAGGAGTTGTAGGCACCGACAGCATAGACGCTCTTGTAGCCGTGGTTGATGTTGAAGCTCTTGAAGTGGTCGGCAAGCCATGGGGAGAGTCTAATCAGACCACTGTATTTGATGCTCCAGTTAGGCATGAGGCGAGCCAGGGTGGGGAAGATGTCGAGTGGTGTGGAGAGGGCGTTCTTGCCGCAGTAGGTGGAAAGGAATGCGGGCACCATCACATCGGCAGAATAGAGTTGGACACCTCCGTTTTGAGGGTCGTAAGCCTTGCCGGCCCATTCTGTGCCAGCAGATGCAGGATAGGTGGCATTAGCATATTTCTGCTCAAGGCGATTTTGGATGACGGGCAGGTTGGCCAAGAATTTGTCGAAATGCTTGGAATGGTAGTTGTTGTTGATGTTGCCACCCGACTCGAAGGCTGACCCGATGGAGATGACAGTCATGGAGAAACTACCGCTTTGGGTGCGTGGCATACCTTCATACATGAACTGTATGCTCTTGGTCTTGTTGACGGTGCGGCTCGCATTCAGATCTATCTTGAAGTCCTTGAAAGGTTCGAGCGTGGCCTTCAGTTGGATGTCCTCCATCGCAGCAGTGGTGGCAGGAGTGGTGATATTGGGGTCGTTTTGCATGAGCCATCCATTGCGGGCAGCCTGATTGATGTAGCCATCATCGACAGCACCGAAGGCAAATCCCAATCCTGGGGAGAGCATGCCGTTCTGACGCTTCTGACCAAAGGCATCACCGACCTCAGTGCGGAAACCAGGCAAGGTGAGGGCATAGGTGTTACGGTAGGAGAGGCTGATGTTGCGTACAGACATGAGACCGCGTGCGAAGACCTGAGCGGTCTTGTACCATGTGAGGTCATCAAGGGGTTTCTTGGCCACCACATGAATCTTCACAGGGATGGTGTCATGACTCTTCACCAAGATGGTGTTTGCATCCATCTTCTTGTATTTCAGTTTGTATGTTCTTCCCTTCTCCGTGGTGGCGCGTACAGAAAGACGTTTGGAGTTCTGCCCATGCTTCACTTCCACGTTGGTGGAGTCGTTGAGTGTCACCTCTTTGGTGAACCCTTTGGTTTTGGTGGTGCTGGCAGTCTTGTTGCCATCTTCTTTCTTGCCGTCTTTGTTGTCTTTCCCGTCTTTTGTTTTGGCGTTGTTTTGGTTTTTCTTTTGGGTGGTGCTCCCGGTCGGGCGACTACCCAGACTATTGTTGCTGCCGCTTGCCGAGAAGCGTTTTTCGGTGTCAGCCAGGAATTTCCATTTCTTGTAGAGTGACTCGAAGTTGAGGCGACCGTTGATGTTGATGGTGCGTTGGGTGCTGATGGTGTGTCCCAGCGAGGTGCCGTCTTCGAGTTCGGTGCCACGTGTCCAGTTGTAGTTGGCGTTATAAGAGCCATCGGCAGTCACCCAGTCGAAGAGGGGAATCTTGTTGAATGGCACTTGATAGGAACCTGTGAAGGTGCTGCGGTAAGTGAGGGGACGTCCGAAGGAACGGAGACTGCGGAGCACAGAGTCTTTCCATGCGGAATACTCGTCGGGGTAGAGGTTTTTGTTCACCACGGTGTAAGGCTCTTCTATCTCAGCGTGGGTGGAAGAAGTCCACGACATCTTGAGGGCTTTGAAGATGTCCCACTTGACGGTCAAGTCGCGGTTCCAAAGAATCTGGTCGGAGAAGACCACAGGCAGTTGAGTGCCTGCGTCGATGTCGCGTTCTTGGAACTCATAATAATTGCGTGTGAGGTCTGTGTTGAACGAGATGCTCTGTGGCAGCCATTGCAGGTTCTGTGCCTTGAGGATGTCAAGCCACTTGGATTTGCCCTTTAGTTTCTTGAAGGGCTCCCAGGCCTTGTACTTGGGCGAGTAATTGTAGGCCATGTTGAGTTTCCAGTTCTCCTCGTTTTCATAGACTGTGGTTTCACCGGTTTTGTATCGCTGGCTGTAACTGTAACTGAAGGAGAAGTTGGCTGGGTCGAAAGGCATAGGCTTACGGCTTTGTACACCCGAATGCCAGTTGGCTAATGAGAAGTTTTTGTTCTTCACGATACTCTCCGTCAGACTGCTCAGCGAGTCGCGCTCGGATTTTGTGGCACATTCGTTCAGGGCATCCTTGAGCAACATGTCGCTGTCGAACGGGTTGTACTTGGGCGATAATTTCTGCCATGAGTAGGAATAATAGAGGGGAAGGGTCATCTTCCACTTCTCGGGGAAGAACTTCCCAAGTTCAAGTTGTGTGGTGATGCTCCATTCGTAGAGGTTATCTTTGCGGCGCTCGTTCACATGCTCCTCCAACCCGCCGAAACCTGCGGTCTCGACATGTCCAGTTACATTGACGGAACCGAGATCGGAGAGTTGCACATTCAGATTGCCTTGAGCAGCCCAACCACCTTCGTCGCTGTAGTCTTGCATGCGGAGTTCGTTCACCCACACTTCCACGCTACCTGTGCGGCGTCCGTTGTTGCGCACACCAATCATCATGGTTTTCACCTCACCGAGCGAGGGGTTGCCGATGATGCTCACTTTGTTGTTAGGTTTGTTGTCATCGTATGCGTAATACAGTTGTGTGTAACTTGCTTCGCCTGTGGCTTTCGCCTTGTTACGCTCATGTTTCAGGTTGGTGAAGACGCTGAAATCGATGTCGAGAAAGTTCTCCTCTGGCCAAACGGCCTTGCAGCCTTGGGCGGTGTAGGTGTCGTAGTGGCCTGCGGGGGTGAGCTTCAGAGGGATTTCGTATTCATAATAGTTGTTCTTGTAGTCGCTACCCAGTCGCATGAACACACTCATTTGGTTGTCTTGCAGTTCGGTGTCACCCTCCAAGGCGTTGGCGTGAATGAACATCTGCAAGTGCTTGTAGTTGCGGAAGTCCATGTTCATGGTTTTGTAAACGGCACGTGCATCGCCTGTGGCAAGATCCGTTACTGAGAGTGCCAACGCTTGTTCGTTCTCTTGCGAGAGTTGGGGCTGGGATGGGTCAAGCACACGGGTGATGCCTGGAGGCAGGACGTAGTTGACAGGAGTCTTGTCGTTGTTCTCCTCGATGTTGACGGCTGAAGGCACGATGCTACCGCTCACGCTGGGCTTTGTGCCAGTATAGAGCGGTTGGGTGTAGTTGCGCCATTCGCCGCGCACGAGGTCGAGGTTTGCCAAACGCACGACGATAGGTTCTTGGAATCCCGTCATGTACATACGCATGAAGCGGATGCTGCTGAGGTCGTTGATGCTGCCCTCCTTGCCTTCATACTCGTCCACAGGAATGCGGAAGAGATACCAAGTGGCATGCTCTTTCTTGCCATTGCGAAGACCAACAGACGTTTCACGAGAGTCAACGATGAAGTTACGTCCTACCTGCATGTCTTCAGGACGAAGGCTGACGTGGTACTCGTAGAAGTTCTCGTATTCGTTCATGGTGTAGTCGGAGTTGACATCCTCGGCATCAGGAGAACTTTTGTAGGCAGTGGAGTAACTTTCTCTCGATTCGCTGGTGTTGGGTGAGTTGCCTTCTGGTGAGTTGATGTACTTGTAACGGTCGAGAATGGATGTGCGTTGGGCATCGAAGTCACTTCCGCGGAAGTAGTGGTAGTCGTCGCCTGCAGGGTCGTTGTAGATGGAGTCGTATGCTGCTGCACTCACTTTTCCTTGCATGGCATTCAGATAGTCTGAATAGATGCCGTAGGTACGTTCGTCGGCATCGGCAAGACCGTTCAAACCAATGTCCTGGCGTGGGCGGGCACCGCTTTCGTTAGAGAAGGAGTAAATGACAGATTTCTCACTTGGAACACGTCCCCAAGTGGTCTCTGTGTAGGTGGAAGCGCTGTTGACAGGCATACCGCTCTCATAGGCTTTCTTGCCGTCTTTGAGCACGTCCTCGCTGATGTCGCCCAAGTTGATGTAGAAGTCTCCGCCGTAACGATGGTCGTCCTGCGTATAGATGAAGGGGTCGAGCATCCAGAACTCGATATATTGCACGTTGCTGGTCTCAAAGTCGCTGGTGTCCAGTTTCCTCATCATACCGCCCCATCGCTTCTGAGGGTTGTTCAGATGCGCATTGGCGTCCACATCTGTGTCGAGGTTGTAAGGACCGCGTTCACTGGGGTAGTAGGCAAGGTTCAGGATGCTGAGCGTGTTGCTTTCGCCCGTGTTGGTGTCGCGGTTGGGGTAGACCTCTCGTACATAGACCTCTCGCACATAGTGGTTCGAGAGTTGGTCAAGGTCGCTCTTGATGTGGCTGGGTGTGAGCGATGAAGAGCGGCGGGTGAAGAGCGGGTCGATGTTGTACCAAGCCAATCGGGCGCGGTTGTAGCCATACTTCACATCATTGGTGAGTTTGCCATACTCGAGGTGTGAAGGTGTGGACGAGAGCACCCACTCTTTCGGATTGCTCACATCGATGGGCATCTTGGTGTCTTCAAAGTCGTCCAGATAGGAGGCATTGCCCTGTGTTCCGCTGGCCGTGCCTGCCTTGAGTTGTGCATACTCTCCTGTGAAGGAGATGCTGGAAGGGGCGCTGAGGTTGAGGAAAGGCAACTTGTCCAGCATGTTGGTGAGCCACTGCGAGTTCTGTTTCCAGTTCATGTGGAGTCCCCACAACGTGTTGTTGAGAGGCTCGCTTCCCATGGCCACTTTGCTGGTCAGAGGCTTTTCGCTGACTTTGAGATAGGTACCTCCGATGTTGAAGTTCTTGGAGAAGTCGTATTCCCAGTTCAAGCCCAGCATGGTCTTGCGCATCAGCGAGTAGTCTTCTTGGCTTTCGAGGCTGACGCTCACGTTGGTTCCAGCATCGAGAATGCTTTGGTTGATGATGGTGACGGTACCGTTACGATAGTCAACCGTGTAGTCGCTGCCCTCTGTGAGGGTGACACCTCCTGCAGTGACCACTACAGAATGCTGAGGAATGTAGGAACTGCCCAGGTCTATCACGCTTCCATTGGTGGCCTTGTATTCACCTGTCAGCGTGAATTTGTTCTTCTCGGCAATTTGGCGAGCCGTGGTCTTGGTCGAGTCGTAGAGGGCGTCATAACAATATTTGTCAGCCAAAGCTTCGCTGCCCAATTTCTGTCGCAGCCAGTCGCCGAAAGGCTCGACTACAGGGAAGATGATGCGGCCACTGCTGGCTTGTATGGTATAGCCTTCGATGAAGTCAAACTTGCCGTTTGGGTTTGTCTTCTCGTTATCGTCCAGACGGTCCAGATTCATCATTTTCAGCAGGGTTGTTTGCTTGAATGGGTCTTCTGGTATGTAACTGAGGCTTACACCTGTGGTGTCGCTCAGGAACTTGATGTCCAGTTTGAATTTCTCTCGCTGCACCGACTGAGCATTCAGGCTATACACGTTCTTCATCATCAAGTCCCAGTTGCCGATGCGTGGGGAGTTGCTTGTGTTCTTCAACAGCTTGACGTACAGTGCCTTGTCGTTGTCCTTCTGGTCGGACGAGAATTCACCCACCTGATAGGTCTGTCCGTTGTAGGTGTACTCGTAAGCCACTGCCAACACCTGGTTGCTTTGGAGCGTGGATTTCAAGCTGATGTAGCCCAAGTGCTTGTTCAAGGTGTATTCCGATGAAGTGAGCAAACGTGCATTCTCCACTTTCTCGTACTCGACACCGCCTTGCATCACGGGGTCAAGCACAGAACTGGTTTGGTCGGAATTGCGCGCATCGCTGTAGGTGCCTACCATGTGGGAGTATTGCGTGTTGCTGGCATTGCTTGGAATGGAGGTGCCGGAGGATGCCCAATTGCTGTTGGTAATCTTCTGACCCTCAGCCAAATCAACCAAACCGATGATGTTTCGTGTGTTTTCAGTCGAACCGCCTGTGTTGGTCACCCAAAGTTCGATGCGGTTGATGGTGATTCCGCTGGTGATGTTGGGCAGGGTGGAGCAAGCTTTGTCGTAGGTGTCGTGGAAGTAGTGCGCCAAGAAGAAGTGGCGGTTTTCGTCGTAGTCATAGGCTTGTATCTCAAAGTTGGACAACTGGCTGCCACCTTTGCTGCCGACGGTTTTTGACACGGATTTCTTCTGGCTGACGACTGTCTGCAATCTGAGACGACCGAACTGAAGGTCGGCCATCACACCAAACAAGGCTTGAGAACCCTTGATGAGGCTGGAATTGGTGGGGAACTCGATATGACCGCCTTCCAACTTCTTGACAATCTCATCTTCCTTCCCCTCGTAAGCCAGTTTTAGGTTTTTGGAGTCAAAATCGAAGGTGGCTTCGGTATCGTAACTGATGTGGAAATCCATCTTGTCGCCCACCTTCGCATCGACGTTCACGTTGATTTTCTCGTCAAAATCAAAAGATTTGGTGGTACGGTTGCGCTCCGACAGCGATGGGTTGTCGATGAATTTGTAGTTGTAGCCGAATTTGAGTTCCGCACTACCTCGTGTGTTGATTTGTACACCGCCAGGACCGAAAATCTTCTCCGCAGGTCCTAAGTCGAAGTGCATGTTGGTGAAGTCGAACTTTTCCTTGCCTTTCGTGACAAACAACGAGTCGTTTCTTGTCCTGAAATAGTCTCTGAACGATTTCTGTTCCGACCATCTCATGTACTCTTCAGGAGTCATCATCCAGGGTTGGCTCAAGAAGTTGTTACCCAACTTGGTTCCCACTTTGTAATAGCCTGACTTTTCGTCATATACGGCTGTGTCAGGTTTCAAATTCTCAGGGTCTCGAAGATCCATCGGGAACTCTTCCCCATGCACATCTTGGGGGTAATACGTCTTCTTCACCTTGACGGTATCGGCAGATGCGACATCCTTACTTGGCGCATCCTCTTCTTCAGACACAACACCCAATGACGAGAACACACGGCTATTGCTTACTCCTGCAATAGCACTCATGCTCGTCATAATCAGTAAGATATATATTATATTTCGAAGTGTCTGCTTCAAGTTTCTACATCTATTGTGTGAGGAGTCAATCCTCTCTCTTACATATTTCTATCATCATAAACGTAGAAAACTCCACATTATTGTATTTATAGGGTAGAAAATACAAGACAGACCGTCAATTTGCTGCTGTTCAGAACTCAAAACCGAGGTTGAGGTAGAGGTGCACCTTCTTGGTCTCGTTCGTATAGCCCATCGTGGCGCCTAGCGGACCGACGACGGTGTTGTAGTAGTAGGCGAGTTGACCACCCAGCATCGTTTTGTGCTCGAACACATGCTTGAACGCCTCGTCATGTTGTGCTGCTGCCACCCGTAAGAGGATGAAATGGTTGGTGAAAAGTCGCTGCTGTCCCTGTATTTGCAGGGCAAGGAAGTGCCTGTCTGTATATTCGAGGTTGCCCAAACCTGCAAAGGGCATCTGCTGCTCCAGATAGTGTCCGAACCACTCACCACCAATCGTGTTGCCATACACGACGGGAATCCTCGCTCCGAAGAGCAATCTGCCATAAAGCATGGGTTGCAGGGTGAACCGTTTGCTGAAGGGGATGGAGGTGCGCCAATGGGCGTTGATGTCGCTGATGCCTGCCTTCTTCTTCATTTCGGCAAAGTTGTCGGTCAGGTAGGCATATTCCATCTTGAAACGTGAACCGACCGTGGGGAAGTTCCAGTTGTCCTCCGAGTTGTATTTGACCAGTGCGTGGTAGCTGATATAGTGGTCATTCTCCAGTTTGATGGGTGTGGTGCCTGCGGTCAGCAGGTTGCCCAGGAAATGGATGTAGTCCCATCGGAGGATGGTTTGCAGATTGAAGTTGCGCACGTTGAAGTTGAAAGGCGTCAGGTTCGTCTGGTGATGGTTGTACTTGAAGCTGTGGTCTCGTTCACCTTCTTGGTAGATGTCCATATCGTTGTGGCGATAGACATAGGAGATGCTGGGTCGGGTGAAACTGCGTGGATGGAAGGTCAGTTCCCCCTTTCCCATGATGCGTTTACCCAGTCGGAGGGTCACATCCATGTCGATAGGGATAGCTGTCGAAAGCGGATGGTCGGCATTGACCTGCAGCGCCACAATCTCTTCCGTGTCAAGGCGTCCACCCAGGTTTACTTGACTGGTCTTTTTGTTGCCAGCAGTGAAGTAGAGGATGTAGCCGTCACCCTCCTGAATGGAACGGGTATCGACCGTCTGATAGAAGAGGTCCACACGCATGGAGGTGGCAATCTTCTCCTCCTGACGGGAGTCGATGCTGTCGTATCTGCTCAGATGGAACTTTGAACGGATGAAGTGCTCGTCGTGAGGTGTAACATTCTCAAAGACAAAGCCCTTTACCTTCACCTTCTCCGTCAGCACGGACGCACTTTTTGGGGTGAGGATGGTGGGTTTGAAATCGTCGCTGATACCGATTCTCCGTTTAAGGGCAATCAATTCATCCCAGTGTTTCATCGCTTCTTCCTCGCCTCGTCGGATGAGTTCGTTGATGGCATTGTCGGTGAAGCTGGCAGCATTGTACCCCTCGGTGTTCACACGGATAGGCACATCGGTGATGGCCAAGTTCTCATCGTATTTGTTCTTACAGTTGACATCGATAATCTGGCTGAGGATGCTGATGGTGTGTCCCAGATCCTCACTCGTCTTGGGTGCACCCTGAACGGTCACACCAATGATGATGTCGGCACCCATCTCACGGGCGATGTCGGCTGGGTAGTTGTTCCTCAAACCACCATCCACCAGCACCTTATCACCGATGCGTACAGGGGAGAAGGCGGCTGGAATCGCCATCGAGGCACGCATGGCCTGTGGCAAACGGCCTGCATGAAAATCATGTTCTGTATTGTCAATGATGTCGGTCGCCACACAGGCAAAGGGAATGGGAAGTGAGTCGAAATCCAACGAGTCTGTATACCCCAAACAGAGTTTCTGGAACAGCTGTGCGAGGTTCTGCCCTTTGATGATACCGCCATCGTTGCTGTTGCTCTTGCCCAACGTGAATCCTCGTGAGAATGCGTAGGTGTTCTGCTTCTCACGGTCACGCAGACTTTGCTGACTCATGTCCTCACGGTCGGAGAGGGTATAGTTCCAGTCGATGGTGCGCACCAACGAATCGAGGATGTTGGCATTGTACCCAATCGAATAGAGTCCACCCACGATGCTGCCCATGCTGGTGCCCGTGACAATATCCACAGGAATGCCCGCCCGTTCAATCACTTTCAGCGCTCCAATGTGCGCCATACCCTTGGCACCACCGCCACTCAGCACCACTGCCACCTTCTTCCTTTTCGGTTCGGCATCTTGACACCACACAGTGGTCACCATCAAAAACGTAACAATCAGTAGTAATATCTTTTTCATACATCTCCCTTTTTGTGAGTAACTTCGAGCGCAGCTCGATACGCTTCGCAAAGCGTTGTCGAATATCGTAGGATGATCAGAGCAGCTTCCCTAGGTCCAAGTTCAGCAGCCATTTCCAGCATGGAATAACCTCTATGGTGCCATGTTTATCAGTCAGCGTGCCTTCTTCGTCATAGGTGATGATGATGCGCCTACGGCAAGCATGCACATTTGGAAGTTTCTCCAATGGTTCTTTTTCCCGCTTCTCTGTCTCCGTATCGGCTATAGAATACGATACTTGTATGGCCAGTTCGTCCTCCGGCACATAGAAATCCACTTCAACATTGACATTGTAGTAGAAAACTCGTTCGTTGTCCTCGTCGTGTCCATACTTGCGGAACAAAGATAGGGCTACCATGTTTTCAAGCAAGATGGTGTCTGCACCCAACAGTTGCAATGTCAGCAAACCGTTGTCTATGAAGTAATATTTACAGATGCTTTCCCTGTCGCTGAACGATGACGCAAAATTCCTCAGACGAAGCAGCAACCACGCATCCTCGGAATAACTCTGTCTAAAAGGCTTGTTTTATAAAACCGCATTTAACAAATCGCTGCAAAAGTATAAAATTTAATCTAACAAAACAAACTCTTTACAGAATATTCCACTCTTTCACCAAACTTTTTGTGACTTCATTCTTCTTTCCCTCTCCTCAATGAATAGCAATACATTCGCAGTTTATGAGCCGTTACATTGTCGAGATTAAGCCACAGGCTCAAGAAGACCTTAAAGTGTTGAGCGAGAGTGATCCCAAAGCCTACAAAAAGGCTCTTGTACTCATTGCTGAACTTTTCGTCCATCCGCAGACAGGCACAGGAAAGCCAGAACAACTGAAGGGAAGCGGAGGCACATTGTGGAGTCGTCGCATCACCAAGAAACATCGTTTGATCTATGAGATTTTTGAAGCGATAGTTCATGTTGACGTGCTTTCTGCTTATGGACATTATGATGATAAAATAAGTTCGACAAGGAAAAAACTTTTATGCTTATTTCATCAAAATCCAGTCCTTTTTATTCCATTGGTTTTATCATCGACTCGATAAAAGCGATTTCTTCATCTGACAAGTTGTATTTCTTGTAGAGTTCTTCATCTGTCCAAGGTTTGGAGAAGTCTTGGAGAGGAATAAATGCAAAACTATCTTTTGCTATATTTTGAGTAATAACCTTTAATGAAAGAAGGAATCGGAAGAATAAAGTTTTTATGTAACTCAAGGCATTTTTCGCTTCCTCTTCGTTGTCAAAACATGCGATTAACAAGTATGACTCAGTACATGCACTATTAGGTACGAGAACTTCGGCTTTAGGAAGAACCTTTCTTTTTCCTTCTTTATCAGCACGACCTCCTTGAGCACTTGCTTTTGACACAATAACCTTCCATTTGCCTATTGCCTCTGCATTTTGTAGAACTTCAGTTGGTTTTATATATGAAAGCCCTTGACTGCCAAACAAAACAATAGAGCCATTAAAAGGAGAAGCTTTGCCTGTATATTGGTTGTCAAGTCCAAAAGGCTTTCTACTATAAACATAGTTGTTTAACGTATCCTCGTTTTTGGATGTTACTTTGTGTAGGATATTAATTGCATTAGCTTGTCGAACAAATGTATCGTATTCGCTTAAGTCACGTGAATAAGTTGTTCGTATACCATTAGAAATCGTCGTCACCAAACAATCCCCATTATATTTTTTATCCCACAAAATGTAGCATATACCTCCTGCTATATCGGCACTTGGGAAACATTCTCGTGATTCAGGAAAGTCTACCAGTACCTTCATTCTTTTATCTTTTAACATGCTGATTCTAAAATCATCAAGTCCTTTTCCACCTGAATACCAACGTGCTGGCATAACCATGGAATTGTATAAAGGATTCATTTCTTTAGCAATCGTCCAATACTTATTGTATACAGGAATGGCACTAGTTCCAGCTCCTCCTCCATCCATCACTTGATACGGTGGGTTCCCCACCACTGCGTCTATCTTCATATTCTCATTATTATTGATTTTCCAGAAGTGCTTGCCGTCCTTGAAAGTATTGACAACGGCAGTTGGCTTCTCGGATATGTTCTTGATTAAGTCTTTATAATATTGTGCGTTCACTCTTGTGCTTCTGAATCCAGCAAGGGTGCGCTTGGTGATGCTCTTTGCCATAGGAGTCTTGCACACCACCAAAATGTTTTCTTCGATGGTGGCATCCCACAACATCATTGCCATGCTGTGGCTCACGTCGCCATACTTCTCTTGGGTTGCAGCCACTCTGTTTCTGTATATATTATAGGCAACATACAGAGGATAGAGACCACTCTTGGAATTGATCTCCAACATATGGGCATCTATCTTGAACACATCTTTGGTCACTTGTCCCCTGTCCACATAACGAGGCTCATTCAGCATCTGCTTGAACTCTTCATCATAGAAGCACCAGCCGCCCAAGCAGTCGCTCATGTGCATGTTCACCACTCGCCAAGGAGTCAAGACGGTTTCCTTGTCAGGATTGCGGAAAGTGTTGAAGATGGTGGCAAGTCGTTCAATACGTTCTTCTATCGTGAACTTGTCAGCAGCCCTTGCCATTTCCCTGATGCGCTTGCCTGCCTCACGGAATACGTCTGCCTCGTAATACTTCTTGAAGTTCTCAAAGTCTTCCTTGGTCACACCCTTAGGCATGAACTCCTCCCAAGATACATCATCCACCAAGTTGGTGAAGTTGTCGATGGTCAGTTCCTCCTCCTCATTCTTCAGTTCTGCACCATAAATGAGAAGTGGCATTCTGATGCTGATTCCACGCAGGATGCTGATGGCTTCAGCCCTCTGAGTCTTCTTCTTTTTCAGTTCCTCCAGACGTGCCTTCTCTTCAGGCGTCAAATCCTTCTTCTTTTTCTTCTCCAGCTTTTCCTTCTCAGCATATTCCTCTTTGGTGAAACCTTGCTGGTTCACATCGATGTCGCCACTCTTCGCCATCGCCTTGGTGGCACCAATCTTGCCCTTCAAGTGCTGGAAAGCCGCCAATTCCACATCCGTCAGTTTCAGCAGCTCGTCATTATAGAGTGCTCCATCCTCGAAGGCACATTGCACCACCTTCTCAATCTGTGCCTTCTTCAGCTGACCCATCATCGTCTTCACATCGTATGGCTTCATCTGGCTGCCCTCAATGGAGATGATGGGACAGAAGTTCAGGAAGTCACCCAACACCTGCCTGTCTCCATCCGTCTGCTTGCCTGCCTTCGTCGAAACCTTTGCCGCTTCCGCCAAGACTCGGAGCGTCCTGTCTGGCGCAAAGTCAAAGGCATAGCATTGCTCCTTCATGCGACCGTTGTGGCTGTAGGGTGTCTGCACACGGAAGATGGTCTGCATATATCCAGCCGCAGAAGTGCTGAACGAGCCAGCCATCATGAACACGCCCGTCCAAGGCTTCACGCTCACGCCTGTAGTCAGTCGTCCACATGAGAGGGTGATGGTGTATGTTTCATCAGGATTATCTCCAATAGCCTTTTCCACCATCTTCAATGCCTCGGCATTTTCCTCATCTTCATCACCATCGCCAGCCACATTCACCACCTTGAACAAGCCAAAAACAGCAGGCGCATGCAGTTTCGCGCTAAGTGCCTTGGCTGCCTTCACGCCTGGCACCATCCAGAGTGTGTGCCGGAAGATGCGACGGTATTCATCGTTGGAATAGGGATAGAGACTGTCCTTGTCATCCCTGCACATCAAATCCAGAAACCGTTCCACATCCTTGTCATGAACAAAGGTGCCGTCATCCTTGGTTCGGAAGAACTCACGGAAGTTAAAAGCCTTTTCATCTTCCACGAACTCGCTCATCAGATTGCCTAGGTCATAGGTGTAGATATTTATGGATGGAAGGGAAGCGTATGGATTGGGCTCGTAAGGATTATCCACCGCCCAAGCCTGTTTCGCCTTCTGCTCCATCACATAATCCCAAGTGTAGATGTCCGCTTCTGCATAGTCGTCGAAGAGGTTGAACGGAGTGCCTGAGAGTTGAAGCACCTTGGTCTTTTCCTTGGTCAGCTCTTTCAGCACATTTTGCCCCAGTTCGGTCTTCGTGCCCTCATGTGCCTCATCCACGATGATGAAATCCCAAGGCGTGCTGAACACACGGTCGTTCTTGTCAAACTTTCCTCCTACAGTCTCTGAACCTCTTAAATCCTGCATGGAGGCAAAGAACACATATTTCTGTCCTTTTGCCACCATTCTCTCCAATGAGCCAAAGTCCTCCCCGTTGATGCGTGAACCATAACGATAGTCCTTCCTGTCGTAGAATATCTTGCCGAAGTCCTCAAACCATCCCTTGTCCACCACAGGGCGATGGGTCAATATCAAGGTACGCACGAACTCCTCTTCCTTCACTACCTGCAAGGCTGAGAGGGTCTTGCCGAAACGCATCTTGGCATTCCACAGCATCTGGTTGCCTTTCTTGAAACGTGTCCTTGTCCTGTCTATCGCCTCACGCTGTTCAGGACGGAAGATGATAGGTGTCTGCCCTTGGGTGATGTCGGAAGCGTGCAAACTCGATTCACCCTTCTTCACAGCCTTGATGGCTTTCTTCACCGTCTCAAGGTCACAGCAGTACCATTCATCCGCTCCCTTCACACCAGCAAACTCCTTCTTGGGGATGCCACTACGCTCCAGCACCTTGTGCACCTGCTTATCGTTGAAGGAGAGAATCATGCCGCTCCTGCGGAAAATGGTGTCTTCCGTATAGAGCAGCTGATAGGCGATGCCTGCCGTCTTGGTATATTGCAGGATGCGCTTGTGTGCCGCCTGGTTCAACAAATCAGAATTAGGCGAGAGGTCGCCACCGTCATCTTCGTCGAGGGTGGTCTCGCCAATCTTCAGACAGTCACGATGCCGTTCGTCATCGATGGCAAACACATAAATCAGTTTGGATTTCAGGGATGAGGTAAAGGTTGCCATAGTATCTTTTATTTCATCAGGTCAATAAATCGGATTTTCTTTTTGTCATTCGCCCAATCGCGTATCAGGCAGTAGGTGCCGTTGTGCCGTCGGATGTCTTCTTGCTGGCAGCCTGGACAATGAACTATTTGTTTTTCCTCGCCAAAGAGAGTCATGATTTTCTCTTTCACACCATCTCTGCAACTGTCAGGAACCACACCTTTCAGCCCGTCCATCTGCCAGAGGTTCCAGGAGATGATGTAGGCGATGTAGTTGATGGATTTCACAAGAGGGGCCTTGCCGAACTTTGCCTGATAATATTCGATGAATGTCCATAGCAAAGCCTCGCGAGCAAGCAGCAGGTTGTCGCCCTGCCATTCAAAGCCATAAGTGTGCATGTAAGCAATCTGTGCCCAATCCAGCCAGTCGCCACTTGTCTCCGTGTTTTCGCTGATGACCCTCAGCTTCCTGTCCAGCAGACCGATTCGCTCTTGCAGGGGAATCGGTTCACCAGTGGTGGCATCATAGCGGCTGACCAGATAAGGAGCTTCACCACAGGTCATTTCCATGCGTGTGGCTCTCACATAATCTTTCCATGTTTTCCCGTCGGGGAACTCAATTTTGTCGGGATTGGATTGCCAAGTATGGTCGGTCGTGTTTTCCACATTAAATACGTCCTTACGTCCAAACCACGCTTCGTCCACCAAATTGTTCTGCGCATTGCACACCCACGAAGGGGTGAACACCTCTGCCATATCCTTGGCTCGGTCTGTCTGCTCAGCCTTCGACTTCAGCACACGCGGTCTGATGACCATTCCATTCTCGCCTGTAATCAGTTCAGGCAGTATCTGCGAATGGTAATCATACGCTGAGCCGAGCGCTTCATAGTCATGCGTCGCCCAGAAGATGTTATTCCCTGTGGTGTGGTCACGCAGCAGCGTCTCAAGCACTTCTGGTGAGATATCCCTCAGGTCGTCCTCCCTGATGTCGATACAGGCAGGACTCAATTCCTTGTTTGGCATTCTTTGTGCTATGCATTGATGCGTATTGCTTATCTTCGGAGGCAGACTATTAGGACACAAAAAGCATGAACGATATTCTCATCCATGCTTCAAAGGCCCTAGGAATAGCCTGCCAACCCAGATAAGTCACGCCCATGCTTAACGCACAGACGTTTGCGACTTATTCTTTCGGGTTGAACTATCTTGAATTTCCTAGGTTCTTGAAGCAATTCCGAATAACAGCAAACGCTTGTTATTATTTTCATTATGTCACATCGGCACCTCCGCTGAGGCTGTTGCCAATGATTGAATACAAAGGTACAACATTTTTTTCTCTCTCCAAATAAATTCCGCTCTTTTTCATTCACAATCACTAGCCAAGAGGGAAAAAGTCTTTCTTTGCCCCCGTTTTCCACAGAACAACAAATCGGTTGCTCCACTGCCTCTTGTTCCTCTGCTCCACAGCCACCTTCCCCTTACTGCCGTAATAGGAGTCGTTCATAAGTTATGGATATTTGTTCATAACTTATGAATAATTATCCGTAACTTATGAATAATTGTTCATAACTTATGAACGACTTCTGCGAAAAACCTGTTCCACTAACGAAATTACGGCAACGACAGTTCCGTAATTACGTCTGTGTCGTTGTCGTAATTACGGAACTGACGTTGCCGCAGGAGAGTAAAACAGAGGGTGTTTGTTGGATGGTTTACAGCATCTTGAGGGCGAGTTTGATGACCTTCTCGACGGGGGCGGAAGGCTCGTCCTTGAGGATGGCTTTGACCGTCTTGGCAACGGGTGCTGGTGGGAAGCCGAGCATCTTGAGGGCTTCGAAGGCTTCGTTGTACACCTCGCTGTTGGGGACGGCTGATGTGTTGCTGGGTTCGCCCGATGGGGTTGTGGTGGCGATGCCGAGAGAAACGACCTTGTCGCGGAGTTCCACAATGATGCGCTGGGCAGTTTTGGCACCCAATCCCTTGACAGTTTTCAGCATGCGTTCGTTGCCTTCCATGATGAGACCTGCCAACTCAGGGGCAGAGAAACTGCTGAGCATCGTGCGGGCTGTGTTGCCTCCCACACCGCTGACGCTGATGAGCATGAGGAAGAGTTCGCGTTCCTGTTTGGTGGCAAAGCCGAAGAGTGTCCATGCGTCTTCGCGGATGGACTCATAGACAAAGAGGCGTGCCTCGCTCTTGCCTTGCAGGGCGGTGTAGGTGTTGAGAGAGATGTTGAGAAGGTAGCCAACGCCATGCGCTTCGATGGTGGCTTGGGTGGGGGTGAGTTCGTCGAGGATTCCTCGGATGTATTCGATCATGTAAAGTTTAAAGTTTAGAGAAGGCAAAGGTACGAAAATAAAGTGAAAAGTGAAGAGTGAAAAGTAAAAAATCTGCTACCGCGATGGTTCGCCAACAGTTGATGCACAAGTGCGGTAGCAAATTTTTCACTCTTCACTTTTCACTTCAAATTGGTTTGACGACTTCTTTGAGCCAAGCCTTGTGCTCTTTGTCGAGACGGGGAGCCAGGCGGTCATAGACGGTTTGCTGATAATTGTTGAACCACTGGCGCTCTTCCTCCGTGAGCATCTCCACGAGGATGGGAGAGGTGAGGATGGGGCAGAGGGTGAGGTGCTCGAAGGTGTAGTAGGGGCCGAAGGTGATGCCTTCGGTGGCGTTGACCACAAGCATGGTGTCTTCGTGGCGAACCCCGTGGCTGCCCTCGATGTAGATGCCGGGTTCATCGGTGATAATCATGCCCGGAAGGAGTGGGGTGGGACGCCACTGCATGCGGAACTGGTGCAGGTCGATGGCTTCGTGAACTGACATGAACTGGCCGACACCATGACCCGTTCCGTGCAGGTAATTGATGCCGTATTTCCACATGGCTTCGCGGGCGAGTGTGTCGAGTTGGGTGCCGCAGGTTCCCTTGGGGAAAACTGCTGAGCCCAGACGAATCCAACCTTTGAGCACGAGGGTGTAGTCACGCCGCATCTCCCAGGTGAGAGGGCCAAGAGGAATCGTGCGTGTGATGTCGGTGGTGCCGTCGAGGTACTGACCGCCAGAATCTATCAGCAGGAGCCCTTCAGGAAGGACTGGAATGTCCGTTTCGGGTGTGGGGTCGTAGTGCACGATGGCACCATGATGGGCATAACCCATGATGCTTTCGAAACTGATGCCTTTGAACAGGGGCTGCTCGGCACGGAACTCTTCCAACTTCTTGGAGAGGGAAAGTTCTGTCTGACCGCCCTTGGGAACGTTTTCGAGTGTCCATTTGATCCACTTCACCATCGCCACACCATCTTTCTCCATCGCGTTGCGGAAACACTTGATCTCTGTCTCGTTCTTGAAGATGAGCATCTGCTCCACCACGCTCTCCTTGCGGATGGGGGTCTTGATGGCTGAATAGACCGCATAGTTGGTCTTTTCGGACTGCACATAAACGGGCAGGTCGAGGGCTTGCAGGTCGGGGATGATTTCATCGTACTCGCGGATGCTCACCCCCTCACCTTTCAGATAGTCACCCACTTCGGGCGTGACTTTCTCTTTGGCTATATATAATAATGTGTCCGTAGGAGTGATGAGCACATAGCCGAGCACGAAAGGAGTAAAGAGCACATCGTCGGCACGCAGGTTGAGTGTCCAAGCCACTTCTTCGAGGCTGGTCACCACAATGGCATTCTGCCCAATCTTTTCACGCACACGTTGGATTTTTGAAGCTGCACTTTCGCCCGCAAACTCCAATCCTTGAATGAAAGCTTTGCTTTGGGGAATGGAAGGGCGGTCTTCCCAGATTTCGGTGTATGGATCGAGGTCGGTGCGGAGGGTGAGACCGTGGGCTTTCAGTTCGTTCTCCAGATTTTCCACGTCGGAGGTGGTGTTGACCCACGCATCGACTGCCACCACGCTACCTGTGGGGAGAACGGAACATAGCCACTCCGTGATGGAGGGTGTGCCTTCTATCTTCTCCTTCATCAGCACGAAGCCCGTATCGGTCAGTTGCTCTGTGGCTTGGATGAAATAACGTGAGTCGGTCCACAAGGCGGCTTGGTCGGTCGTGACGACCGCTGTTCCTGCCGAACCCGTGAAACCGCTAATCCACCGGCGCGACTTCCATCGTTCCGGCACATACTCGCCAGCGTGAGGGTCGGTGCTGGGGGTGATGAAGGCGTGGATGCCTTCTCGCTGCATGAGGCGACGAAGCGCCTCAATTCTTTCAGTTGTTTTCAAAATGTAATGTTTTTTGTGTAAACACACTAATTTATGGGTGTAATTTGTCCACAAAGTTATTGGTTTTTGAGTAAATTTGAAAGTTTTTCTTTAAAAAAGATATTTTTTTGTTAGATTTTTTGTGTTTTTTGTGGAAAAAGTCTATCTTTGCACCCGAAATCAAAAAACGCAGGCACTTAACGCCACTTTTGACGGTCTGTTTTCATGTTTTTCGTCAAGTAGGCTCTGTCCGCAAAATAGAACAAAGACATACATTTATCAACCATATTATTAAAAACGTTTTCACAAATGGACGCAAAAAAAGTATTGGAAGACCTTAAGCGTCGCTTTCCAAATGAACCTGAGTATCATCAGGCAGTAGAAGAAGTTCTCGGCACTATCGAGGAAGAGTACAACAAGCACCCAGAGTTCGACAAGGTGAACCTCATCGAGCGTCTCTGTATTCCAGATCGCGTATATCAGTTCCGCGTTACTTGGATGGACGACAAGGGTCAGATTCAGACCAACATGGGTTACCGCATCCAGCACAACAACGCCATTGGCCCCTACAAGGGTGGTATCCGCTTCCACAGCTCTGTGAACCTCGGTATCCTGAAGTTCCTCGCATTCGAGCAGACTTTCAAGAACTCACTCACTACACTCCCAATGGGTGGTGGCAAGGGTGGTTCAGACTTCTCTCCACGTGGCAAGAGCAACGCTGAGGTGATGCGTTTCTGCCAGGCCTTCATGCTTGAGTTGGGTCGCCACATCGGTCCAGACATCGACGTTCCAGCAGGTGACATCGGTGTAGGTGGCCGTGAGGTAGGTTACATGTTCGGTATGTACAAGAAGCTCACTCGCGAGTACAGCGGTGTGCTCACTGGTAAGGGTCTTGAGTTCGGTGGTTCACTCATCCGTCCTGAGGCTACTGGTTATGGTACAGTTTACTTCCTCCGCGCTATGTTGAAGACTAAGGGTGACGAAGTGAAGGGCAAGAAGGTGCTCATCTCTGGTGCAGGTAACGTGGCTCAGTATGCTGCTGAGAAGGTGCTCCAGCTCGGTGGTATCCCAATGACTATGTCTGACTCTAATGGTTACATCTACGATCCAGACGGTATCACTCGTGAGAAGCTCGACTACATCATGGAGCTGAAGAACGTTTACCGTGGCCGTATCAAGGAATATGTTGACAAGTACCCAACTGCTAAGTATGTTGGTGACGGTGCAAAGCCTTGGTTCGAGAAGGGCGCTCAGATCGCTCTCCCATGTGCTACTCAGAACGAGTTGAACGAAGAGGCTGCTAAGGCTCTTGTTGCTAACGGTGTTATCGCTGTTGCTGAAGGTGCTAACATGCCTTCTACTCCAGGTGCAATCCGCGTATTCCAGGAGGCTAAGATTCTTTACTCTCCAGGTAAGGCTTCTAACGCAGGTGGTGTATCTGTATCAGGTCTTGAGATGTCTCAGAACTCAGAGCGTCTGTCTTGGACTTCTGAGGAAGTTGACGCTAAGCTCCTCTGGATCATGGAGAACATCCACGAGAACTGCGTGAAGTACGGTACAGAGGCTGACGGCTATGTAAACTACGTGAAGGGTGCCAACGTGGCTGGCTTCATGAAGGTTGCAAAGGCCATGATGGCTCAGGGCATCGTATAATGCTGAAGTAATCAGAGTGTTCAGAGTAGTTGGAGTAATCTGGCTATTCCGAATCAAAGAAATGCTATAAAATGGCGAAGGCGCATCGAATTTCAGTTCGGTGCGCCTTCTTTTTGTCTTGGTCTTTTGGCAGTTACAGAAAAAGACCGTAAATTTGTGGCCGGATTTGTTATTAGATTAGTTATTTACTGAAAACTTATGAAAAGAAAACTGTTACTAACTGTGTGGGCACTATCCTTCTGTTGGGGCTTGAACGCTCAAGAATGGATAAATGTGCATCGCAACTATGCTGGCGAACCGTGGACCATTCCATTGCAGATTGACCAGTTCTTGCAGTTCGACATCTCGGATGACGAACAAACATTGAGAGGCTACACGCTGGACAAGGATGAGGAGGAGCTGCTCGTTCCCTTCAGTATGGAGTCTTTGGACAGCATCAGTTTCTCCAAGGCAATCACGGATGAGGAGAAGGGGCACAACAAGTACCGTGTGTTCACACTCAACATCACCACGCAAAATGGCGCGCCGATTGTGGAGAAGGATGTTTGGCTCAACTGCCACCTCTCTTTCGACGGAAAGGGGGAATACTCCAACTATTCGGGAACAGGCCGTATCCGAGGACGTGGCAACTCCACGTGGGAATGGTACGACAAGAAACCCTACAAGTTCAAACTCGACACGAAGAGCAAGTTGCTCGGATTGGAGAAGGCGAAGAACTGGAACCTGCTGGCCAACTACCGCGATGTGACCGACATGATGAATGTGGTGGCCTTTGAGACGGCTCGGTGGCTGGGCATGCCCTTCACCAACCACACCCGCTTTGTCGAGGTGTTCCTCAATGGCGAGTACATTGGTGTGTATCAGTTGACAGAGAAGATAGAGATTCATTCCAAACGGGTGAACATCGATGCCGAGGGAGGCTTGCTGATGTCATTCGATAAAGACGACGGTCCTGAACTCAGCCCCGGTGCGGGCGATAACTTCATGAGCAAGGTCTTTGGCCTGCCCATGTGTGTGAAAGAGCCTGAAGACCTGTCGGAAGAACAGATAGACTCCATCCGCGATGCGTTTGCGGTGTTGGAGAATGCCATCAAGACACACGATTACGAGAAAGTGGAAAGCATGGTGGACATTCCTTCGTTCATCAGCATCTTGCAGTTGCACGAGTATCTGTACAATGTGGAGATTGATGCGCCTCGCAGCCTTTACATCTTCCAAGACAAGGATGGCAAGTACACTTTCGGCCCTGTGTGGGACTGGGATGCGGGCTTCGACTTCGACTGGGCTACGATGACCACGGGTCACACGTTCTTTACCGACTATCGGGAGTTGATTTACGGAACGGATCCTTTGAATGGGACAGGTGCTGCCTACAACATCAACCACTTCTTCCGTGAGATGTTTGGCAACAAGACCTTCATGACACAGTATAAGGAGGCGTGGGCAGCCAAGAGTGATTCCATGTATCTGAAGCCTTGGGAGACGGTGCAGAAGTTTATCGATGGATTGAACCAAGGAGCCTATGACCGCGATGTGGCCAAATGGCCGCTGACAGAAACTTCTGGCGGCTGGTGGTGGAATGAACCGACGGTGAAGAACTTCGTGCCAGCGGAGGAGATTGCCAAGATGCAGACTTGGTTGCAGCGGCGCAAGAACTATCTGGATGGTGTGATAGCAAGTTATCCTGAGGGTACCGATGACATCATCGAGATTGTTGATCCTGATGATATTCAGGTGGTGAAGACCATTCAGAAGATGCAGGCGTGTGAATTTGCGAGAGGATACAGTCAGCAAGGAGTGATAACAGTCTCGCAAAGTGAGGTGGAAACGACATTGGGTGGAGCACCGACGGCACTTGTGCCTTTGAATGCCAACGGTGAGGAAGGAAACAACACGGCTGCCAAGACTTATGGTGCATGGTTCGACAGGAATAGTGATACGGGTGCTTGGGCTATCGGTCATGTCTATATTGAGAGCAACAATCTCTACTCATGGGCATACGGTTGCCATCCGGATAACTGTTGGTATGGCGAACAGCACACCGTCACCATGCAGTATCGTCGCGGTGCCAAGGCCGTCAATGTGGTAGTGACATTTAATGTAAACTAAAAATATATGAAGAAAAATCTTGAAACCATCTGCATTCATGGCGGATGGAAACCAACCAAGGGTGAGCCTCAGCAGCTGCCCATCTATCAGAGTACCACTTTCAAGTACGATACCAGCGAGCAGATGGCTCGTCTCTTCGACTTGAAGGACAATGGTTATTTCTATACCCGTCTGGCCAATCCCACCAACGATATGGTGGCCAAGAAGATTGCAGCCCTCGAAGGGGGTGTGGGTGCTATGCTCACCTCCAGCGGTCAGGCTGCCAACTTCTATGCCGTGTTCAACATCTGTCAGGCAGGTGACCACTTCATCACTTCCAACAGCATCTATGGCGGCACTTATAACCTCTTTGGTGTAACTATGAAGAAGCTGGGCATCGAGTGCACCTTCATCGACCCCGATTGGGATGATGAGCGCATCGAGAAGGAGTTCCGTCCCAACACCAAGTGTTTCTTTGGCGAAACCATCAGCAATCCTGGTGGCAACGTGTTCGACATCGAGCGATTTGCCAAGATGGCGCACAAGCATGGTGTGCCACTCATCGTGGATAACACCTTTGCCACTCCGATCAACTGTCGTCCATTCGAATGGGGTTGCGACATCGTCACTCACTCCACAACCAAGTACATGGATGGTCATGCTACTCAGGTGGGTGGTTGCGTGGTCGATAGCGGCAACTTCGATTGGGATGCCTACGCTGAGAAGTTCCCCGGCCTGACCACTCCTGATGAGAGTTATCACGGTTTGACTTACACCAAGGCATTTGGCAAGATGGCGTATATGACTAAGCTCGTGGCTCAGTTGATGCGTGACCTCGGTTCCATCCCTGCCCCTCAGAACGCTTTCCTCCTCAATCTGGGTTTGGAGACTCTGCATCTCCGTATGCGTCAGCATTGTGCCAACGCACAGAAGGTGGCAGAATGGCTCGAGAAGAACCCGAAGGTGGGATGGATCAACTACTGCGGTCTTCCATCGAACAAGTACTATGCCCTCGGTCAGAAATATCTTCCCAACGGCTCTTGTGGCGTGATTGCCTTCGGTCTAAAGGGCAGTCGTGAGGAGGCTATCAAGTTCATGGACAACCTCGACTTCATCTCCATCGTGACTCATGTGGCAGATGCCCGCACTTGTGTGCTGCATCCAGCCAGCCACACCCATCGCCAGCTCTCCGATGAGCAACTGCGTGAGGCAGGTGTGGCACCCGACCTCGTGCGTCTGTCTGTCGGCATAGAGAATGCGGAGGACATCATTGCCGACCTCGAACAAGCGATGGCGAAGATGTAAAGGATAAATTGACACGGGCCGTCTTCAGGCCTTTGCCTTGTACGGTTATCGTTGCCTTGCCTTTCTTTCCTGTACTTCTGACAACGAGTAGGGCACGCCCCTTCCATGCCTTGTGAGTGCTGTCGGTGTAGCGGTCGCAGTCTTTGATGTCGGCATTGCCGAAACCGATGAGCGTGGCAGCGCCGCTAACACTTGCCGTCAACTCGTTGTTGGCGGTGAGGTTCACGGTGCCGTCAGCATCTGTCAGTTCTACTGTGATGAAAGCAAGATCCTGACCATCGGCCTTGAGCGTTGTACGGTCGGCTATCAGGCGGATGGACTTGGCTTCATTGGCTGTCTGTAGAGAGACCGTTTCCTCGCCAGCCTCGGCACGGAGCTTACCAGGCTGATAGGGCAGCGTAAACGTGGCCATACCTTGTGCCACTTCTTTCTCGCCGATGAGCTGGTCGTTCAGGTATAGGCGCACCTTTGGCTCGTGTGAATACACCTCCACATCGATGTTCTTACCCTCGTGTCCGGGCCATGTCCAACTCTCGTAGGTAGGCCATACGCTCCACATCGTGGTGTGTATCTTTCCGAGATAGCCATCAGGTTCGCGAACGGCCATATAGAGTTGCTCGCCTTCATTATTATAGAGCATGGAACGGTAATGGCTGATGGGCTTGCGCTGACCTGTGAGGTCGATGTCGCCACAGTAGGCGGCATGATTGGGAAACATCGGAGCCTCCCATGGTTCTTTGGCTGGTTCGCCCTCGTAATACCAGCGTCCGATGCCCGATTCTCCCAGGTAGTCGATGGCAGTCCACACAAAGTCGCCGATGACCCAAGGCTCGTCCTGCACCTTGCGGTAGTTGCGCCAGGTGTCGCGCGAATAGCTCTCCGTCTGCACCATCACGCGGTTGGGCACACGTTCGTGGTCACTCTGCGATTTGTGAATCATGTAGTTGTAGCCCACAATGTCGTGCTCAGCAGCCAACGGGTCGTAGATGTCCCACTCAGGGTCCCAGGCGCAGAGGGCAGAGGTGACGGGGCGATGCTGTGGGTCGAGCTGACGGCAGAGCGTGTTCAGGTTGTGGGCGGTCTTCACCACCTCAATCTTCTTGCGTTCGATGACCTCGTTACCCGTTGACCAGCAGAATACGCTGGGGTGGTTGCGGTCGCGCAAAACCATCGCCTTAATGTCCTCCTGCCACCATTGGTCGATGAGCGTGGAATAGTCGTAAGTATTCTTCTTGTCGCGCCAGCCGTCGAAAGCCTCGTCGATGACCAGCAGTCCCAACTCGTCGCAGGCTCTGAGGAATGTCTCTGAAGGCGGGTTGTGTGACGTGCGAATAGCGTTGAAGCCAGCTTCCTTCAGCAGACGAACACGACGGTATTCAGCAGCATCGAAGGCACGGGCACCCAGAATGCCGTTGTCGTGGTGCACGCAGCCACCATTGAGCACGATAGGTTTACCATTCAGCTGCAGTCCCTTCTCGGCAGAGTACTCGATGGTACGGATGCCATACGTGACGGGCACGACATCACCCTCGGCCTCGATCGTCGTATGATAGAGATAAGGATCTTCGGGCGACCACAGGTGTGGATTATCCACATGAATGGTATTCTCTATAGGTTTTCTCGAACCATCCTCCATCACCACCTCAGCCTTGATTTCTACAGTATGGATGTCATGAGTGGCTACGTTGACACTCCATTCATCGATGTATCGCTTTCCTGTAGTCAGCAGCCACACATGGCGGTAGATGCCCGAACCAGAGTACCAGCGGCAGTTCTTCTGCTGTGAGTTGTCCACACGCACCTCAATCTCATTTTGGCCAATCTTCGCGTAGGGTGTGATATCCACGTAGAACGAAGAGTAGCCGTAAGGATGTCCACCCGCCTTCTGTCCGTTCACATAGACCTCGGCATTCATATACACGCCCTCGAAATACAGGCGTAGCTTCTGCTCTTTAAACTTTAAACTTTCAACTTTAAACTGTTTCCTGTACCAGCCCTTGCCTGTCGGCAGATAGGCTCCATCGTGGCCTGCAGGCGCATCCTTGTCGAAGTCTCCTTCAATGCTCCAGTCGTGGGGCAGATTGACTGTCCGCCACGTTGTGCTGTCCTTGGAGAACTGCCAGTCGGCATCGAATAATCGCTTACGAATGATGCCTTTGTCGGCACCAAAGGTTGTAACAGCCATCAGTAATGCTGCAAAAAGTGCTACAATCTGTTTCATTGTATGATTACCTATTTATGATGTTAATTTTAGTTTGCAAAGATACGAATAAATTCCGATACGCTGATGAATACATGGATTTTTTGATTAAATCTGTCAAGAGTTTGAACGAGTTTATGGGGCAGAATACTCGCAAGTCGCCCTTTCTATCACCTTGATGCCATCGAGCGAAAGGAGGACTCCGTTGGGGGCTTTGTCCAGTTCGGCTCGTTGCTCCTTTTGTAAGTAGATGGGGTAGTCCTTGCCGAGGGGCAGAATGCGGAGTTCCACCTTCTTGCCCACCAGGTCGGAGAGACGGACGAGCATGGGCTTGCCGTTCCAGAAGTTGTCCTCCACCAGTTGACCGTCGGCATAGATACGGGCGACATCGCCTCGGTAGGCTATCTCTAAATACAAATCAAGATTCTCGTTCAGTCCGTCGAGACCTATGATGTTCCATACCGCTGCTTTGTCAAAGTCACTTTCAACAGGTTGTGCAGCCACCTTCTGACTGCCCATCTCCACGTCTCGTAAGCCTCCGTTTTCTTTCGTCAAGACATAGTTGACAGGGGTGGAAAGGGTTTGCCACGTTTCTTCCATGATGCGGTCGCCGTCTTTGTAGAGGATGCCGTCAGAGTAGTAGAGTTTGTCGCCAATCTTGTAGGCGGTGTGAGCCTTTTCTCGTGAGAGGAAACAAAAGGTCATGCCTGCTGCCTTGAAGGGCTTGTCGAGTTTTCCGTTGATAACCTTGCCGTTGATGGAGAGTGAGGGTACCCGTCCTCCGAAGGGGATGAGCTTTGCCTTGTCTGTCCTTTGGGGAAATTCGATGAAGTAGATACAGTCATCGGCTTTGCAGAAGGGTTCGCCTGTTGCCCAGTCAATGGTCACACCATTGGCTACTGGCCAGTTGCGAGGGGTGACATACGACTGGCCGCCTTCGTTGAGGATGCGCACATAGTCGTTGAAGAATTCGAAGGAACCGCGACGGGCATAGTGGTCGGAGAGGGTATCCACATCCATCTGGCTCAGTTCCTCGCCCCAATCAGCGAGGAACTGATGCAGTAGTCGGCTTTCGTTCCATGAGACAGGGTTGGGTTGTCCTATCTCGCCGAGCAGCGTCTGGAAGTCATAGCTCATGTGGGGCATGTCGTTGTAGTTCGTCACGGGACTTGCCTGTGTCTCTGCCATTGTGTGTTTGGGGTTGTAAGGGTTCGTGCCACCGTGGTACATATAATAACCAGGAAGATTGGAACCAGAACCTAACTTGCAGATGGTCAGCGGTTTCACCTCTTTTCCTGTCATGTTGATGCGACGGTGATAGGACGGCATCATGCCACCACCCAGTTCGCAGGTGAGGTAAGGGTAGGAGAGGTCTTTCGTCTCCATTTTTGTGTCTTGATTGGCACCCAAGGCTTCTGTGGCAATGACGGCCGAGAGGCGTGTATCCTTCATGATGAAAGCGTTCTTATAGTCGCCAGGCATATCCGTCAAGACTCTGTCCCAGAAGCCATCGGCATAGTCTCCATACAGCGGAAGCAGTTTGCCAAACTCCTCGTTGCCGTTCAGTTTGGGCCAACCTGTGCGTGTGTAGAAGGGTGTGTCGAAGCCTGCTTCCACCGCCATGTCTTTTAGCGCCATGTAGTACGACCAAGGCCCACGGCACTCGTTCTCTATCTGCACACCCACGATGGGACCGCCATCCTTCCACAGCAAGCCGTTCACCTGAGCGAAGATGTTGTTGTAGAGGTTGCGTGTCGCCTCCATAAAGCCCGACGCTTGCGAACGCAGCTTATACTGCTTCGGGTCACTCTGCGCCTTGTCTGTCAGCCATACGGGGAAGCCACCTTGATAGACTTCTCCATGACAGAAGGGACCGATGCGCAGTACCACAGGCATGTGTTCCTCCTTGCAGATTTCCACAAACTTGCGCAGGTTCCTGTTGCCGCTCCAATCCCACTTGCCCTCTTCCTCTTCATGGTGAATCCAGAACACATACGTGGCAACGACTGTGATACCTCCTGCCTTCATCTTCTGAATCTCACGCCGCCACTCCTGTTCGGGCACACGGCTGTAGTGTATTTCGCCCATTACGGGCAGTACATGTTTGCCGCCGATGATGAAACCACGAGAATCAACCTCGAACTTCACACCTTCGGGGTTCACGTTCGTGCCGAAACGAAAAGTCTCTTGTGCCACAGCTGTTGTGGCACAAGAGACTAAAATGCTGAATAATAAATGTTTGATGTTCATGAGAGTTTGTCCAGTTCTGCCAAGTTCTTTGCCACTTCCTCGTCCGTCACCGTGTAGTTCTGCAAGTCACCGTTGATGTAAGCTTCGTAGCTTGGCATGTCGATGAGTCCGTGACCCGAGAGGTTGAAGAGAATGACTTTCTGCTCGCCAGTCTCCTTGCACTTCTTGGCCTCGCGGATGGTGGCAGCGATGGCGTGTGTGCTCTCTGGAGCAGGGATGATACCTTCTGTACGAGCGAAGAGCATGCCAGCCTCGAAGGTCTCCAACTGTGGAATGTCCACACCCTTCATCAGACCGTCCTTCAGCAACTGAGAGACGATGACACCAGCACCGTGATAGCGCAGACCGCCAGCGTGGATGTTGCTGGGCTTGAAGTTGTGACCCAGGGTGAACATAGGCAGCAGAGGCGTGTAACCAGCCTCGTCTCCAAAGTCATAGCGGAACTGACCGCGAGTGAGTTTCGGACAGCTATCTGGCTCAGCAGCAATGAACTCCGTCTTCTTGCCGTCGAGGATGTTGTGACGCATAAAGGGGAAAGCAATGCCACCAAAGTTCGAACCACCGCCGAAGCAAGCAATCACCATGTCGGGATATTCGCCCGCCATCTCCATCTGCTTTTCAGCCTCCAAACCGATGATAGTCTGATGCAGACCTACGTGGTTCAGTACAGAACCGAGGGTGTATTTGCAGTTAGGAGTGGTGGTGGCCAGTTCCACAGCCTCTGAAATAGCAGTACCGAGTGAACCTGAGTGTTGAGGGTCGCGTGTCAGGATGTCCTTGCCAGCACGGGTGGACATAGACGGTGAACCAGTCACGGCTGCTCCGAATGTGCGCATGATGCTGGAGCGGTAAGGCTTCTGCTGCATGGTGAGTTTCACCTGATAGACAGCGGCATCCAGTCCGTAAATCTTAGCCGCGTATGAAAGGGCTGCACCCCACTGGCCAGCACCTGTCTCGGTGGTCACGTTCGTGGTGCCCTCCATCTTGGCATAGTAGCACTGAGGCAGAGCCGAGTTGATTTTGTGCGAACCGAGAGGGTTCACGCTCTCGTTCTTGAAGTAGATGTGGGCAGGAGTGCCGAGTGCTTCCTCCAGACCGTAGGCGCGCACCAATGGTGTGCTGCGGTAATACTTATATTTGTCCAGCACTTCCTCGGGAATGTCAATCCAAGCATGGGTGGTGTCCAGTTCCTGCACACAGCACTCCCTTGGGAATATGTGAGCTAGGTCATCCACTGTCAGCGGCTGCTTCGTTGCAGGATGGATGGGCGGCTGAGGTTTGTTCACCATGTCAGCCTGAATGTTATACCACTGTGTTGGAATCTCGTTCTCCGTAAGGATGAAGCGTTTTTGTTTTGTGCTCATTGTTGTTAGGTTTTAGTTTATGATTGAAAAACTGGCACAAAGTTACAAAAAAAAGTGAAAAACGAAAAGTGAAAAGTGAAAAATCTAAGTAACAAACCATTCGAATAGCTTGTAATATGAATTTTTTACTTTTCACTCTTCACTTTTCATGAATCTTTACGCCTAATATCCGTTTTCGTGTCCTGGCAGCCATTCGATTCTGTCGTCGTGGATCTCTTTTACAATCATCCAATTCATTGGGATGAAGAAATGTTCTTTGCGGACATCCATCATGAGAATCTTGAGACTTTCGTCCTTTGTGTAGTTGCCCACCTGAACATGGAAGATGCCTTGCAGTCGGTCTTTAGGCAGGACATCGTTGATGCTTAGCTGCATCAACTGAGCGGCATATCTGTCACATTCCGTCATGTCGAATTTGTATTCAGGGTAGCGACATTCAAGCCACGCTGCATAGTGAGTGTTCATGAATTCTATGATCATGGAACGCAGTTCCTCCACAGCCTTGATTTTCTCTTTGCCTTTGACAGGCAGCTCATACAGCGTTCCTTCGATGAGGGAGGTCCTATCATCACCCTGTCGCCAGTCAAAAGCGGTGGTTCCACCCACGACTTCCTTGTTATTGTCCTCCAGATAATACCTCACAGGATATTTCTTGGTGCCCTTATAGTTGGAGATGAATTTCAGGAACAGGTTCCGTACATCTTCTGCATGGGCAACTTTTTTGTTGGCATTCCTTTCTTCCTTGTGATAACAAATTCTTGTATAGTTCTGACCTTGGTCGCCATTATAATAATAGTGGAAGAACTCTGGGTAGTAAACGTAGGAGTCCTTGAAATTGTTCCTGTCGCAATCTTCTGGCAAAGAGTCGGTCAGTTCTTGGGGGGCAAGCACAAACTCGATGGAATCTCTTCCGTTCTGGTGGCTCTCAAACCTGTAATACTTGGCTGCCTGTGGACGGTATTTGTCAAGCAAATGCTTGACGCCCTTTTCAGCATATTCGCGAATCATCCGCTTGGTTTGTGCCACACTATCTTCGATGGCTTTCATCTCAGCCACCAAATTGGCGACAGAATCGTTGGTTTGGCTCTCGTCAATTAAGGTTGTGTCCATTTCAATAGCGGGAACCCCCTTGCCCTCATAATATCCGAACCATTCATAAAAGAAATTGGTGGTGACTGAGTCGCTGGACGAGATGGTCACATTAACGTCTCCTTTCATCGAGGCGATTCCTTCAAAGAGTTCCATGAAGGTGGATGGCATGGGCTGTTCGTCGCCCGTTTGGTTGTTTTGGCAGGCACACACACTCACAAGCAGTGTTGCCCATATCATGATTTTTTTCATTGTCTTCATTTTAATTATTATAAGATGTCATTGGTTGGTCGTTTGCTTTCAGAGCCTCTCCTTTGCTTCTCATTCTCCGTTCGATGGACTCGAATGATTCGTAGGTGTCCATCCTGTCGGAAGAACTGACACATACAGTCTTTGCGTGCTCCATATCGTAGGCTCTGACCAGATAGGCATGGAGCGCTGCGTCTGACTTCTTCTCCTCTGGTGGTGTGAACCATAGCAGGGCAAATCCGACCACACAGGCAGAAGCCACCCAAGGCCACAGGTTGACCTTGCGTCGGGGCTTGATTTCCTCCCTTGCCTGAGCCAGTACCTCTTCCTTCAAGGAGTCGGATGCCTTGAACTCGCATTGGGGCTTGAGCAGCTGCTCGATGTCCTCCAACCCTTCGTTGAAGTCCTCCTCTGGGATGTTGATGTGATCTGTATTCATATCTTATTCTCCTTTCTTCTTAAGCATTTGTTGGATGTGCAGGATGGCATACCGGTATCGTGACTTTGCCGTTGCCTCTGGAATGTCTTGCAGTTCGGCTATCTGTTTGAAGGTTAGGTCGTCGTAGCATTTCAGCCGCACGATTTCCGATTGTTCCTGAGGAAGTGCATCCAGCAATTTGTTGATTCTCACAAACTCCTCGTGTATCAGTCTGTCACCTTCATGAACGGGAACCTCTTCTGCTTTGTCGAGCGGCACCATTCGGATCGGTTTTCGTCGGAAGTAATCATTGCAGGCATTGCTGATGGAACGGATGACATATTGCTCCACGCTTTCCACATGCATCTTCTCCTGCAGCCGTCGGAACACGCTCAGCAGCACCTCCTGCACCACATCCTCCGCGTCCTCCCTGATGCCGATTCGCATATAGGCAAAACGAAACAGCCAGTCTTGCCGTTCCACGACAATCCGCTCTAATTCTGCCAATAACTGTTCCGTTTCCTCGTTCATGTTTCTGAGTTAATCGTTATCTAATCATTGCCTCTTTCCGAGACATTTCTACTAACAAGACGCAAAGGTGACGAAAAAGATTTAATTGACCTCATTATTTTTTTAAAAAGTCGTAACTTAATCGTACCTTTGCACCCAAAATTGAACGATTATGATGAATGGTCTTTATACGATTTTGTTGCTGATTGGCAGCAATATCTTCATGACGCTGGCTTGGTACGGCCACCTAAAACTGCAGCAGATGAACATTTCCAACAGTTGGCCCTTGTGGTTAGTGATTATCTTTTCGTGGGGCATCGCCTTCTTTGAATACTCCCTGCAGGTGCCAGCCAACAAGCTCGGTTTCGTTGGCAATGGTGGTCCGTATTCCCTCGTGCAACTGAAGGTAATTCAGGAAGTTATCTCCCTCACCGTCTTCACTGTCATTGCCTCCTTCATGTTCCAGGGCGAACATCTCCACTGGAATCATGCCGCTGCCTTCCTTTGCCTCGTGGCAGCCGTCTATTTCGTTTTCTGGAAATGATGGAATGAAAAGAACATGGAAAAAAGCCACCGTTGGAAAGGGTTTCTCAACGGTGGCTTTTTATGCCTACATGTCCATGAAGGTGCGCAGGGTGGCTGCTCCCAGATGGTTGATGTCGAGTCGGTTCACTTCGGCCAGATGCTTTTCTGCTTTTTCCTTGTTGCCCATGCCGAGATAGCCGAGGGCGAGCATGTAGTGGCAGTGGATGCGGTTCTGGAGGTCGAGGTCGCCATCCCAAACGAGGAGGTCGGGCAGGGAGACGGCAAAGTAGTCCATCGTAATGTGATCGAAGAAGTGTTGCTGGCCGTAGTTGATGAGTTTGTGGAAGAGGCTTCGTGCCTTGTCCTCCTGACCCAACGCACGATAGCACAGGCCTGCATAGAAGATTTTGTCGGGTTTGGCATCGTTGTAGTACATGGCGGCAGCAGGTTCGGTGGGACCAACGGTGCCCTCCTCATAGCGTCCAAGGAAGTAGAGGAAGTCGTTGTCTTGTGCGCCGTAGAGTTTGCCTTCGCCCAGCGAGTGGGGGAAAATGAGACATTCTTCCAGCAGTGAGACAAGACCCTCTCCCCAACCCTCCCCCGTAATGGGGAGGGAGACTGTCCGGATGGTTCTCCCCATTATGGGGGAGATGTCCGACAGGACAGAGAGGGTCTTTATTTTCTTCTTTGCCAATTCCAGACGGCTCATCTGATATTGTCCGCTTACCTTGCCTTCGCCACCTTCCCATGGATGGAAAACGTGGTTGTCGATGATGGCCTTGGCTTCTTCGTAGCGACCGAGCAGGTTGAGCAGGGTGGCGTGTTCGAGGATGAGGTCATCACGTTGGACGACGAGGTGGGGAAGTGCCTCGTAGTTTTGGAGGCGTTCGGCATGTGGACGCTGGAGTTTCTTGTAGAGTTGGTCGAGTTCCATGAAGACACGGGCGTCTGATTGGTCGAGGGTGAAGGCGAGTTCCATCTCCTGCAGGGCTTGCTCTTTGTTCCCTGCCCCTTGCCCCTTGTTAAAGTAGAGCAAGGCGAGGTTACGGTGTACGGTGGGGAAGGAAGGATCGAGTTGTTCGGATTGTTCCCAGTATTCTTTTGAAAGGTCGTACTGCCGCTTGTCGTAATAGAGGCATCCAAGGTAGTATGGGGCTTTGGCGCCTTCTGGATTGAAGTGGATGGCAGTTTTCAGTACTTTGACATCTTCCAATCGGTTGGGGAAGCAGCAATAACTGTCCGCTTGTTCAGCCTCTGCAAAGCAGGCTTTGGCTTCTTCAAGTTTATTTGTCTTCCAGTATTTGCCTTGGTTCACCTTGAAGTATCCTATGTAATATAATGTGAGGGGCGAAGCCTGTGTCTGTCGCTCGCTGACGGCTGGGAGGGTGAGCACATCGATGGCCTCTTGCCACAATCCTGCCTGTGCATAATCGAGCGCCAGTTCGTGGTAGTTGTAGATATTGCCATGCATCATCTCCACCATGCTGTTCAGTACCGTCTCGTCTTGAGTTAGCAGGTGCTTCTCGAAGAGGATGCCGTAGTTGAAGTGGTCGAGTTGGAGTGATGCCTCGCATAAGGCAAGTGCTTCGTCGTTTCGCCCAAGCTTCCGCAGTATGGTAACCTTCAATGCTCGTGCCTTATGGTGGCAGTTGTTGAAGATCAGGCAGCGGTTCAGCTCCTCCAAAGCATCGTCATAACGTCCTCTTTCCGTGCTGATGCAAGCTGCCTCGAAATATCCTGCATCTGCCCATGCCTTGTTCCACGTTGCTTTCCAGAAGAGTTCGTAGGCATGTAGCTTGTCTCCTTGGAACTTCCTTGTCAACGCCAAATTGAAGATGGCTTCGCCGTCGTAAGGGTTGGGATTGCGCTTTTGCCATATTTTCACGGCTTTCCGCAGATAGGTTTCAGCCTTGTCGAAGCGTCCACGGCGCAGATACCAGAGTCCCGTCTGGTTGAGGCAGCGCACGTCATTAGGGTCGCGTCGCAAGGCTTCCTCGTAGTAGTCGAGGGCACTCCATGTGGCGTGACGGTATTGTTCCAAATGGAGGCCCGTGAGGTAAAGTTGGTCGTTAGTCTTTGTGTCCTCAGGCGAAAGGGCTGCCTCAGCTGCATCGGGGATGGGGCGGATGTCGTCGGGCTCGGCTTCCCATGTCAGGTCGCCTACGGCGAGAATGAGGTTGTTGAAGGAAACGCCTTTTGTGTTCACCACTTGTTCAAAGACCTCTTCGGGCGACAGCGTCACGATATCATCATACAGAACTTTTTCTTTGGATTTCTTGGCTATCAAACGAATCTGTGTTATCTGCTTTGAAGTGGCCAGCACCTTTACCCGTACACCGCCTTCCGTCTCCTCGATGTTAAGGATAAAGTCCTTCGATGCCTGTTTCACGATACCCAGTTCACGGTAGGGCATGAAGTATTGTGTGAACTGCTTTTCCTCATACGGCATGAGCCATGTGAAGTCGGGCTGGTTCTCGGTATAGACACCTGCCATGAGTTCGATGTAGGGACGGAATCCCTCGCGGGTGATGTCGTATTTCTTCATCTCCTCGGGGGTGGCTTCGTCGGTGAGATTGCGATCCCATGCGCGTCCGAAGTCGCCATTGCCCCAGGTCCATTGCTTCTTGCCGGGGGAGAAGTGGTGGGAGGCGACGTGGAGCATGCCGCCGTGGGTGTCGTTCTCATAGCCGCCTTCGAAGTTGTACTTGGAGTTTACGGCCATGTAGGAGGTGGGCACCTTGATGTTCTTGTAGTTGGAGATGTCCACGCCTGCCGAATAGTCCATCTTGTAGTAAGTGCCTGTGGCAATGGGGAAGGAGGAGACTGCTCGTTTGCCGTGGTCGAACACCGCATTCACATCGGGTGGAAAGACACTTTGGTAGTCATCGTTCACCTCCACGGCTGGGTTTGCCCACCAGAGGAAGGTCTGGGGCAATGGAGTGCGGTTGCTCACATGTCCCTGAATCTCCAGATAGGCGCATCCAGGGCGCAAGGTGAAGCCTGCCATTCCTTTCTGATGGAACATGCGCTCCATCTCGTTCACCCACACCGTCACAGAGCCATCTTCATTCTCCACGATGGTGCTGTCCACAGGCATGAAGGTGGATGGACGATGATGCTGCGGCCAGTTGAACTCGATGCCGCCCGAAATCCAAGGGCCTGCCAAGCCCACCAGGGCAGGCTTGATGACGTGGTTGTAATAGACGAAGTGACGTTGCTTGATTTTATCGTATGCCATCTGTACTCTGCCGCCCAGTTCGGGAAGAATCATCACCTTGATGTACTCATTCTCCAGATAAACCGCGTTGTAGGTCACGTCGGTCTTCTCGTCCGCGATGCTCTCGATGACGGGATAAGGATACACCACGCCGCTGCTGCCTTGATAGACACGCTTCTCGAGGAAGATGGGGTTTTTTTCGGGTTTTCCTGTTTCGTAGGTGGGGATGACCACCTGTTCTTTCCATGCTTTGACTGACATATAGATATGGATTGTTTGGTTTGTTCGTGAATGGTATGTAAAGTTGTTCATAAGTTATGAACAATTATTCATAAGTTACGGACAATTATTCATAAGTTATGGACAATTATTCATAAGTTATGAACGACTTCTGTTGTGGCGTTGCCGCAATTCCGTTAGTGGAAGAGAGCCATAGCCGTTAGTGGAGGAACGTCGGTTGCGTTAGTGGGTGAGTTCCTTCTCCAGTTCTGCAAGACTTTTGCCTTTGGTTTCGGGGCAAGCCCTGAAGAGGTAGACGAAGGCACAGAGGCAGATGCCGCTGTAAATCCAGAAAGTGCCGCTGCTGCCCAGGGCTGCATTCATCGACGGGAACGTGAACGTGAGGGTGCAGCATCCTACCCATAGGGCAAAGGTGCATGTGGCCATCGCCACACCGCGCACGCGGTCGGGGAAGATTTCAGACAGGAGCACCCATGTGATGGGGCCCAAGGTCATGGCATAGCACGAGATGGCTGCCACAACGAGCACGACCATGAAGATGCCCGTCACCTCAAAGTGATAGCATGTGCCCAATGTGAGGTAGATAAGTCCCAGTCCGCAGGCACCGATGAGCATCAACGTGCGACGCCCCCACTTCTCCACCGTGTAGAGTGCCACGACCGTGAACACTACGTTGGCAATGCCCGTGATGACGATGTTGATGAACATGCCGTCCACGTTATAACCGGCACTGACAAAGATTTCTTCTGCGTAGTTAAATATGACGTTCGTGCCGCACCATTGCTGGAAGACAGCGATGATGAGACCTAACAGGAGAACTTTGCCGTATTTGTGTTGGAACAACTCGCCAAGTCCTGCCTCCTGCTTCGTTTGCTTAGATGCTCTTGCGGTATTCTTGAGTTGCCAATACACAGGACTCTCCGGTATGAAGAACGCCATCAGCAAAAACAACGCCGCAGGCACCGTTTCTGCCCAGAACATCCATCGCCAGCCCCATGCGAGGTTCCACACCATGTTGGTTGCATCGCTTGTGTCACGTGCCAATAACATGTTGACCACTTGTGCGGCCAAGATGCCCAGCACGATGGTCATCTGGTTCAGACTGACAAGCCGTCCACGGATGTTGGCAGGGGAGACTTCAGCAATGTACATAGGTGAGAGTGCCGATGCCACACCGATGCCGATGCCGCCGATGAATCGTGCTACATTGAACAGCGTGAAGTCGTTGAACAATCCCGTGGCAATGGCGCTCACGGTGAAGAGCACGGCTGCTGTGATGAGCAGCGGTTTTCGTCCGTAACGGTCAGCCAAAGCACCTGCCACCATCGCACCGATGAGACAACCAATTAGTGCGGTGCTCATGGCCACACCCTGCATGATGGGGTCGGCCGCAATGTTGAAGAATTCTTCGTAGAAAGGCTTTGCTCCGCCGATGACCACCCAGTCGTAGCCAAACAAGAGGCCGCCCATGGCTGACACCGAGCAAATAAAATAAAGGAATGATTTTTTCATCAGGAGAAAAGGTTTTGGATTGTATACGTTTCGATTCCGCTGCAAAGGTAGGACTTTCCAATGATGTATGATTTGCTTTTGGAGGCGAAAAAAGATGGACAATTACCTTCTTCCCACTTGACTGCCCATGATGTCTATCAATTCGTTGGTGATGGCTTGTTGGCGTGTCTTGTTGTAGAGCAGTCGGAGTTCTTTGAGCAGTTCGCTGGCGTTCTCGTCAGCCGTCTGCATCGCCATCATGCGGGCTGCGTGTTCGCTGGCGAGGGAGGACAGCAGAAAGCCGTAGGTCTGGGCATTGAGCAGGCGAGGACGGAGAATGGTGAGCAATTCCTCAGGGGATGGCTCTGTGAGGAAAGTTGAAAGTTGAGAGTTGAAAGTTGAAAGTTGGCTTGCCCCTTGCTCCCTGCCCCTTGCTCCCTGCCCCATGGAACTGTCAGCTGTCAACTGTAAATTGTCCACTTGAATGACTTGGCTACCCATGCTCTTGAAGTGGTGATGAAGAAATTCTACGTGGTCGATTTCGCCGCTTTGATGGAGTTGTAGGATGAACTCCACGAGGAATGTCACCTCGGCAAAGGAGCTGTCTTTCTCGATGCGTTCGAGCAAGTTGAAATAGCCAATGTTGCAGTCGAAACCTTTGTTTTGTAGGTCGTGGGCAATCTTTTTGCCGATGGGCAGAAGACGCACCTTCTTGCCTTGCGACTCCAGTTCTTCGATGCGTTGGAGAGTGGCCTTGGTGATGTTGCTGTTGTAGGCTCCGCACAGGCCGCTGTTGGAGGAGATGGGAATGAGAAGAGTTGAAAGTTGAGAGTTTAGAGTTGAAAGTTGGCTTTCGCCTTGTTGGTCTTTTTGCCGCATGGAACTGTCAGCTGTCAACTGTAAACTGTCAATTGTCTTCTCCAGTTCATCTTTGTACAGCAGAAACTTCTCCGTCATGCTTTGGGCGTGATGGAGTTTAGCACTTGCCACCATGCGCATGGCGGAAGTGATTTTCTGCGTGCTCTGGATGGACGCAATACGGCTTTTTATTTCTTTGAGGCTTGCCAAGATGATTTACAATTTGACAATTTACAATTTAATGCTCCCTGCTGTCTGTTCGATGATGGCGGTGATGGTGTCATCTATCTTGCCTTGTCGGAGTGGGGTGAGCACATCGTCCTGATGGGTGGTGCGAAGGGCATCGAGGAGAGCAGCTTCGAACTCTGCAACCTTCTCCACGGGAATGTCGCGCAGAAGTCCGTGAGTGCCACAGTAGAGGATGGCTATTTGTTCCTCCACAGGCATGGGGTTGTATTGTTTCTGGATGAGCAATTGCACGTTCTTGCGGCCTTTGTCGATGGTGAAGGCGGTGACAGGATCCATGTCACTTCCAAACTTGGTGAATGACTCCAGTTCGCGGTATTGTGCTTGGTCTATCTTGAGGGTGCCTGCCACCTTCTTCATGGCCTTCAACTGGGCATTGCCACCTACACGGGACACGGAGATGCCGACGTTGATGGCAGGACGAATGCCTTGGTTGAAGAGGTCAGTCTCCAAGAAGATTTGTCCGTCGGTGATGGAAATCACGTTGGTGGGGATGTAGGCAGACACGTCTCCCGCTTGGGTCTCGATGATGGGGAGTGCGGTGAGTGAACCGCCGCCGCGCACTTTGCCTTGCAGGCAGTCGGGCAGGTCGTTCATCTGTTCTGCCACCTCTTGCTGGGCGATGATTTTGGCAGCACGTTCCAACAGACGGGAGTGCAGGTAGAAGATGTCGCCAGGATAGGCTTCGCGCCCTGAAGGACGTTTGAGGATGAGGGACACCTCGCGGTAGGCCACAGCCTGCTTGGAGAGGTCGTCGTAAACCACCAGAGCGTGGCGGCCTGTGTCGCGGAAGTATTCCCCGATGGCGGCTCCGGCAAAGGCTGCGTAGTATTGCATGGCAGCAGGGTCGCTGGCGGTGGCAGACACGACGATGGTGTAGTCCATTGCCCCCTTCTGGCGCAGCGTGTTGACGATGGTGGCCACGGTGGAACCCTTTTGGCCGATGGCGACATAAATGCAATAGACGGGGTTGCCTGCCTCGTAGTTGGCACGTTGGTTGATGATGGTGTCGATGGCGATGGCGGTCTTGCCCGTCTGACGGTCGCCGATGATGAGTTCGCGCTGTCCACGCCCGATAGGAATCATGGCATCGACGGCTTTCAGACCTGTCTGCAAAGGCTCGTTCACGGGTTGACGGAAGATGACACCAGGGGCTTTACGCTCCAGCGGCATGTCAAAAGTCTCTCCAAGGATGTCTCCCTGACCGTCGATGGGGTGTCCGAGGGTATCGACCACACGTCCCACCATTCCTTCGCTCACGGCGATGGAGGCAATGCGGCCTGTCCGTTTCACGATGTCGCCCTCCTCGATGTTGTCGGTAGGGCCAAGCAGCACGGCACCGACATTGTCCTCTTCAAGGTTCATTACGATGGCTTCCATGCCGTTGTCGAAAGCGAGGAGTTCGCCAGCCTCCGCATTGCGCAGGCCGTATGTTCGCACCACACCATCGCTGACGGTCAGCACGGTGCCCACCTCGGTTTCGTTACCGATGGCATTCTCTTCGTTGTCGATGTCAGCGAGTTGCTGGCGCAGCATGGCCGTCACTTCGCTCACTTTTATCTGGTCAGACATAAGCGTTGTCTTATTTGTTCAAGTTGATGTTTGTAACTATGGTCGTAGTGGTGGTCGCCGATGCGAAGTCTGAAACCGCCGATGATGTTGGGGTTCACCACACGTTCGCATTCCACCTCCCGATGTCTCCGTTCCTTGATGCGTTTCGTCAGGTGGTCAACGATACCATCGTCAACAGGAATGGCGGTCTCGAACACCACATGGTCAATCTCGTGGAACTCTCTGTATAGGTCTCTGTACACATAAATGACGAGTCGCAGCTGGTTCTCGCGGCGGTTTTTCAGAAGGAGACGGAGGAAACGGGAGAAGAGTGTGGCGGGTTCAGGCTTGAGTCCTGAGGCAAGCATCAGCAGCGTGTACTTCTTCTCTTGCGACACACGCGGATTGATGAGTGCCATCTGCAAGTCGGGTTCCGCTTTCAGCGTGGCAAACAGCGTGCCGAAGTGTTTGTAGATGAGTTCATCCACAAACTGCTCCCTTGCCTCGTCGAAAAGTGCTTTGGCATACCGCTTTGCTATACTGCCATTCGTCATAACTCGTCAATCATTTTCTCAATCGTTTGCTTTTGTACCTCTGCATCTTTCATCCGCTCCCCGATGACCTTCTCGGCAATGTCGAGAGCCAAAGCGGCCACCTCGCTTCGCACGTCTTGCAAGGCTTTCTCCTTCTCTGCCTGAATGCTTTGACGTGCATCCTCAATCATCTGGTCGGCAGAGACTTGGGCTTCTTCTCGTGCTGCCTGAACAATCCGCTGCTTCTCCTGTATGGCACCAGCAATGATGTCCTTCTGTTGCGCCTTGGCATCGGCCAACAGTTTCTCGCTCTCTGCCTGAATCGTCGCCAGTCTTTCGTTGGCTTGTTTGGCAGAGAGGAGCGACATCTCGATGAACTCTTTACGCTCGTTGATGGCCTTCACGATGACTGGGAAGCCGAACCTCGCCAGCAGGAAGAACACCACGGCAAACGAGAGCACCATCCAGAAGAGAAGTCCCGGATCTGGTGTGAGTAGGTTCATGGGCTATTACTTCAAGGCCACGAGGAGGCACACCACGATGGCGAAGAGTGCCACACCCTCGATGAAGGCGGCGGTGAGAATCATTGATGTACGGATGTTGCCCGCTGCCGATGGCTGACGAGCGATGCTTTCCGTGGCTGACTTGCCAATCATGCCGATGCCCCATGCGGCACCAATTACTGCGATGGCAGCTCCAATGGCTGCTCCCATCTGAGCGAGGCTCATGCCTGCTTCTACTGCTTCAAGAATCATAAATTCAGCCCCCCAGCCCCCAAAGGGGGAGGCCATCCGGTTTGTTGGGGGGATGGATGACCATATATGTTATTTATTTCTTTTTCTTTTAATCCTCTTTGATTCACACATCGCGTTAGCCCTCCCCCCTTGGGGGTGGGGGGCTATTCATCATGTGCCAATCCGATGAAGTTGGCAGTCAGAATCGTGAACACGTATGCTTGAATGAACGCCACGAGCAGTTCGAGGCAGTTCATGAAGATGCAGAAAAGGACGCTCACCACAGTCATCGAGGCACACATGGCGGTACCCATCTGGGCGGTCACGAACACCACGCTGGTCAGGGCGAGGATGATGATATGTCCTGCCATGATGTTGGCGAAGAGACGAATGGTGAGGGAGAATGGCTTGGTGAACACGCCGATGAACTCGATAGTCGGCATGATGGGTAACGGCGCCTTGAGGAAGAAGGGCACATTAGGCCAGAAGATGCTCTTGTAGTAGCCCTTGGGCGCAAAGCAGTTGATGGCGATGAAGGCTGTGACGGCACAGGTGAGCGTCACGGCGATGTTGCCCGTCAGATTGGCTCCTCCAGGGAATACGGGGAGGAGTCCGAGCAGGTTGCTGGTGAGGATGAAGAGGAATACCGTCATCAGATAGGGTGAGAACCGTTCATACCCATGTCCGATGCTCTCTTTTGCGACATCCTTGTCGATGAAGTCCACCACGGCCTCCATCATGCCCACAAATCCGCCTGGTGCCTTCTTGCAACCGTTTTTCCTATACCATCGTGCCACACCCAACACCACCGAGCAGAGCAGGATGCACACGATGAACAACTCCAGCACGTTCTTCGTGATGCTGATGTCGAAGGGTCGTTCTCCTGCTGCGTTCACAATCTTCCCCTCATGCTCACCCTCTGTGGCGATGCGGTAGCCGTGGTAGGTGGCTCCATGTTCCAGTTTGTCCGACATGAACACATCTACCCCGCTCTTGTTCACCAAGATGCAGGGTAGGGGAATGACTGCCCCCTCCGTGATGTGCCACTCGTAGCTGTCGCCCAGATGCTCGAAGATGAGTTTGGACACATCCAGACTCTCCTCCGCTCTCATGGGTGCAGCAAAGCCCCACACACATATTATATATACCAGCAGTCTTACTCGCATACTACCGTGATTTCGTCATTTTCAATTCTCACCACACCATTTCCGCAATCGATTTCCTCTACGTCGGTATTGATGTAGCCTTCTTTCAACTCGGCGATCATCGGGGCATGTCCAGGCAGAAATTCCATCATGCCATTAGACGACGTGAATTGGAACCGTTCCACTTCTTCGTCGTACTTCGTGCCTATGGGTGTGATGATTTGTAGATGCATATAAAAATTGAAAGATTAGAGAATTGAAGAATTGAAGTTTAATCCTTCGTTCCTAGTTCCTCCTTGAGTTTTCTTGCCTTCTCAAAAGCCTCCTCGATGGTGCCGACGTTCAGGAATGCTTGTTCGGGCAGGTCGTCGCACTCGCCATCAAGAATCATCTTGAAGCCCTTGATGGTGTCTTCGATGCTCACCATCACACCCGGCACCCCTGTGAATTGTTGTGCCACGGCGAAGGGTTGTGAGAGGAAACGCTGCACACGGCGGGCACGGTTCACCGTCATCTTGTCCTCGTCGGAGAGTTCCTCCATGCCGAGAATGGAGATGATGTCTTGCAATTCCTTGTTGCGTTGCAGAATCTGCTTCACCCGCTGAGCCGTCTGATAGTGTTCCTCGCCCACCACGTTCGGGTCGAGGATGCGAGAGGTGGAATCCAACGGGTCAACAGCAGGATAGATGCCCAGTTCCGCAATCTTGCGGTTCAGCACGGTCGTGGCGTCCAAGTGCGAGAACGTTGTGGCAGGAGCAGGGTCGGTCAAGTCATCGGCAGGCACATATACAGCCTGTACCGACGTGATACTGCCGTTCTTGGTCGATGTGATACGCTCCTGCATCTGTCCCATCTCACTCGCCAACGTGGGCTGATAACCCACAGCCGATGGCATACGGCCTAACAGAGCCGACACCTCCGAACCTGCCTGAGTGAAACGGAAGATGTTGTCGATAAACAGCAGGATGTCGCCACCCTTCCGACCACCCACACCATCGCGGAACGACTCGGCAATCGTCAAGCCCGACAATGCCACGCTGGCACGTGCACCAGGTGGTTCGTTCATCTGTCCAAACACGAGGCTCACCTGACTCTTCTTCAGTTCCTCCTTGTCGATGAGGCTCAAGTCCCACTTGCCTTCCTCCATTGCCTCCTTGAACTTCTCTCCGTAACGAATCACGCCACTCTCAATCATCTCCCTCAACAGGTCGTTGCCCTCTCGGGTGCGTTCTCCCACACCTGTGAAGACTGAAAAACCATTGTTCTTTTTCGCCACGTTGTTGATGAGTTCCTGAATCAGCACGGTCTTTCCCACGCCAGCACCACCAAAGAGACCAATCTTGCCACCCTTGGCGTATGGCTCAATCAGGTCAATCACCTTGATGCCCGTGTAGAGCACCTCCTGGGCAGGCGACAACTCCTCAAACTTCGGAGCTTCCCGATGGATGGACAGCGCACCCTCGCGATGCAGGTCATCCATGCCGTCAATCGGGTCACCGTTCACATTCATGAGCCTGCCCTTCACCTGTTCGCCAGTCGGCATTGTGATGGGACGCCCCAGCGCAACCGCCTCCATGCCTCTTCTGAGCCCGTCTGTGCTCTCCATCGCCACACATCTCACCGTGTTCTCGCCCAGATGTTGCTGCACCTCCACCACCAACCTCCGTCTGCTGTCGCGTTCGATGGTCAGGGCATCGTGAATGCGTGGCAAACGTTCAGCCTCAAACTGCACGTCCACCACAGGACCGATAATCTGTGAAATTTTCCCTTTTATCTGTTCCATCATATAAGTTAGGTTTCTGCTTGCAAAGGTACGATTAAGTGAGAGAAAAACCAAATTTATTTGAGTTTTTCCGAACGAGAGTACCTTCGAGCGATGCTCAACGGTACGATTAAGTGAGAGAAAAACCAAATTTATTTGAGTTTTTCCGAACGTGGGTACCTTCGGCGGAGCCAAAATTGCAAAAAAGAACTGAAACCATGAAAGCCTCGCCACGAAAAAAAGAAAATTATTTGTTTTGTGCCCACTTAATCGTAACTTTGCACCCTGAAGTTGTAAATAGTAAATAGTCCAATTGTAAATGATATTATGGCTTTAATCAAGACAGTGTGTGGCTTGACTCCGAAGTGGGGGGAAGGCTGCTATTTCAGTGAGAACGCCACGATTGTGGGCGATGTGCAGATGGGCGACCAATGTACTGTGTGGTTCAACACCGTGGTGCGTGGCGATGTCAACTACATCAAGATTGGCAACCGAGTGAACATCCAAGACGGCTCATGCCTGCATACTTTATATAGAAAGGCCGCCATCGAGATAGGCGATGACGTGACCATCGGCCACAACGTCACCCTGCATGGCTGCACCGTGAAGAGTGGGGCACTCATCGGCATGGGAGCCACCGTGCTCGACGATGCCGTGATAGGCGAAGGCGCTATCATTGCCGCAGGAGCCTTGGTGCTGAAGGGCACGCAGGTAGGCGACGGAGAACTGTGGGGCGGGGTGCCCGCCAAGTTCATCAAGAAAGTGGATCCCGCCCAGGCCAAAGAACTCAACATCGGCATCGCCAAGCACTATATCATGTATGCCGACTGGTACAAGGACACCCCTCAACCCTCCTGTGAATAAAAAGACAACAGCCATGGAACTGATCGTGATGCTGACCTATAATGACTTCACCGTAAGCGATGCAGCACAGATTTTCGAGTCTTGCCGCAATAGCAAGGCTTGCTATTGGGGGTTCAAGGAACATCCGCTCCCACTCGACAAGATGAAACGTCTCTATGCCGAGATGAAACGCTCTGGCAAGACCACATTCCTTGAGGTGGTGGCCTACAGCGAGGCTGAGGGCTTGGCAGGAGCGAAGATGGCAGCAGCATGCAACTGCGACATACTCATGGGCACCACGTTTCATGACTCCATCCTTCAGTATTGCCTCGAGCACAACTTACGCTACATGCCTTTCGTTGGGAAAGTGAGCGGACGGCCGTCGGTGCTGGAAGGCAGTATAGAGGGGATGATAGCCGAGGCACGCGAGTATATCGACAAGGGGGCATACGGCATCGACCTGTTGGGTTATCGCTATGTGGGCGATGCCGCCCGACTCAACCGCGAGTTTGTCAGCAGGGTGCCCGCCCCGGTTTGCCTTGCGGGCAGCATCGACAGCTACCAGCGACTGGACGAGGTGAAGGAGGCTCATCCCTGGGCATTTACTATTGGCAGCGCCTTCTTCGACGGGTGTTTTGGAGGCACCATGCTTGAGCAGATAGACAAGGTTTGCGACTATATCAATCCACAGACATTATGACCAACGAAAACAAAGTGGTGGAGTACTATGACTCCATAGCCAAGGATTATGACGACAGCCGTTTTAACAACAGCTACGGGCAGTTTATTGACAGTCAGGAACGCCGCACACTCGACCGCCTCATTTCCACAGCCGACGGCACGTTGCGCTTGGAGATGGCTTGTGGCACGGGTCGACTGACCAATTATGCCACGCATGGCCTTGATGCCAGCGACGAGATGATGAGCCTTGCCCGACAACGACATCCCAACGTGGAGTTCAGACAGGCATCGGCTGCCGATACAGGCTTTGCCGACAACACCTTCGACGTGGTTTACACCTTTCACCTGCTGATGCACCTCGACGAAACCACCATACAGCAAATCTTCGACGAAGCCTGGCGCATACTGAAGCCAGGCGGGCGCTTCATATTCGATATCCCCTCGAAGAGGCGACGCAATCTGCTTCACCACAAACAAACCACTTGGCACGGAGCCACCAGTCTCGACCGTCAGGATGTGGAGCGCATGGCTCACGGCAATTTCGACCTTCGCTCATGCCACGGAGTGATGATGTTGCCTGTGCACAAGCTGCCACGTGTCCTACGCAAGCCGCTGCAAAAGACTGATTACCTTATGGCAAACGGCTGGCTGCGGAAATACAGCTCATATCTTATCTTCGAACTACAGAAACACTGAACAATGGGAAAGAAAAAAAAGCTGTTTTGCGAGATTTCTCCATTCACCTACACCATCTCGCTGAAAAAAGAGATTCTGAAGCGCCACATCAAGAACCTGTTTGGTGGTGAGAAATATGCCTCTGTGCACGATGCCCAGCGCCTTCCGGTCATCGTCTTCTCCGAGGGAGGCAACATGATTAAACGAGGCCCGGGCATTGACCCGCAGCTTCAGCAGAACAAGGCGGACAATATACGCCTTGCATGCAGCAAGATTGATGGCCTGATTGTCAACCCTGGCGAGACTTTCTCCTTCTGGCAAACCGTTGGCAAGACATCGCGAAAGAATGGATTTGCCGACGGGCGCGTGCTGGTGAACGGACGTTTAGTGGCCGGCGTCGGGGGTGGACTGTGCAATCTGGCCAACACCCTCTGCCTGCTGATGCTCCATAGTCCCATGACCATCATCGAACTGCATCACCACTCCGATGCGCTGGCTCCCGATCCTGGCGGACATCGTGTGCCCTACAGCGCCGGAGCCTCGGTCAACTACAACTTCGTGGACTTGCGTTTCCGCAACGACACCCAGCAGCCGGTGCAACTCTGCACCTGGTGCGAGGGTGACGATCTGCACGCCGAGTTGCGCACCACCGAGGAGTTCCCCTACACCTACCGCATTACCGAGGAAGACCACCACTTTCATCAGGAAGACAACGGAAAGTACTACCGCATATCGCGTATCTATATCGAGACACTCGACCGTCAGAGCGGTGAGGTGGTGAAGCGCGAGCTGAACTGGAAGAATCACTCGGAGGTGATGTTTGACTATTCGCTAATCCCAAAGGAGCAGATACGATGACTTCGCCCAGACCAAGGAACTCAACATCGGCATCGCCAAGCACTACATCATGCATGCCGACTGGTACAAGGACACCCCTCAACCCTCCTGTGAATAAGGGCTTTACGGCTATGGCTACCCCTCTCAAAAGTCGACCGTCGTTGCCACTTAATTAAAACTTCCACTACCAAATCATTAAAACCCTCGTTGCCTATTAATTGGAAACGGGGGTTTTATTATTGCCATTGCTGCATTACCTATGTTTTTCGTGTGAAACTACCTCATTTATCGCCACGTCGTTGCCATAATTACGATACTGACGTTCCCGTAATTACGGTAAACGCAGTCACGAAATTTCGATGATGGGGTCTTTTGAGGGTCTTTTAGAGCAGGCTTCTGATGCATTCTGTGCCTTTACCGAGGTTTGGCATAGCGGTCGCAGTCTTTTTAGAAATGTCGTATCTCATTGATATACCGCCTCTTAGTAAATTATCAATGACCAAGTATTCCAGTTATTCATTCTCTACAAATCACGAGGAACAGAATTCTGATACACTTTTGAATCAGTTCCTATTCCTTATGATTTCCGAAAGGTTGTAGTGCGGCTTGCTGTGATAGCTCGCACAAACAAAAAAGCATACAGACGTAGTTAGTTCGCAAAGTTTGGACGGGGGTATTCCACGCTGGGTGTTCGGGCGATTTCTTCGAGCATTCCGGCAGGCATCATCTTCAGTTTGTGTTTCTTTGCCAGGGTGAGCATTTCCTTGCGGAAGGCGTCGAGTTGTGCTTGTGTCAGGTGATAGTGGTACTTGCCATAGTCTTCAATTTCGAAGTCTGTCACGCACAGGAGGCCGAAGCGTTCGAAGTAGGGCGTGAGGTTGTAGCCGCTGAGGAGGGAGGCTTGGCGGATGAAGTTCTGAATGTAGGGCACCACGTTGGTGGAGTCGGGTTGCACGTCGGAGTGGCGCAGGGCTTCGTAGAGGTCTGGCCAGAAGTCGGGCTTGCCTCCTTTGTGGGTGAAGTATTTGTAGAGTTGTAGAAAGGGACTGAGGCGTTCGAAAAGGTCACTCGACTGCAGGATGCAATTGTCGGTCGTTCCGTCAATGTAGTGCGTGATGGCATTCTCCAGGCCACGACGTTTGCCTGCATCTATCTGCTCGTAGCGGTAGCCCATGTGCATGACGTTGTAGTAGGAATTGATGTTGTTCGAGACCTCCGTCATGCCTCCCCAACAGAAATAGGGGTAAACCTGGTGCTGATGCCCCCATTCGTGGCTCAGTCCCCAGATGGTTTCGGACTCGTTTTGGATGAGTGAACGGCAATTCAACAGGGAGTGTTCATTGTCCACATGGGAACTGATGCCCAGCCCTCCTTGGAAAAGGGCGCCATAAGTGAAGTTGACGTAGAGCAGCGTGCGGTTGCGGGGGATGCGGCCATATTTCTCGAAGCCGACAAGCCTTTGTTCCCAAGTCAACAGCGTGTCGAGTATGTTCATGTATTGGCGGTATCCAGGAGATGTGCCGTCGTCGGCCTTGCAAAACTCATGCATGCCAGCCGAAGTCCAGACGGCATGCACCTTGTGACCCACCACATCGATGAAGCGAGAGGGTGCTGCCGCTGTCATCTGGTGCATCTGCTCATTGGTCTTGTCGGGCGAAAGATAGCCATTGATGGTGCCTCCAACGAAGTGGATGCGGATGGACGGGCACTTGTCGGCATGGCCATTAGAGAAGTAGGCAATATAAGCCAGCCCGTTCCATTTGTTCTTGTAGTCGATGACATTCGCCCCATTATGCAGCAGGAACGTCTGTATGTCGGGATTGCCACCATCGAAATTCCTCCCGGTCTTTCCTGTGTACCATGCCACCACTTTCAGGTTGACTTTCAGGGTGTCCGCAATTCCGTCCACCATCACAAGATGTTTTCCTGGCTCCATCATGATGCCCGTCACGCCTTGCATCTGGTCGTAGCACTTTCCGGGTGTCTTCCATTGCTCGGCCAGCCACTGGGGCGAATCATAACAGTCGTAGGTCGCCACTCGATAATCCGTCTTGTATGTGCCGTTCTTCAATTGTCTGGCCAATTCATGGAAGATGGGCATTTTCTCGCGCTCAATATCTTCGTCGGTCACGCCATCTTTTAATATAGTATATAGATTGTCCGCAAAAAGGGTGGGGAGGGATAGGGAGGCTTCCTCGTCACACATCTGCCAGATTTGTTCTTGGGCGATTGCAGGAAGTGTGATGAGGACGAGCAACAGGGTGATGACGGCTTTTTTCATCATGGTTTTGTTTTGGTTTTGGTGTGGAAAAACTGATATTTTTGCAAAGGTAAATCAATCCTCTCACACCGCCAAATCTCGCCGTCACTTTTTTTCTTCTCCCTTTCTGTGCGTGACAAAAAAGTGTTAAAGATGTTCCTGCTTACGTTTCATTTCCAAGGGTATGTAACAAATTTGAAAGTCTATGTAACATCTTTTTTTTATTATGAGTTAACAAAACTGTAATTTTGCACCGAAAACGCTAAAAAACACTAAAAATGGCCTATATGAAAACAAAACTGAATCGTAACCTGAGCCTATCCAAATGGGTGGGTGTGGCGATGATTGCTGCCGGAGGTTTATCGGCTTGTTCGGGCTATGACTTGGCTGACGAAGATCCGAGTTGGCTGGGTTCGAGCATTTACGACTACCTGCGGAGTAACGGCAATTACACCAACGTGGTGAAGTTGATTGACGACCTGAACTACACAAACGTCTTGGCCAAAACTGGTAGTAAGACGCTTTTTGTGGCAGATGACGAGGCGTACAATCGATTCTTCGAAAAGAACGATTGGGGAGTGCACAGCTATGAGGAGTTGTCGCTGGCCCAAAAGAAGTTGCTGCTCAACGGCAGCATGATCAACAATGCGTGCCAGGTGGCTTACCTGAGTAGTTCGGCAGGACCGACTGAGGGTGACTGTATGCGTCGCCTCACTTCGATGAGTGCCTTCGACTCTGTGCCAGTGCTCACTCCAGCGCAGATGCCCGACAATCCTTACTGGCAGCGTTATCGCGAGGCTGGTAAGCCTATTGTCTGCATGACTGACCGTACTGTGCCTCCGATGATTCATTTCATCGAGATGTTCCTCACTCAGAAGCTCATCACCAACGACGACTGCGACTTCCTCTTCAACTATCAGACGAAGCGCCAGCCAGGTGATGCCAATGTGAACGGCATCATGATGACCCAGCAGAACATCAAGTGCTCGAACGGTTTCGTGCACAAGATGGCTGATGTGCTCACGCCGCTGCCCAATATGGCAGACTTCATCACCAATCATCCCACCACACAAGGTTATGCCAAGTTGCTGAACCGCTTCTGTGCACCTTATCGTCACGGTTTGGATGAGGATGAACTTGCGCGCGAGTACAATCGTTTATATAATGCAGATATTGACACGCTGTACGAGAAGCGCTATTTCGCTCAGCGCAGTCAGGGCGGTCTTCCTTTGGAGCAGACTCCCGACGAAGGCCCGACCAATGGTCAGCTGAAGTTCGACCCGGGATGGAGCCAGTTCTATTCGCAGACCATCAACAGCACCAGCGAGGCTGTGGCATTGCAGGAGAACATGGGTGTGATGCTCGTGCCTACAGATGCCGCCCTTGACCGTTATTGGAACGAAGGTGCAGGTAAGGTGCTCAAGGACTATTATGGCTCTTGGGAGGCTGTGCCAGACAAAGTGATCTCCAAGATGCTCAACGTGAACATGCTCAACTCGTTTGTCAATTCCGTGCCCAGCAAGTTCCACACCGTGCTCAACGATGCCAACGACGAACTGGGTCTGAAGACGGAGTTTGTGGATTCTGTCTATATGGCATGTAATGGTGCGGTCTATCTGACCAACAAGGTGTTCAACCCTGTGGCATACATATCTGTCACATTCCCTGCTCTTGTCAACGAAAGCATGAACATCTTCTACTGGGCAGTGGAGCAGTATGGCTTTGATGTTTACCTCAACTCACAAAACGCTTATTATAGCCTCTTCATCCCTAACAATAAAGCTTTGTTGGAATATATCGACCCATGTTCATACGGCAAGACCAGCACTCAGCTCTTCCGTTTCCACTACAAGGCTTCGGCACAGAGTGAGTCGGAAAAGGTGTGGGCCAGCATCTGGAACTACGATGTGGCTACTGGCGAAGTGGGTGACTCCATCGGCGAGGCTAACAGTAGCCAGATTGAGAACCGTCTGAAGGATATTCTTGACACGCACATCGTTATTGGTAACGTGGAGGATGGCAGCGAGTTCTATCAGACCAAGAACGGTAGTATTGTGAAGGTGAAGAATTCCAAGGCAGGTGCGTCTGGCATGACCGTGCAAGGTGGCTGGCAGGTGGAACAAGGAACGGATGTTCCAGTTGTTCAGGTTTATGATGAGTCATACGAAGGTAATGGTAAGACTTACATTGTTGAAGATGAGCCTATCATGACTCCTCGCAAGTCTGTGTTCGACATTCTGGACGAGCATGAGGAATTCAGCGCATTCCGCGATTTGCTGATGGGTTCCGACTATTTGGTGACCAAGCACGTGATTGGTACCGACGAACATGGTGCTCCCAGCCAGAACATTTCTCTCTTTAACACTTTCCGCTATACAGTATATGTACCTACCAACAAGGCCATTCAGGACTTGCAGGATAAAGGTGATTTGCCAACGTGGGAAGATGTACAGAAGATGGAAGATGATGGAGAGCAGGAAAAGGCTGACAGCTTGAGCAATGTGATTGATAATTTCATCAAGTATCACATTCAGGACGAGTCCTTCTATATAGGACAAGACCTCGGCTCTGATGGCAAGATTCTGGGTGAATACGAAACCTCTGCTTATCAGGTGAGCGAAGATGGTAACCTTTCTTACTATAAGTTGAATGTTGACGTGGAGAAGGATGGCATCACCCTGAAGGATAGAACTGGTCAGGAGCGCAAGGTGGTGACTTCAGGCAACCTCTATAACCTGATGGCACGTGAATACCAGTATGACTCTCCAGATGCCGTAACTGCACGTAATCTCTACACGTCGTCATTCGTTGTGGTGCACCAGATTGATGGCGCTTTAATGTTCAACAAATAAACCGTGAACAAGATGAAGACAAAGAATATCATAGCAATACTCGTCATGGCTCTGTTGCCATGCGCTGTGTCAGCCCAGACTGCAGGCACAATGATTCACGGTGTGGTGATGGATGACATTGATGCGCTCATGGCCTGCAATGTCGTGGAAATAGACAACGCCAACCGTATTGTGGCGCATGCCGTTACCGACATCAATGGTAACTTCGCATTCCGCATCGTTGACCCTAAGCATAGACTGAAGATTTCCTACGTGGGATATGCCACTCAGATTATCCCTATCAAGGGTACATCTTATAAGATTATCATGAAGAGCAACACGCAGTTGCAGGAAGTGGTGGTCAAGTCGAAGAGAATCGTTCAGACGAGTGGTCTTGCCATTCCAGAACGAGAACTTTCGGTGGCACACCAGATGATTGACGCCAAAGAGTTCGAAGGTCTGCCAATGACCAGCGTGGACGAAGCATTGCAAGGTCGTATCGCAGGTCTCGACATCGTGAGCAACTCGGGTAACCTGGGTGCCGGCACAAGCATGCGTCTGCGTGGTGTCAGCTCCATCAATGGTAGCAGCGAACCGCTCATCGTGGTCGATGGTAACATTTTCGAGAGTGACTACAACAGTAATTTCGACTACGCCAACGCCACAGAAGACCAGTTTGCCGAACTGCTCAACGTGAACCCTGACGATATTGCCAGCATCTCTGTGCTGAAAGATGCCGCAGGTACTGCTATCTATGGTTCACAGGGTGCAAATGGTGTCATCGAGATCAAGACCAAGAGAGGTACCCGTGGTAAGACCAAGGTGCAGTATTCATACCGTGCCACTCTCACCCAGCAGCCTCGAGGCATCCGCCTGTTGAATGGTGACCAGTACACGATGCTGATGAAAGAGGCTTACTATAACCCGACTCTCAGCGACAATGCTTCCAGTATCCGCGAGTTCGACTACGACCAGTCGTGGAACGAATATGAGATGTACAACAACAACACAGACTGGCGCAAGGCTATCCGTCAGAATGGTCTTCTGCAGAAGCACTATGTGAGTCTGGCAGGTGGTGGTGAAAAGGCAAACTTCCGCATTGCCGGTGGTTGGGACCATCAGACTGGTACGGTGATTGAACAGAAGCTTGACCGTTTCACGACTCGTGTGGCACTCGACTATTTTGTGAGTGACCGTATCAAGATCGTGACCAACTTCAACATGACCTATACAGACAACAAGAAGAACTATTCTGACCTACTTGGCATTGCTTACCAGAAGATGCCTAACCTCTCCATCTATGAGCAGGATCAATATGGTAACGACTTGCCTGACTACTACCACATGCTGAATACGGTGTCTGAGCCTCTGAAGGAAGACCAGTATGGTTATGTGAACCCTGTTGCTTTGGCAAAACAAGCCAGAAACGAAGAGTCCACCTATCAGATTCAGCCTGAGTTCCAGTTGGTGTATAATCTTCTTGGCACACAGGAAGACCAGACGCAACTCAAGTATGAGGGTAAGATTCTCTTTAACATCTTTAATAAATATAATGACACGTTCTATCCTTCCAGTCTCGTGACGAAAGGATGGTCGGACAGCAACAACAACCGCACAACGGCAGACTCTCACAAGAGTACCGCTGTCACTACTACGCACAGACTCACTTTCGTGCCTCACTTCAGCAATCCAGACCATTCTTTCATGGCATTTGCGCAGTTCCAGCTCACTGACGGTTCTTCGAAATCGACCAACTCGACAGTGTGGGGCCTTCCTTCCGGTGGTATCAGTTCTCCTATTGCCGATGGTATCGTGAGCGGTCTTGGCACTTCTTCTGGTCAGTGGCGTAGCGTTTACCTGACCTTCTCTGCCCACTATGCTTACAAGGGTAAGTACATCGCAGACTTCTCTGTGCGCCGTGACGGTTCCACCAAGTTTGGTGACAGTCGCCGTTGGGGTAACTTCCCAGCCCTCTCTTTCCGTTGGAATGTGAGCGACGAGCCTTGGATGGAACGCATCAAGTGGCTTGATATGCTCTCCATCCGTCCAGGTTGGGGTAAGGTGGGTAATCAGCCTGGTGGCGAATACCTCTATTTCTCGAAGTATCGTAGCGGAAACGCTTACAACAAAGAGACTTCTGTCTATCCCGATAACATCCGTTTGAACTCTCTCCAGTGGGAAGAGAAGGAAACTTGGAACATTGGTTTCGATCTGGGTTTCCTGGACAACAAACTGACGGCTGACTTCAATATCTATACACAGCGCACTTCTAACCTGCTGATGGCTAACCGTCGCATTCCTTCATCCTCTGGTTTCACTTCATTGGCTTGGCAGAATGTGGGTAACATGGTCAACAATGGTTGGGAATTCAACATCAATGGACGCGACATCATCAAGAAGGGCAAGTTCCATGCAGACTTTAACGTGTCGTTTGCCAACAACAAGAACGAAATCACGAAGATGGATGAAACCGTGCTGGCTTCGCTCAACAGCGACTTCAGCAAGAACAACGGCTCTTACCTCACTCGTGTACAGTTGCACAATGCCTTCGGTTCCATCTATGGCTTCCGCTACAAGGGTGTGTACCAATACTCCAAGTACACCGAGGAAGACGTTCCTGGTGTGAGTGGTAAAAATGCTCCAGTGGCTCGCGATGCCAATGGTACGGTGATTCTCGACAAGAACGGCAATACAGTTCCGATGGTGTTCTGCTATGACTCGAACGACCGTACCGCTATCTACGAGTTCAAGGGTGGTGATGCCATCTATGAAGACATCAACCACGATGGTAACATCAACGAACTCGATATCGTTTACTTAGGCTCTTCACTTCCAAAGGTGACCGGCGGATGGGGCTTCAAGTTGACATACGGTCGTTGGAGCTGGAACAACCAGTTCAATTTCCGTATTGGCAATAAGATTGTCAACGCCGCTCGTATGAGAGCTGAGAACATGTACACCAACAACAACCAGTCGACGGCTGTGAACTGGCGCTGGCGTGTGGAGGGCGATCTTGCTCCAATCCCACGTGCACTCTATAAAGAGGGTTACAACTGGCTGGGTAGCGACCGTTTCGTGGAGAAGGGCTCGTACATGCGTCTGAACTACAGCCAGATTAGCTACTCATTCGATCCGAAACTCATCAAGAACTGGGGTCTCTCATCGTTGAGCCTCTATCTGAGTGCCAACAACCTCTTCTGCCTGACGGGTTATTCTGGTGCAGACCCAGAAGTGGGTTATGGTGGTTACGGTGTGACAACCGACAACGCCAGAACTCCAAACGCACGTTCTTACACATTAGGCATTACTGTTCAATTCTAAAAAAGGAAGGATTATGAAAAAGAAAAAGATATATCAATCAGCCTTGGGCTTGATGAAACCTTTGGCGGGCGCCTTGCTTTTGGCCACCTCTTCGCAGGTGTTGCTGAGCAGTTGTGACGACTTCCTCTCCATTGAGCCTCAGAACGATATTGTGCTGGAAAAGTATTGGAAGGAAGAGAAAGATGTGAATAGTGTGATGAATACATGCTATGCACAATTGGAAAGCAGCAACTGCTTGAACCGTATGGTGGTGTGGGGCGAAATGCGAAGTGACAACATGACCACGGGTTCAGGTACGAGTTATGCTTTGCAGCAAGTGATGAAGGAGAACATCCTTGAAACGAATGATTACACGAACTGGCAAAGTTTCTATCAGGTCATCAATTATTGCAACACGGTGCTTTATTATGCGCCTGGTGTGAATGCGATCGACCCGAACTTCACCAAATCTGAGTTACAGGCCACTATTGCAGAGGCAAAGACTCTTCGTGCCTTGTGCTACTTCTATCTGATTCGTACATTCCGCGATGTTCCTTATGTGACTCGTCCGTCGAACGATGATTCTCAGAACTTCCAGTTGTCGGCTACATCATTTGATGTGGTGCTCGACAGTCTGATTCGTGATGTGGAAGAAGTGAAGAATTATGCTGTGCGCAGCTATGGCGAGGAAAGTGTGAAGAACACTTGCCGCATCACCCGTTGGGCATGCTACGCATTGTTGGCCGACCTTTATTTGTGGAAGGGTGATTGGGACCAGTGCATTAACTATTGCGACCTCGTCATCGACGAGAAGATTCGTCTGTATGAAGAGGAGTATGAGAAGAACCCGACGACCATCATGATGGAGCTGTATGGTAAGTATCCGCTCATATCCGAAGCAACAGGTAGCAACCAGAACTATGCAGGTAACACCTACACGCAGATTTTCGGACAGGGCAACAGTTTTGAGTCTATCTTCGAATTGGTTTTTGAAGATAAGCAGAGTGTAACCAATAGTACGGTAGCTAACTTCTATGGCTCGAACAGCACTCAGGCTGGCCAGGTGGGTGTGACAGATTTCGTTGGCGTCGATCCTTATTCGGGTGACAACAAACTTTTCACCAAGACGGACTGCCGTTATTTGGAGAACATTTATGAGAGGAGCAACAAGTATTACATCAACAAGTATGTGTGCCCATCGCTCTCGTATCGTACGTCGACAACAACTGGTGGTGCTCCAACCGTGAGCCGCAGTCCTCGTTCTGACAACTATGCCAACTGGATTATTTATCGTCTGACCGATGTGATGCTCATGCGTGCAGAAGCATTGGTGGAAAAAGCGGGCGATGTGGAAGAGGGTGCCACGCCCACCGAGGAACAGACGGCACTCTATCAAGATGCTTTTGACTGTGTGATGGCTGTATGGCGCCGTGCCAACTGCAAACGCACCGCAACGACTGATTTGCTGAAGTTTGAAGACTATTCAACTTCTCGTCTGAAGATGGAAGACCTTGTGCAGGATGAGCGTCAGCGCGAACTGATGTTCGAAGGCAAGCGTTGGTTCGACCTTGTGCGTCTCTGCCGCCGCGAGGGTGAGAACGATCGCCTGATTCAGAAGGTGCTGCCCAAGTTCCAGGAGAACACCAGCGCCATCCGCATCAAGCTGGCTTCTGACGACGCGTTGTTCTGGCCTTACAACCGTGATGAGATCAAGCAGAATCCTAATCTTAAGCAGAATCCTGCCTACGTAACCGTTAATACCGAACAAAACTTCTAATGTGTTATGAAACTGAAAAATATATATAAAATTTTAGCAGGAGTTGCCCTTCTCGTCTTCGCTGCACAAGCGTTGGTGAGTTGCTCTGACGAACCAAGCGGAGAGAATTACTACACCTTCAAGGGTGAGATGGTGAGCGACTACCTCGACAACCGCCCCGAACTTTACAGTGAGTTTACGGAGATTCTTCACCGCTCGGGGTTGTATGGCATGATGGCCACTTATGGCACTTACACTTGTTTCGCCCCAACTAATACGGCCATTGAAAGTTATCTGCATGATCATGGCTACAACAGTGTGGCAGACCTCTCTAAGGAAGAGTGTGACACGCTGTCTTGGAACCATATCATTAGCGCAACGTTCTTCACCACCGATTTGGCTGATGGTAACATCCCGACGGAAAACATGAACGGGCGTTTCCTCACTTTCTCGTGCGATGGCGATGCTGAAGGTGGTAATGCCATGTACTACGTGAACATGGCCTCCAAACTGGTGGTTCGCGACGACTCGGTGGAGAACGGAGTGGTGCACACGCTTGACCGTGTTATTCAGCCTTCCAGCTCTTATCTGCCTGAGAAGTTGCTGGAGGATCAGAATATTTCTCTCTTTACTTCTGCGTTGACTTTGACAGGTATGTCCGATAGTCTTTACGCATATTTGGATGAAACTTACTCCATCGACCAAGACTCTGTCTATAAGCCTATTCCGTTCCACCGTACGGGCGCTACTTATCAGATGTATTACCCAGGTGAACGCAAAAAGCGATTCACAGCATTGGTGGAGACCAACAAAGTCTTTGCTGAGGCGGGTATCTATACTCTCGATGACTTGAAGCAGAAGGCAAAAGAGGTTTATGATGTGATGTATCCCGATGATGCGGGAAAGTATGATGATGACTGGACAGATCGTCGCAACCCGCTGAACCGTTTCATCTCTTACCACCTGTTGCCTTACTATGCAGCCATTAACGACTTCACCATCTCGGAGAGTGGTATCAATTATAAGACAACTTGTGCTATGCCAAACCTTATTGACTGTACAGACTGGTATACGACTTTGATGCCAGGTACTGTCATGAAGTTCTCTTCACCTTCGGAGGGTATGTTCATCAACCGTAAGGGAGTGGGCAGCAAGTATACTGTACAAGGTGTAAAGGTGTACACGCCATCTGAGATGACAACCATTCATGACCAAGAGCTGGAAGAGGCAGGTTTGCCAGTGGAACCGCTCAATAATCAAGCGTTGAATGGTATCTACCATTACATTGACAAGGTACTTTTCTATGATCAGGAAACCCGCGATGTGGTGTTTAACGACCGTATTCGTTGGAATGTGATTACCATGTCAACCGAGTTCCTCAACGCAGGTGCACGTGGTAATACGGATGGTAACCATCTGACTGGCTTCAAGGTAGTGGATGGTTGGGACTTCCATGGTGTGAATCCGACATTGGCATTGCGCGAACGTGGTGTTTGGATGGCCACTTACTCTGATGCCGTCGACTTGATTGGTCAGTTCGACATTGCTTTCAAGTTGCCGCCTGTACCAGAAAACACTTATGAGATCCGCTTCGCTTACGGTGCTGGTACTGACCGTGGAGTTGTTCAGATTTATTTTGGTCCAAAGGAAGATATGAGGCCCATGGGTTTGCCGATTGACTTTACCATCTGGGGTGGTGACCCACGTATTGGTTGGGTGGCCGACACCGAGGATAATGAGGAAAACCGCGCTATTGACAAGGCTATGCATAATCGTGGCATCATGAAGGATATGGACTCCTGGAATCAGGGTGGCTCCAACAATCTTCGTGCCAATTCTGGTAAGTTCCGTAAGATTCTTACCACACAGCGCCTTGATCCGAACCAAGAGTATTGGCTCCGCATCAAACTGGTGACGGACAATCCTCAGGCCGAGCTTCCTATCAACTACTTTGAGTTCTGTCCGAAGAGTGTTTACGCTGGTCAGACAGCAGAGGATACACATTAATAATACATAATAGATAATTCGTATGAAAGTAAAGAATATATATAAAATGATGGCAGGTGCCGTTGTCCTTGCCGTTGCCTCGCAGGGTCTGGTGGGCTGTTCCGACTCATGGGACGACCACTACGACATGGAAGGCTCGAACGGCACGTCGTCACTGCTTCAGTTGGTGAAGAACGATCCTCAACTGAGTGATTTCCTCTCGCTGTTGCAGGCAACGCATGTGTATAACAACAACCACCGCACGAAGGTGACATTTGCCGACCTGTTGAATGCTGACCAGACATTGACCGTATGGGCACCAGTGAACGGCACCTACAATATAGACTCCCTGCTCGAAGTTTGTCAGACAGCGAAGGGTGATTCAACGGTGGGACAGCACTTTGTGATGAACCACATCGCTCACAACCTCTACAACATGAACGGACAGACGGACGAAAGTGTGAGAATGTTGAATGACAAGTTCCTCGCGCTCAACCCGAACGCCATTTACAATGCAGAGGTGCTCGATGTGAAGCACAAGAACATGCCAGCCACCAACGGTCTGCTTCATGTGGTGGATGACGATGCGCAGTACACTTATAACATCTATGAAGGTCTCACCTCCATGGAAGAGTTCAGTCACATCGGCGACTTCTTGTCTCACTATGAGAAGCAGAAACTGGACGAGAATCAGTCCATCGAATTGGGTATCGAGGATGGTTTGAAAGTTTATTCTGACTCTGTGATGGTCAAGGAGAATTACCTCTTCCGTGTGTTTGACCAAATTATGTCAGAAGACTCCACCTACTTCATGATCGTGCCCGACAAGGCAACATGGGAACCTGTTTATGAAGAGGCTTCCAAGTTCTTCAACTACGGTTCTGTGGAGAAGGGCGATTCCATCAGCCGTTATTGGACAAACGTCTCTTTGATTCGTGACTTGATTTACAACAAGAACGTGCAGCGTTCGGAGCAAGACTCCATCTTCTCCACCTCTTACAATAGTGGTAGAGACTGGCCTTACCATGTGTTCTATGAGCCTTATGAAGCAGGTGGTGTGATGGATCCAGCCAATATCAACAGCGACCTCCTGTGCTCCAATGGCTATATCTACCGTATCAATGAGTGGCCATTCACTCCCGAAGACCTCTTCTTCCACCCCATCACGACACAGGGTGAAGACAGAGCCAGATTGACGGAGTATAATGAATGTACGTTGAGTTATCGCGATGCCATTGGTGACACCATTTCTGGGAATGCATACGTGTCTATTGTGCCAAGCAAGAATACCAGCAACTGGACAGCCACGTTTGAAATCAGAAACACGCTCTCGGGCACTTACGACATCAATGCCGTGATTTTGCCTAAGACCGTCTATCTGTCCAACTCACGTGACTTCAAGCCCAACAAGTTTATAGCTACATTGTTCTATATGGACGAGAATGGCGAAGAGCAGAGTATCGTCTTCGACGAGGAACTTATCAGCGACGGCCGTTGTGTTGACACGGTGAAAATCGCTACATTCACATTCCCTGTCTGCAACTATCAGCAGCAGGATGCCACAGTCCGTTTGCAGCTGCAGTGCTCCATCAATAGTAAGAAGCCTGCAGAAGTGAAAGCCTATTCACGTGAGATGTTCCTGGATTGTATCTACCTCAAACCCGTTTCTGATGAAGGTGATGAAGCCCTCTTGGAAGCAAAGAAAAGAAAGGAGGCACTGAAATGAAACGTATTTTATTTGCAATAGCCGTGGGGATGAACACTTGCTTCGCCTTGAACTTGAGTGCTCAAGAAGCCGCGTCACAGAAGGCTGAGGTCAATGTGCGCGAGGTGAAGGGTCGTGTCATCGATGCTGCCACCAAAGAGCCTGCTGTTGGTGTACAGGTGCAGGCATACAACAATCCCCGCTATTCTGCCATGACAGACGATCAGGGTGAGTACACCATCAAGGTTCCGACTTATGTCACTTCGCTGATGTTAGTGGCCGATGGCTACACCATGGTGCAGCAGCCCATTGGTAAGGGACAGCAAGTGCAGGAGGTGCAGATGTATTCCTCCAAGTTTGCCGAGACCTATACCCGCCAAACTTTGGCCACCAGCCAGAAGACCACCTTGGTCACTTATAACAACAATGACATCTCCATCGACAACCAGATACAGCAGAATCTGGGTGGCGACATGCTCACAAACGTGCGTGGCGGTCAGCCTGCACAGGGTGTGAAGATGCTGATGAACGGTCTCAACTCCCTCAACAGCAATGCCCAGCCTCTGGTGATTGTCGACGGTGTCATCCAGAACATGCAGTGGAATTCTCCTTCTCTGCATGATGGATTCTTCAACAACATCCTCTCAGGCATCATGGTGGAAGACATCGAAAAAGTGTCAGTTCTCAAGAACGGAACAGCCATCTATGGTGCGAAAGGCGCCAATGGTGTTGTCATTATCGAGACGAAACGCAACAAGTCGATGGCCACGAAGATTGACGTGAGCATTGGTGGCAGTTTCGAGACTGCTCCCAAGACAGTTGATATGATGAACGCCGAGCAGTTCCGCGTATACGCCTCAGAGTTGATTGGTACGACTGGCACAAAGAAGAACTCCTTCAAGTTCCTCCAGACAGACCCCAACTACTACTACTATCCTTGGTACCATAACTCAACCGACTGGAGCGACAAGATCCAGCGCACCGCTTACACACAGAACTACAGCATCAACGTGCAGGGTGGTGACGACGTGGCCAACTACAACCTGTCGGTAGGTTATGCTGGTTCTAACGGCACATTGAAGGACTTCTCCTTCTCTCGTTTCAACCTGCGTCTGAATTCAGACATCTCGTTGACCAAGGACATCTATGTGCGCTTTGATGCAGCCTACTCTGACGTGACTCGCAACATGCGTGACGACGGTGTGAAGGACAATGTGACCGATGGACTCATCACCGCTCCCGCATTCCTCTCACTCATCAAGTCACCATTCCTTTCGCCTTACGCTTACGATACCAGTGGACATCTGTCCGGCTATCTGGCTGAAGCTGATGAGTATCTCTCCGACCTGGTGGTTTCTAACGACTACACCACATCGTTGGCCAACCCGCTCTCAATCCTTCAGAATGGCGAGGGCCGCAACAAGAACTACTTCGGCAACCGTATGGTGTCATTGGCCATCACGCCATCTTGGAACATCAATAAGGATTGGACACTGGCTAACCACTTCGCTTTCCAGTTGGTCAACACCGACGAGAACTACTATCTGCCCACTACCGGTGTACCCGAGTACAAGGTGGAAGGCATTGGTAAGGTGCAGAACTGTGCAAGTGCTTTGGCAGGCCGTCAGATTACCATCATGAACGACCTCTCCATGAGTTATAAGCATCGTTTTGGCGGTCACTATCTGACAGGTAAGGCTGGTTTCCGCTATTTGCGCGACACTTACCGTCTGAACACCCAGATTGGTTACAACACAGGTAACGATAAGACTCCAAACATGTCTTCTTCTCTGGAATATAAGCAGACCGATGGTGTTGATAACCGCGACGTCGATTTGACCTACTATCTCACCGCTGGCTACAACTATAAGGAGCGTTACTACCTTTCTTCCACGATAGCGATGGACGGCTCCAGCAAGTTTGGTGTGGATGCCAACGAAGGTGTGAAGATAGGTAAATATGCCTTTGGCTTCTTCCCCTCAGTAGAGGCTGCTTGGGTGCTCACCAATGAAAGTTGGTTCCGTCCAAACCGTCAGGTGAACTACCTGAAACTGAATGGTGGTTTCGACCTGCTTGGTAACGACGACATCAACAGTATTGCATCGCGCACCTACTTCACCTCTGGCCGTCTGTTCAACTCGCTCACAGGCATCAGCATGGCCAATATCGGTAACACGAAGTTGCAATGGGAGACCACAGCCCGCTTCACCGCAGGTCTGCAAGGTTCTTTCTTCGACAACCGCCTCTGGCTCTCAGCCAACTACTTCCACAGCAACACCTACAACCTGCTTTCGCTCGGCACCCTGTCCTACATCTCTGGTCTCTCGACCAACTGGATTAACGATGGACGTGTCACCAACGATGGCTTCGACATCAGCGCCAATGTGAAGATCGTGAACACGAAAGACTGGCAGTGGTCAGTGGCAGCATCAATGGGTCACTACAAGAACCGCATCAAGCGTCTGCCTGGCGGTCAGTCATCCATGACTCAGGAACTCTATGGCGCCACCGTCCTCAATCAGGTAGGTAAGGCAGCAGGTCTCTTCTATGGCTACAAGACTGCAGGCGTGTTCTCCTCTCAGGAAGATGCCGATAAGGCAGGACTCTATCAGACCACCCAAACTGGTGCCAGACAATACTTCCAGGCAGGTGACATGCACTTCGTGAATGTGAAGGACGAAGTTGGTTACGAAGGCCGCATCGGTTCTGAAGATATGCAGGTGATTGGCGACCCCAACCCCGACATCTACGGTAACTTCTCCACTCAGCTTTCGTGGAAGAGATTCACGCTTTCCGCTTCGTTCAACTATTCCGTTGGAGGTGACCTCTACAACTACCAGCGCAGCATTCTGGAGTCAGGTTCCTACTTCTACAACCAGACCACCAACATGCTTTCACGTTGGACATACGACGGTCAGCAGACAGAAGTGCCACGTGCTTCATTCCTCGACGAAATGGGCAACAGCCGCTTCTCCGACCGCTGGATAGAGAATGGCTCCTACCTCAAACTCAAGAACGTTACCCTCAGCTATCGTCTGCCAGTACGCAGCACCTATCTGCAGGGCATCACCTTCTGGGGAGCAGCCAACAACCTCTTCACCATCACCAAGTATCTCGGTTCCGATCCAGAGTTCGCACAGTCAAATGCCGTGCTCGGCATGGGCATCGACCGCGGACTCCTCGCTCCTGGCCGCAGTTTCTCTTTCGGTGTAAAGATAAACCTCTAATGAATGGACGATTGATAACTGAAAATTTGCAATTGAAGTATGAAACTCAAGAATATATATAGCATTATGGCAGCCATAGCCCTTCCCCTCCTTGGAGTGGGGGGCTTGACCAGCTGCTCCGAGGCCGACAGCGAATTGGTTTCCTTCGTCGAGGACAACCGCCTCAACACCCCCAACGACACGCTCTACTCTCTCATGGGCATCGTTGGAAAAATGCAGAAGGTGGCTGACCGCACCATCTTGTTGGGCGAGCTGCGTGGTGACCTCACATCGCTCACCGACCAAGCCACACTCGACTTGCAGCAAGTGGCCAATTTCACAGCCGACGCCTCCAACCCCTACAACAATGCACGTGACTACTATGCCATCATCCAGAACTGCAACTACTTTCTTGCCAACGCCGACACCGAACTTGCCAAGCGCGGCTACAAGGTGTTTGAGAATGAATTTGCAGTGGTGAAGGCCTATCGCGCCTGGACTTATCTCCAATTGGCCATCAACTACGGCGAGGTGCCATTCTTCACCGAACCCATCTTGACCGAGAAGGATGCCGACCCATCGAAGTATGAGCATCGCGATGTGAAGTGGATAGCCAACTACTTCATCGACGATCTGACGCCTTACAAGGACATCGCCTATCCCGACTACGGTAGTATCAACTCATTTAATTCCAGACAGTTCTACATCCCCATCTACGTCCTGTTGGGCGACCTGTGCCTTTGGGCAGAACGCTACGAAGAGGCAGCCAAGTTCTACCACGACTACCTCACCAAGCAAGGCAACACCCAGCCTCTTGGCACATCTTCCGTTTCATGGCGCTTGGATGGCCCAGTGTTCGAACGTGTAGTTGACGACTATGCCAACCTGTTCACATCTTCTTCCTCCTCACAGGTGCTCACCTTTATTCCGATGGAGACCGAAGAGTACAATGGTGTGGTGTCCGACTTGCAAGATGTGTTCGCGTCTACCCGCGACAACAACTACTACTATCAGGCCACTCGCTCTGCCGCTTACGAGGAAATCTCTCGTTCGCAGACCTACACGGCATTGTTCACCGACCCTGTCACGCTCCTTCGCGACACCCTCTACATGAGTCCTGACACCGTGCTTGAGAATGAGGCTCAGCGTGGCGACCTGCGTATGTCCAGCATCTATCCGGCACTGACTACCACCAAGACCTCTGACCCCTATCTGTCAATGTCTGGCAACTTCTCCAAACTCAGTCAGAATTGCCGTAAATACGCCCAGAGCCACGCTCCAGTCGTCATCTACCGTCTCACCCATGTTTATCTCCGCTATGCCGAGGCACTCAACCGCGCAGGCTATCCTCAGGCAGCCTTTGCCGTGCTGAAGTATGGTCTTTGGAAAGACAACATCGAGAAGTACATCTCCGAGGAGGAGCGTACAGCCGCAGGCGACCTCATCTCCTTCAGCGAGTACACCTTCACACGTGAGAACACCGTAGGACTCCATTCCCGCGGTTGTGGCAACGTGGAGTGCGACAGCACCTACGCCATCCCCGAACTCTCCACCAAGGCAGACAGCATCCTCTTTGTCGAAGACAAGATTTGCGACGAGATGGCATTGGAAACAGCAACCGAAGGTCTCCGCTTCTACGACCTCATGCGTCTCTCCCAGCACCGTAACGACCCATCCTTCTTGGCAGACAAGGTGGCTCGCCGCGCGGGTACTAAAGACGAAGACCTCTTCCAATTCCTCAAGGAAAAGAAGAACTGGTACTTGCCACTTGAGTAAGCATCTCTAACAACAGATTGCACGGATTAAACGGATTCTTTACCTGTTTAGACAATCAACAGGTTATACATCCGCCTAATCCGTGCAATTTTTTTGTCATTTGTGGTCAAAACGACAACGGGCTTGCCTGTGAATTGACACTTCCGTTACCAATACAATAAAACCCCCGTTACCTATTAATTGGGAACGGGGGTTATTATTGCCATTTCTGCGTTATCTATGTTTTTTCGTATGAAACAACCTCATTTATCGCCACGTCGTTCCCATAATTACGATACTGACATTCCCGTAATTACGGTAACCCCAGTCACGAAATCCCGACGATGGGGTCTTTTTCAGCCCTTTGAGAGTAGGATTTTGATGCATTCTGTGCCTTTACTGAGCTTCGCTGTTATAGATGCTGTAGTCTTACCAATGTTATATTGTGTCGATTTACAGCTTTTTAAGATATGATATTATTTAACGTGAGTTCGATGAAAATTTCTTAAAAAATAATTGTTTAATTATTAGCACATTAGCGATATTTTTAGTAACTTTGTAGTGACCAAACCACAAGCATTCACTAAAACGTATCGCTAATGTTTACCGAGGACAAAGT
>JAFSKK010000004.1 GCA_017448965.1 Bacteroidaceae bacterium | reverse complement strand
CTCCCGAGTCGTTCGTCAGGTCACAGGCCGCACCGTTATCGACTACATCAACCAGATGCTGCTGATGGAAGCATCCTTCCTATTGCAAACATCCCCACTGAGCATCACCCAGATAGCCGACCGCCTCCATTTCACCGACACACCATCCTTCAGCAAGTTCTTCTCGCGTTTGAACGGCATGAGCCCCAAGGAATACCGGAAGGGGTAAACTGATCAACTTATAAAGTTGTACGTATGAATTGACGGAAATCGTCGAGATCCTTTTGGTTGGGATGTCCCATGTGAACTGGTCCCATCGATCCTCTACAAGTAAACTCCTTCTCAGAGACCGTGATGCCCTTTGCCTGAAGCAGTTCACGCATCTGCGGTACTGGCGACTTGATGATGGCACTCGAACCGAAACAGATAACACGCTTCACCATATCGGGAGTCAGTGTTCTGATGAATTCGACGATGCTGTTGTCCACTTTTCCCAAGAACACACCTGCGCCTAAATAGAGCGTGTCAACTGGTTCATCCAAGCGAACCGATGCCAATTCTGGACGAGTGTTAGTGAGTTCGCCAACAATGTTTGCCATTTTTGTCGTATGGCCAAACTTACTGTAATAACGGATTGCTGTTTTCATATTTCCTGTTTTGTTTTATACGATCATTTTCTCTATTTCTTCTCGGTGCTCGAAGAGTGTACATCCACCCGTATGTTCCCAACCGAGTGCTTTGGCTGCACGAATCTTGCGGAACAAAGGCGACTGTAGTGCCTTCCGAAGACTCATCGTGGCAACATTGCTGTCGCTGAACGGAGAGAACGGACAAGGTTCAGCCGAACCGTCAGGACCGATGTGGAAGAAACCACGACCTGAGGCAAGACAACCGCCCAGCGCCTTCTCGTCACCAGGGAAGGACAGGAAGATAATGTCAGCGTATGTGCCACGACGCTCCTCCAGCAGAGTTTCCATCTCTGCCACCTCTTCGTCGCCAAAAGCCAGATGTTCTGTGCCCTCCTCTGTGGGTACATATTCCACATAGAAGACGATTCTGCAACCATATCCACGCAAGGTGTCGATGAACTGCGGCGAAGTGACAAGGCGGTAGTTCTCGGTGGTCACCGTGATACTGGTGCCGAAAAAGAGGTCTTCCTCCTTCAGCATCTCCATTGACTGCATAGCACGCTTGAACACACCCTGACCTCGACGTTCGTCAGTCCCCATCGCTGTACCTTCAATGCTGATGATGGGCACCATGTTGAGATGCTCCTTCAGGAACTTCATGTAAGAAGGACCAATGAGCGTACCGTTGGTGAAGACAGGGAAAATCATGTCCTTCACCTCAGCGATGCTTTCCAGAATATCTTTCCGCATGAAAGGCTCCCCACCAGCAATCAGCGAAAAGTTGACGCCCATGTCGGCAGCTTCAGCAAAGATGGCCTTCCACTGCTCGGGAGCCAATGTCGCCTTCTGGTCGGCAGGCTTATCCTCTGCGATGCCGTTGCTTCGAGCGTAACATCCTTTGCAATGCAGGTTGCAAGTGGTGGAGATGCTGCTGATGAGGAATGGCGGCACCTCCAAGCCTTCCTGCTCCAGCATCTTCTTACGTCGTTTCTCCGACTTTTGGAAGAGCGTCTGCATGCGGTAGGCAAACCTTGCCTCACGGGGATTGGACAGCACACTCTTGTAGGCTTTCGCCATGATGGAGCGGATACTGCCAGTCATGTACGCCCCCAAGTCAAATGTCACACTTGTTTCCATATCTCAATTTTTAATTTTCAATTATCGACCTATTTCTTTAATGTATCAATGATTGAATCAAGTTCCTGTGCCAGACGCTGGTAGTCATCGAGTTTCAGCGGGCAGGCAGAAAGTTGGTTGTTCATGCCGGTTGGAACCTGAGCGTAGGCTTCCTCCTCCAACTGCTTGCCTTTCTCTGTCAGGCTGACAATCTGCTGGCGTTTGTCCTGCTCACCTTTTTTGCGAACAACAAATCCCAATTTTTCCATGCGCTGAAGCAAGGGGGTGACGGTGTTCGTCTCCAACACCAGACGACGGGCAATGTCGTTCACAGGCTGGTTGTCCTTTTCCCACAGCACCATCAGCACAAGGTACTGCGGATAGGTGATGCCCAGGGTTGTCAAGATGGGCGTGTAGGCCTGTGTAATGAGACGTGCTGCCGTGTAGAGACGGAAACAAATCTGATTATCGAGTTGTAACTCTGCGTGCATAATTTTCAATTTTCGATTAACCCAGCATTGTTTCAACGTCCTTTTCAAAGTCCTTTGGCTCTGTGGTGGGCGCATAACGCTTGACAGTCTCACCATCTTTCGAAATCAGGAATTTGGTGAAGTTCCACTGGATGTCGCTGTCCTTCTCCACACTCTTGCTGAGGGTCTTGATGAGAGCCTTTGTGGCTTTGGCCTTCAGTCCGTGATATTCCTCAGTGGGAGCCTGAGCCTTCAGGTACTCGAAGATGGGTTCTGCAGCAGGACCGTTCACGTCGGTCTTCTTCATGATTTGGAACGTCACACCGTAATTGATTTGGCAGAACTCTTCAATCTGACTGTCGTTGCCTGGATCTTGTTCCTTGAACTGGTTGCAAGGAAAACCGATGATGACCAGTCCTTTGTCCTTGTACTTCTGGTTCATTTCCTCCAGTCCTGCGAACTGAGGTGTGAATCCACACTTGCTGGCTGTGTTGACAATCAGCAATACCTTACCTTCAAACTGTGCAAAATCCAGTTCCTTACCTTTGCTCGTGAGAGCCTTGAAATCATAAATCTTTGCCATATCTACTAGAATGATTAGTTTATTTTTATCGTTTGCGATGCAAAGGTAAGAACTTTATTTTATATCGCAAGCGATTTATCTAAAGATTTAAGTTGTTTTAACATTATATCGTACACGATAAAAACAAAAAAGAGACTTATGTGATTGGTTTTCCTATCATGCAGTCCTGCCGAAAATGCTGAGGCGACATGCCTGTATATCGGTGAAAGTAAGTGCCGAAATGGGATTGGTTGGCGAAGTTGAGTCGGTCTGCCACTTGCTTGATGGAAAGGCTATTGTCATGGAGCAAGATTTTCGCCTGTTTGATGATTTGCTCTATAATGATTTCGTTAGCGGTCTTGCCCGACAATTTCTTGCAGATGGAGGAGAAGTATTTGGGTGTGATGTGAAGTAACTCTGCATAACCATTCACATTGGTGAAAGGTTGCTGAGGGTCTTCAATCAGGTTGATGAACAACTCAAAAATGTGTTCTGCCGAAGTGTGAGTTGTCGGGAGGAGTGAACGTTCATTGTTCTCGAAGATATCACCCATTCCATAGACAAGAGAAGAAAAGAGGCTTCGCAGGGAAAGGCTCTTATAAGGAGATTCGGGTGCGTTGAGTTTCTCGTTCAGCAAGGTGTAATAAAGATTAACCATGTTCATTTCCTCCTTCGTGGTGTGCACCACCACATGATTCAGCATCTTGAAACGAAAACTCCAATATAGACTTGTCTCGTGCAGCAGTTCCTCCACCATCTCCTTCGATACACAGAAACCACGCACCTCCAAGTCCATGCTGAACATCGATTTCTTCAGAATGTTTTGAGGCAGACAAACGAACAGATCGCCTGCCTGGACATTGATTTCTTCGTTTCCCACATAAATGGTGGCATGCCCTTTCAGCACCAACACAGCCAGATAATTCTCCATCAGCACTGCCTGGGGCGTATTCTCCTGCATCTCCTTGATGTCGCTCAGCAGGACGATGGAGTTGTCTTGGTAGTCAACATCCATTTGACGAGGGATGGATGATACATTAAGCCTGTCCATTGTTTCATTATTTTTGTTTTCGGCACAAAATTAGCGACTTTTCCCAAAACACAACTATTCTATTACACTTTAATCATCTTCTATTTTTCGTATTCCTATTTACATTAGGTGAAATAGAACAATATCTGCGGCTTTTTCTTGTTCCATTATTCCTTTTCTCGTCGTTACTTTGCAGCGATTTTCAGAAGAACGACAAACATACTATGGACAGAATTAAACTTCTTTCAGTCGCAGGGCTATTGGTGATGCTGATGGCATGTGGCGGAAAACAGGAAAAACAGGTGGCACCTGTAAGAGTGAAAACTGAGGTAGTTGGCGAGGCCACCGACATGAGTACAAGAACATACGTTGGCGAAGTGGAAGCCGCATCAAGCACATCGGTGAGTTTCACCGGTAGCGGAGCCGTGTTGCGCGTCTATGTAGAGGAAGGACAGCTCGTCAGCAAAGGGCAGGTGATAGCCGAGATGGACGCCACACAGGCACGAAATGCGCTGGCAAACTGTGAGGCACAGATGCGACAGGCAAACGATGCCCTTGCACGTATGAAGCAACTGCACGACCAGAACGCCCTCCCCGAAATCAAGTGGGTGGAGACACAGAGTCAGGTGGCTCAAGCCAAAGCGCAACTGGACATGGCACGTAAGGCTGTGGCCGACTGCCGCATCTATGCCCCTGTGAGCGGTGTGATTGGTAAGAAGATGCTCGACGGAGGGGAAACGGCTCTACCGTCACAAGTGGTGGCAACCATTCTCGACATCAGCACCGTGAAAGTGAAAGTGTCGATTCCCGAAACCGAGATTGGCAACCTCACAGAATCCACACCTTCCACCATCAGCGTCGATGCTGCCCAGGCCACTGTCAGCGGAGGCAGGATTGAGAAAGGAGTGCAAGCCGATGCGTTCACGCACACGTATGATATAAGAATCCATGTGGAAAACGGAGACAGGAAGCTGTTTCCTGGGATGGTGGCCTCTGTAAGCCTCACCCCCAGCCCCTCTCCAAAGGGCGAAGGGAGTGATTACCTTGTGCCTGTCACCTGTGTTCAGAAACGGGCAGATGGTACTCTTTTCGTTTGGTCGATAGACAAGGACAGCACGGCACACCGAAAGACTGTGAGCATCGGACAGACAATGGGCAACCGCATCATTGTGGACCGCGGAATCGCCAAAGGCGAACGTATCGTGACCGAGGGTTATCAGAAGTTGAGTGAAGGAAGGAAAGTGGTGTACTAATTGACGGTTGATAATTATGGCAAGGAAGATGTCTTGGCTGAACTGGCCATTGAAACACTACTCGATATCGTTGCTCATTGTAGCCATTCTTTTTATATTGGGTATCTACGGCATGTATGTGATGCCGAAGGATGAGTTTCCTGCGTTCACCATCCGGCAGGGTGTGGTAATAGCAGTCTATCCTGGTGCCACGAGCGAGGAAATCGAGGAACAGGTGGCAAAACCATTGGAACGCTATCTGTTCACCTATGAGGAGGTAAGACGCGAAAAGACCACCACTACGTCGCAAAACGGCATGTGCATCGTGATGGTGCATCTGAATGATGATGTGAACAATAAAGACGAGGTGTGGTCGAAAATCAAACACGGTCTAAATGCTTTCAAATCGCAGCTGCCCTCAGGTGTGCTCGGCATCGTGGTGAACGACGACTTTGGCAACACCTCAGCTCTGCTCATTGCCATCGAGAGTCCTGAGCGCAGTTACCGCGAACTGAAACAGTACAGCGGTGACCTCAGCGACCGTTTGCGACGCACCCATGCTGTCAGGAAAGCCAAAATCCAGCGGCTACAAGCCGAGAACGACCGCATGGAAGCCCGTGAGAAACTTTCCATCGACATCCAGTCGGCTTGGAATAACCTTCAAGAAGCATACAAACAAATAGACATTGCCCGATCTTCCGTTGCCTCTTCCAAAGAAAATCTGCGCATGCAACGCATCTTCTATGGTGCAGGCACCACCACGATGACCGACTTGCTCGATGCCATCACGCTCTTCACCCAATCGGAAAGCCAGTTCGTCACCGCCTGTGCAACCTACCAACTGCGTGTGGCTGAATATAAAAGGAAAACCTGAGGGAACACCTCCAGTTCTTCCATGAGCTTTCTTCCACAAAGCTCACGTGCCTAACGTCACTACCCTCGTGAGCTTTACGACGTACGCCACCAGCCCATAAAAGAAACAACGACGCAGTCAGGACGTAAGAGACTTCCAATGTCTGCACACTCAGCTTCACCACCCTGGAGGCAGCACTACATTGTCTAACGTGTGTGCTTGTTCGAATAGTGGAGCAATCTCTTCGTCGGTGAATCCTGCGATGCCGCAACCGATGCGGGTGACGAGGAAGGTCAGTTCGGGATGCTCCTTCGCAAAGGCGATGAACTCATCCACATAGGGACGGATGGTTTCCACCCCACCCTGCATGGTCGGGATGCCATAACTCTGCCCCTGCAGGCCTACACCTTGTCCCATCACGGCACCAAATTTCTTGTAGGCAATCCATGCTGCACCACCTCCGTGCATACCGCGTAGGTTGCTTCCAAAGACAAAAATCTCATTCTTTTCGAGCGAATCAATGAATGTTGGAGTTGTACGTTTCTGTTCCATATAGTTATAGTCAATTGAGTAGTCGGGCATGGGTGCTTCGTTGCACAAACCGTCAAGTATTTGCTGGTCGGATAGAGGCAGAAGACCCATCGTGCATGTTTTTTTTGCGAAGGTAGTAAAAAATGACGATATTCCGACCGTTTTTCCGAGAAAAGTTGCTGTTGAGAACAACACTCATGCAACTTTTCTCTCTTTTTTTTGCACGGCAAAAGAAAAAATACATAACTTTGCAAATGAGAACAACCCTGTGAGCATAAAACCAAAACCGATATAACGCTCCACAAAATCTTTCTATGGAAATAAAGAAGGACAACGTATTCACAGAAGAGGAGATCAAGGACGACCTCCGATATCTGCAATTGCTGGCACAAAGTTATCCAAATGTGGCAGAGGCAAGTTGTGAGATGATCAATCTTGAGGCGATTCTCAACCTGCCCAAGCCTACGGAACACTTCATCAGCGACCCGCATGGAGAAAGCGAGGCGTTCAATCATGTGCTGAGGAATGCTTCAGGCTATGTGAAGCGGAAAGTGGAGGAGATTTTTGGCCCGACGCTCCGTCTGTCGGAAAAGCAGGAACTGTGCACCCTGATTTACTATCCTGAGGCGAAGTTGCAGCGAATCAAGGCGGCAGAAAACAACATGGAGGACTTCTACATCATCACGCTCAATCAACTCATCAAGGTTTTGAGAGAGGTGAGTTCGAAATATACACGAAGTAAAATCCGCAAAGAACTACCCGAAGAGTTCGGCTACATCATCGAAGAGTTGCTGCACGAAAGTCACAGCGGTGTGGGCGAAAAGCGCCACCAATACTACAATGTGATTGTACAGACCATCATCGAGACCCAACGTGCCGACCACTTCATCGTGTCCATCTGCAATCTGATTCAGCGACTGGCCATTGACCGTCTGCACCTGCTGGGCGACATCTTCGACAGAGGCCCTGGTGCACACCTCATCATGGAAACGCTGATGAATTATCATCACTTCGACATCGTGTGGGGCAACCACGACATCGAATGGTTCGGAGCGGCAGCCGGCAACCGGGCCTGCATCGCCAATGTGTTGCGACTCTCCATGCGCTATGGCAACCTCGCCACGCTGGAAGACGGCTATGGCATCAACCTGCTGCCACTGGCCACGTTTGCGATGGAGACTTACAAGGACGACCCCTGCAAACTGTTCGCTGCCAACGAGTTGACCAAGGAGAGTCAGCACGACAAGAAGACGAATCGACTCATCGCCCAAATGCACAAGGCCATCACCATCATCCAGTTCAAGGAGGAGGCCAAAATCATTGACCGACATCCCGAGTTTGACATGGCGGGACGCAAGATGCTGGAACACATCTACTTCGGCAACGGCACTTGCTTCATCGACGGCACAGAGCATGAGATGCTCGACACCTTCCTTCCCACCGTGGACAAGGAGAATCCCAATGCCTTGAGCGAAGATGAGGAACTGCTGATGGCCAAGTTGGAACACTCCTTCCGCACCAGCGACAAACTGCAACGCCACATACAATGCCTGCTGGCACATGGGGGTATGTACTCCATCGCCAACAGCAACCTGATGTATCACGCCACCGTTCCGCTCAACTCTGACGGCACCCTAAAGGAGGTGGAGATAAACGGAAAGAAGTACAAGGGAATGGCGCTGATGAAGAAGACGGGACATCTGGTGAGAGAAGCCTTCAATGCCGACACACCCAAGGAGCGCAAGAACTATGCCAAGGATTACATCTGGTATCTGTGGTGCGGAAAAGACTCGCCGCTGTTCGACAAGGATAAGATGACCACCTTTGAACGTTACTTCATCAAAGACAAGGTAACACACACGGAGACAAAGGGTTATTACTACAAATACAACAACGATGAAAAAGTTGTGGACATGATTCTCGACAACTTCGGAGTGGAGGGAAAACATCGTCACATCATCAACGGTCACACACCCGTGAAGGTGCTGAAAGGCGAAACACCCATCAAGGCCAATGGCAAACTTCTCGTCATCGACGGCGGTTTCTCGCGTGCCTATCAACCAGAGACAGGCATTGCCGGCTATACCCTCACCTTCCACAGCCGAGGACTCGACCTCGTGCAGCACCAACCGTTCCGCTCTGCCGAAGATGCCATCCAAAATGGTGACGACATCAAGAGTTCGACCCAGATTGTAGAACTGAGTTCGCAACGTATGTATGTGAAGGACACCGACAAGGGAAAAATCCTCCTCGCCAAAGTGGAGAACCTGAAACGTCTGCTCTTCGCTTACCGAAACGGATTCATCAAAGAAGTGAAAAATTGATTGTTACACATAAATAAAACCCAAAGCGTATGAAGAAACTACTACTCATGGCTGCTTTTGCACTGGGGTGCATCAGCGCATCGGCTCAGGAAACACTCACACTGAGCACTTACAAAGGTACAGACCTTGCAAAGTATGACGGAAAGACTCTCAACGTGACTGTCAGCCGCTACGTCTTCAACGGCTGGAACACCATCTCGCTGCCCTTCGCTATGACCGCCGCACAGGTGGACGAGGTGTTCGGAAGCGATTGCAAACTCGAAAAGCTCGTAGGCGTTGAAAACGACGGCAGCAACGTGAAGCTCAACTTCCAGAACTGCAAGTCGGAAGGCATCCAAGCCAACACGCCCTACATCCTCTACTACACAGGCGAAGATGGCACCAAGAAGTTCACCATCGACAACGCCCTGATTGTGGATGGCGTGGCCGAATCGGTCTTCACGGCCGAAGGAACAGGAGAGAAGGTCAAGATGGGTACAGCCAAGAAACAAAAAGCGGCACAAGGCCTCTATGGCATTCTCGCTAAAGACAACAAAAAAGCCACCTTCGTGAATGTGGACAGAACCTCCAACGGCTTCTACGCCACCCGATGCTACGTGGAACTCTCCAGCGGCAACTCCACCTTGCTCACCACCAACCACATCGAGGAAGGTGAAGCCACGAGCATCCAAAAGATTGCCAAGCCAGGCGAACGTGTGAAGGTGTACAACCTCTCAGGCGTGAAAGTGGCCGACAGCATCGATGGCCTCAAACCTGGCATCTATGTCATCAAAGGCAAAAAAGTAGCCGTACAATAATCACTATGGCTCAGACAACATACGCACCCGCAACCTCATCAAACGGGTGCGTATTTTTTTTGCCATTTTGGTAGTTTCAGAAATAAAAAAGTTGTATCTTTGCAAACGAAAAACTGACTTGACAAATAAGAAACAACCATGACGAAAAGAATGAAACGTACATTATACCTATTCATCATTGCAATGATGGCGACGGTTCAGACAGTGACAGCACAGGACGAAACCATCGTGTTCACACCGCAATGGACGGCACAGGCACAGTTCGCTGGCTATTACGTGGCTGAGGCAAAGGGGTTCTATCGCGAGGCAGGAGTGAAGGTACGCATAGAACATCCATCGGCCACACAGCCTGCCATGGATCGCCTGCGCAAGAATGAATGTCAGGCCACAACACTGCAGCTCTGCCAGGCATTGGAGATTGTGGATGGAGGCATCCCCCTCGTGAACATCCTTCAGACATCGATGAACAATGCGATGGTCATCGTCTCAGCTCGCGACAAGGATCCACTGACGCAGAAAGGTGCCCGTGTCGGCATCTGGAGTGTCGGTTTCGGTCAGTTGGCTATCTGCATGAGCATCAAGGACCATCTGAACTACGAGTGGGTGCACTTCGCTCAGAATGTCAACCTGTTCGTGGCTGGCGCACTCGATGCCACGCTGGCCATGAGCTACAACGAATACTACCAGTTGGTACAAGCAGGTATCAATATGACCGACAAGAACGTGTATCGTTTCTGCGACCACGGCTACAACGTGCAGGAGGACGGGGTCTATATGAACCGCGACTATTACGAAAAACACAAGGAGCAGGCACATCGTTTCGCTCAAGCCAGCAAGAAAGGATGGGAATGGGCAGCCCAACATCCCGAAGAGACGCTGGACATCGTGATGCAGTATGTCAACAAGAACTACATCGCCACCAACCGCGTGATGCAACGGCTGATGCTCCACGAGGTGCTGCGCCTGCAGGTGGACCGCGAGTCGAAGAAGCGTGAGTTCAGATTGCGCCCCGACATGGTGCGACAAGCCAGCCGACTGATGGTGGAGAACCAGATGCTGAGCCACGAAGTGACATACAAGGAACTAATTGACAATTGAAAATTGAGAATCGATAATTATGAGTGGGATCATCGCATATATCCGTCGCAAACTATCCGTCAGAGTCAGTCTGTGGGTGGTGTTCTTTGCCGCCATCATCTTCAATGTCGCCCTCGGCTTCCTGTTCTATCAGGCTCGTGAGGCCGTGCGTCAGGAGGCTGTCAATCGTGCCACACAAATCCTGGACAAGACCTCACTGCGTGTGGAGGGTATCTTGAACCGTGTGGAGGTGGCCTCAGACATGACCAAATGGCTGGTACTGCGCCATCCCGACCAGGCAGACTCGATGTTCGTTTACAGTCGAGGGTTGTTGCTGAACAATCCCGATTTCTACAACTGTTCCATCGCTTTCGAGCCATACTACTTCAAAGACAAGGGACGTTATTTTTCTGCCTATACCAAACATATCGGTGACTCCATCCGCACCACACAAGGCGGCAGCGACAACTACCAGTATTTCTATTCGGACTGGTATCTCATGCCAAAGCTGCTGGAAAAACCGTGCTGGACGGAACCGTACATGGATCTCGACGCGGCCACGAACACCAGCGAGATGGTGACCAGCTACTGTCAGGCCCTCACGGACAAACAGGGTCAGTTGATAGGTGTTGTCAACGTCAGTCTCTCACTAAACTGGCTCTCGCAGACCATCTCAGCCGTAAAGCCCTATCCCAATTCCTACAGCATCATGATAGGCCGTGGCGGCACCTACTTCGTACATCCCGATACAACGAAAATCACCTGCCAGACCATCTTCACACAGACTCTGGAGCAGCCCGACACCGCCATGAGTGCCCTCGGTCATGCCATGACGAACGGCGAGGAAGGTGTGAAGCAGATGAAAATCAATGGCGAGGACAGCTATGTCTTCTACAAGCCCCTTGGCCAGACGGGCTGTTCGATGGCCATCGTCTGCCCTGAGAGCGACATCTTCAGCGGTTTCGATCGTCTGCGCCGCACGATTATGGGCATCGTTACCGTCGGCCTGTTGCTGATGCTCTACTTCTTCGTCCGCATCATTACACGCGAACTAAAGCCCCTACGCCGACTGGCTCATGAGGCTGAGGCCATCGCCTCGGGACAGTTCGACGCTGTACTGCCCGACTTCCAGCGCATCGACGAGATAGGCCAGTTGAGCCACTCGTTCGGGAACATGCAGCAGTCACTGGTGAAATACATCGAAGAGTTGAAGAACACCACTGCCCAGAAGGCCTCAATAGAGAGTGACCTCCGTATTGCCAGCAACATACAGATGGGTATGCTGCCCGAGAAATTCCCTTCCAGCACCGATCGTGACGACGTGCAGCTCTATGCCTCGCTGACCCCAGCCAAGGAAGTGGGTGGCGACCTGTTCGACTTCTATTTCCGCGACGAGAAGCTCTTCTTCTGCATCGGCGACGTGTCGGGCAAGGGTGTGCCAGCCTCACTCTTCATGGCCGTCACCCGTTCTACCTTCCGAACCGTTTCGGCTCACGAGTCGATGCCAGACCGCATCGTGAGCACAATGAACAAGACGATTGCCGACATGAACAAGACCCACATGTTCGTGACCCTCTTCGTCGGTGTACTCGACCTGCCCACAGGACGACTACGCTACTGCAACGCTGGTCACGATGCCCCATTGCTCGTTGGTGCTGGCGTAGGCGAACTGCCTTGTGACTCGAACATCCCCGTCGGCTTTATGCCTACATGGAAATACTCTCTGCAGGAGACACAGGTCTTCACCGGCACCACTATCTTCCTTTTCACCGATGGATTGACAGAAGCCATGGATGCCCAATATGAGCAGTTCCGAATGGAGCGCGTAAACGATGTGGCAAACAGTGCATTGGCTCAACAACAACAGGAGCCTCGGCAGCTCATCAGCCAAATGACTGAGGCCGTCCACCAGTTTGTGGGCGATGCCGAACAGAGCGACGACCTGACCATGATGGCCATACAGTATATCAAGCAACAGAGAGACGTACAGATGCGGAAAAGCATCGTGCTTACAAACGACACGAAAGAAGTTCCACAACTGAACACCTTTGTCGAAGAGGTATGCCAAACTGTGGGATTCGACCAAACCGTCACCATGCAGGTGAAAGTAGCCGTAGAGGAGGCCGTGGTCAACGTGATGAAATACGCTTATCCGTCAGGACAGAGCGGCGATGTGACCATAGAAGCAGCCTCGAATGACGTGCGACTGAAGTTCACCATCATCGACAGCGGTAAGCCTTTCGACCCCACCGTTCAGGCCGAAGTTGACACTACGCTTTCTGCCAAGCAGCGCAACATCGGTGGACTGGGCATCCACATCATACGTCAGAACATGGACTCCATCAACTACGAGCGTATGGATCACCTCAATGTGCTGACGCTGAGGAAGAAGATCATTCATAATTGATAATAGATAATTCACAATTCATAATAGATAATTGAGCATGAACGTAAAAATTGAAGAAATTGACGGCAAGATGGTTGCCATTCTGTGCGGTAGCCTCGACACCGCCGCTGCCGCAGAAACCGAAAAGGCAATGAGTCCTCTTAATGACGCGAATGGCAAGGACATTATCATCGACTGCACCGACTTGGCATACATCTCGTCTGCAGGTCTGCGCATATTCCTCGGCATTCTGAAGAACGCCCAGAAACAGGGAAGGCATGTCTATATCAAGAGTATTAACGATAACGTCCGTAGCATTTTCACCATCACGGGCTTCAGTAACATCTTCGAATTCATATAAACCGGCACGCAGATGGGTAATCAAGTCAACTTGGATCCTCATGGCGAGATGCTGCTGCGGCAGTACCGTGAACTGTACCCCACGTTGCAGCAGTTGGCAGACGAAGCCTACAACCAGTTGTGCCAGGCACTGCACGAGCAGGGCATCTACGTCACCGCCATCGAACACAGGGTGAAGACCGAGAAATCGCTTATAGGGAAACTGGAACTGAAGGGGGCGAAGTACAAGAGCATCGACGACATCACCGACCTCGTGGGGCTGCGTGTCATCACCTTCTACTCCGACGAGGTGGACAAGGTGGCTGCCATTGCCAAGCGCATCTTCGACATCGACTGGCAGGAGAGTGTGGACAAACGCAAGCTGCACCAGTTAGATTCATTCGGCTATAACTCGCTGCACTACATCTGTCGGCTCCATTCTGGCAGCGCGCGCTTCGAGTTGCAGATGCGCACAGCCCTGCAGCATGTGTGGTCCACCATCGAACATGACACAGGCTACAAGGGCGTCGTGAAAATACCCCGCGAGTACAAACGGCAATTCAGCCGTCTGGCAGGCATGATGGAACTGATAGATGACGAGTTCAGCCGTTTGCGTGTCGTGCTCACCGACTATCGCCGCCAAATGCTGGCACTGGTGAAGAATGGCAAACTCGACGACGTACCATTGTCAGCCGAAACTTTCCGGGGATATTTAGAACTGCATCCTTTCGACCGATTGAACAAGCGGATTGCCGCCGTCAACCAGGCAGAAGTCTTTCCCGTGTCCATGATGTCCTATCTGCCCGTGCTCGAATCCCTCGGGTTGGAAACCCTCGGCGACGTGCAGCAATTCATCGACGAGAACAGCGATGATGCCTACCAGTTGGCACTCTCGCAACTGGCCATTACCGATCTCGACATTCTCTCGTCCAACACGGCCTTGCAATATCTCTGTCTAGTTCATGTGCTGAAACACAACGGCGGGCGCGATGGCCTTAAATCGCTCTACAACATCATCAATGGCGAAAACGATGCCAACGGCATGCTGGCCGACCTGATGATGGAGCAAGCCAAGACACAGCCGTTTATGCGACAAGTAAACCTTACATAAGATGAAGATAACAAAAAAAACATCAATAATATGGAAAAGAAACTACATTGTCCCAAGTGTGGCAGCACAGATTGCACCAGCCACAAAAAAGGCTACAACCGAGCATTAGGATGCCTTGGCTTCCTCTTCCTGAACATCTTTGGCTTGTTGTTGGGTTGCATTGGCAAAAACAAACTCATCTGCCAATGCAACGAATGCGGAAAGAAGTGGACCATGTGACGGGAGGTCGCAACCTATGTGAATACAGAAATCTGCATGACCAATTGATGCACGGGTAAGCGTATCAAGCCACATATAGTAATGGGATGATGTCAGTTGGGCATCATCCCATTTATTTTTTGTCATCTTTTTCGTTTATTCCATTTCTTTTCCTTATTTTTGCAACGTATTCCACAAGTTCTAAATCGAAAAACAATGGAGGAAAATCGTTTCTTTATCCCATTCAAGGGAATGGAGTATGAGAAAGGTATCTGCGGAAAGAAGGTCTTTGTCGTTGGTGTCAGTTTCTATTGTAATAAATACGATTGCAAGTTTTTCAGCGATTGCACCAGCCCCGAGAAGAAGGATTCGAGTGCCTACAACACGAACTGCCCTGCATATACGGAGACGGGAGCAGAATTGAGGAATGAACCGTCATATGCCATTGATGAATACTATCCAGCCTATCAGAGATTCGCCAAGATGATGTGCCAGTTTGTGGATGATGAGGTGGAAGACGTATGGCAGCGGATGGCATTTACGAACTATGTGCAGTTCTTTGTGCCGACTGTTAACACATATAAAGACTATTTGAGTGAGCGGGATTTCGAGGCATTCAAGGAGAGTATTGTGGAGCTACAGCCTGATGTCGTGATTTCATGGGGCATGGTGACGATAGATGATGTGAGAGAAGGGAATCCATACGTTATTGACAGGGAAAAACTTCCAGACTCCGAGTGGTATATCTGCCACCTTGCCGTGCCAGGGGTTGAACACCCCATCACCCTTATCTGCTGTTTCCATCCATCATCTCCTGACTGGAATCAGGACTACGAGAAATGCTCGAAATATCTGAAAAAAGCATTAACCCCTAAAACTAAGTGATATGAAAACATTTATCAGCTGGCTACTCGCCAACATCCAGCCTTTATCCGTGATTGGCTTTATAGTCCTTATCTTGGAATATGCGTCGTTCCATGATGCAGATTTTTCTAGTAGCGAAAGAACGCACAAAATGATTACGGTGTTGAGCGTCGTGCAAATACCTGTTGCGCTGGTGTTCGCAATTTGGGCAGCCAAGTTCACTTACCAGAACTTTGACGAAGTATGGTCGCGCAGAATGAGCTGGAACAACAGCAATGTTGACAAGATGAACTCCAGATTCAATTACACCTCCAAAGTCTTTTTCTATTCTCTGCTGGCTGGTGTGGGCATCACTGGCATCCTCTTTTTTTCATCGGATGGCTGATTATGAGAATTATTGAAATCAATGTTTAAATATAGTAATGTGATATCACTCAATCGGCTCAAACTTTTCCACGTTTGAGCCGATTCTTATTCTTTTGTGAGCCGATTGTCACCGACCACTCTATTGCATGCATCCACTCTTCTGTTCATTATCCAAGAAAGAAAACACATAACCGGGACTTTGGTAATATAGCCCTGTGTCTTTGTCTTGAAGACGGGCAAAGGTGTCACTGTTGTAGAGCGTCTCCAATGCTTTATCCATCGGGTATCGCCAATGTTCTATCAAGAGTTGTACCAGATCGGCATACATATCCTCTTGCATCATTTGGATTTGTGCATCTGTCAGTTTCATAGCCATGATACAGTAATCTATTTGTTTCTTCTCTTGACATAACCATCATTTTTATCTGCGTGCATAGATACGTTTTTTCAGATATTCCACATCTTTTTTGTCTTTTTATTTTTCCCTTCGTGATTATTTTCCTCGTTATCATCAAAATTCAACACAAAAGCTCTACATTATTATATAGCTATCGCGACCTCCCCACGTCTTCTACCTACAAGGGATATTTGTCTCCACCATTTCTGCCATCATTTTGCCGCGATATTCAGATAGGTTTTGCAGGAAGGGGATGATGTCGTTACCATAGGCACGGCGGCTATAGAAATCAAGTTTCAAGGCTTTGCGGCCATTGATGATGACTTGGCGATAGACATGCACGTCGAACTCAACGATGGAAAGAAGTTCGGGGTTCTTTTCATCTGATTGACTCACCAGAAAATCTATCATGTATTCATCGCCTTTATTGTGCACCTTATAGTTGCAGCAAGCATCCGTCTGCTTTCTCATGCTCAGTTCCAGCGCTTTGGCCTCCACAGCCTTTTTCGGAGTGAGGGCTTCTGAATAATGCACCAGAACAGTGAACATCTGATTGTACGACTCTGGCTTCTCTCCTTTGGGAAAGTACTCCTGCGTGAAATAATCCGCATTCGGGCTTGCGCTCCATCCCAGATAATATGTTTCGTTGTTGAACTGTATGGTGTTTCCTGTATTCAGATAGTCTTTCACTTCTTGTGCCATCAACAGGACAGGAAGGGCCAACAACATGATGGCGAATAATACTTTCGTTGCTTTCATCTTAGTTCCTTTTTATTGCAAAGTTAGCAAACTTTCCGTAATTCCCATGTCTTTTTGTACAGCAAAGGTGTTTTTTTGAAAGAAAATAGTTATTTTTTCACCTTTTTATTTGTCTATATGAATGTTTTTCTCTTACTTTGCAGTCGAAATGCTCATTTCATGTAAAAATGACTAAGAAGTTTAACGCATATTGGTGGTGGCGTAGCTTGGGATTCAAAAAATCGTAAGTCCAATGGTCGTTCCCCTATGCGAAGCCAAACATAAATGCATAGAAATAAAAGAGCCTGTCGTACTTGCGATAGGCTCTTTTTCGTTGAATGTTGAAAATTGAAAATTATAAATATATATGACCTATCAAGTAGATGAAAATGGCTTCTACGGACAGTTCGGAGGAGCCTACATTCCAGAGATTCTCTACAAGACGGTGGAGGACTTGAAGAAGGCTTACCTCCCCATCTTGGAGAGTGAGGAGTTCAAAAAGGAGTATCATGCTTTGCTGAAGGATTATGTGGGGCGTCCTTCCCCACTCTATTATGCCAAGCGCATGAGCGAGAAGTATGGCTGTCAGCTGTACCTGAAGCGTGAAGACCTGAACCACACGGGTGCGCACAAAATCAACAATGCGCTGGGACAGATTCTCCTGGCCAAGAAGTTGGGCAAGAAGCGCATCATTGCCGAGACGGGTGCGGGTCAGCACGGTGTGGCTACGGCTACTGCCTGTGCGCTGATGGATATGCCGTGCACGGTGTATCAAGGTGCGTTGGACGTGCAGCGTCAGCACGTAAACGTGGAGCGCATGAAAATGTTGGGCGCAACGGTGGTGCCTGTGGAGAGTGGCAACAAGACCCTGAAGGATGCCACCAACGAGGCAATCCGTGACTGGTGCTGTCATCCTGCCGATACATTTTATATTATAGGCAGCACCGTGGGGCCTCATCCTTATCCCGATATGGTGGCTCGTCTGCAGTCGGTCATCTCTGAGGAAATCAAGTGGCAGTTGCAGGAAAAGATTGGCAGGGATTATCCTGACTACCTGATGGCCTGTGTGGGTGGAGGAAGCAACGCTGCTGGCACCATCTATCACTACATCGACGATGAGCGTGTGAAGATTATCCTTGGCGAGGCAGGCGGCTTGGGCATCGATTCGGGTCAGACGGCTGCGAGCATGCAGGTGGGTACTGTAGGTATTCTGCACGGCAGCCGCATCAAGCTGATGCAGACGGATGATGGCCAAATCATTGAGCCATACTCCATCTCGGCAGGTCTCGACTATCCTGGCACAGGCCCTATCCATTGCAACCTCTACGAGACAGGACGCGCTCAGGTGCTCCCAGCCAACGATGACGAAGCACTCAAGGCAGCCTTTGAGCTGACTCGCATGGAGGGCATCATCCCAGCGCTCGAAAGTGCTCATGCGTTGGCACTCCTGCCCAAAGTGAAAGACCAGTTCACGAAAGATACCGTTGTGGTGCTCACCGTGAGCGGAAGAGGCGACAAAGACTTGGACACGTATCTGAAACATACTGAAGCCTGTCAGTAGAAAGACGGTACTTCCACAAGAGAAGTCGTTCATAAGTTATGAATATTTGTTCATAAGTTATGAATAATTATCCGTAAGTTATGAATAATTATCCATAAGTTATGAACAACGCATTCAAGCATCTGACCAAAAACAACACAACAACTATGACATACAACTATCATACCGCCTCAAAAAAGATTCTTGGCGACCTGAACACACCCGTGAGTGTGTACATGCGAGTGCGTGACGCCTACCCTCAGAGCGCATTGATGGAGAGTTCTGACTATCACGACGGGAAGAACAGCCGTTCGTTCATCTGCGTACACCCCATCGCCAGCGTGTCGGTGGAGCACGGCGTGGGTGTGATGAAGTTCCCTGGTGGCAGCGAGACGCGCAAGCCCATCACAGACGAATACGACACCGCGCAACTCATCAACGAGTTCCTGCAGAGTTTCTGCATCGAGGGAAATGACAAGAACGACTGCGGCATCTTTGGCTACACGACCTTCAATGCCGTACGTTATTTCGAGCACATCGACGTGAAGGATGAGACGCAAGACCTGAACGACGCGCCCGACTTGCAGTATATCCTCTATAAAGACTACATCGTGTTCGACCACTTCAAGAACGAACTGAAACTCATCGAACTTCTGGAGGACGGTGAAGAGGATGACCTCGACCAGTTGGAGCACGACGTGAACAACCGACCTTATCAGGCATACGGTTTTAAGCCTGTGGGCGACTATTGGTCAACGTTGACGGACGATGAACACAGAGAGAACATCCGTCGAGGCATCAAGCATTGTCTGCGTGGCGATGTGTTTCAGATTGTGCTGTCACGCCGATTCAAGCAGAAGTATGAAGGTGATGACTTCAAACTCTACCGTGCGTTGAGAAGCATCAACCCCTCACCCTATTTGTTCTACATGGACTTTGGCGGATTCCGCATCTTCGGCTCGTCGCCTGAGACACACTGCCGCATTGAGGGTGGACGTGCCTACATCGACCCCATTGCCGGCACCACCAAACGCACAGGCGATGCTGAGCAGGATAAGCAGAACGCACTCTATCTGAAGAACGACCCCAAGGAGAATGCCGAGCACGTGATGCTGGTTGATTTGGCAAGAAACGACCTCAGCCGCAACTGCCACGATGTGAAGGTGGACTTCTACAAGGACATGCAGTTCTACAGTCACGTCATCCATCTTGTGTCGCGTGTGAGTGGCGAACTGAATGAGGGAGCCGACCCTGTGAAAGCATTCATCGACACCTTCCCTGCCGGCACCTTGTCGGGCGCACCGAAAGTGAGGGCTATGCAACTCATCAGCGAATACGAGCCACACAATCGTGGTGCATACGGTGGCTGTGTGGGCAGCATCGGATTTGACGGAAGCCTCAACCAAGCCATCACCATCCGCACCTTCGTGAGCCGCAACAACGAACTGTGGTTCCAGGCAGGTGGCGGCATCGTAGCGAAAAGCAATGTGGAGTATGAACTACAAGAAGTGAACAACAAACTTGGGGCTTTACGGAAAGCCATTGCAATAGCAGAGAAACTTTGAAGAATTGAAAAATTGAAGAATTGAAAAATTGAAGTTTCAATTATGAAAGTCGTAATTATCGATAACTATGACTCGTTTACGTATAATCTGAGTCATCTCGTGAAGGAACTGGGTGCGGAAGTGACCGTGTATCGCAACGACCAGTTCAAGATGGAGCAACTGGAGGCTTTCGACAAAATCATCCTCTCTCCTGGTCCTGGCATCCCTTGCGAGGCAGGTCTGCTGCTCGATGTCCTCAAGGCATACGCTGGCAAGAAGCCGATTCTGGGTGTGTGCCTCGGACATCAGGCGATTGGAGAAAGTTTCGGCGGTCATCTGACCAACCTGAGCGAAGTGTATCACGGTGTGGCAACTCCAACGACCATCACCGTGAAGGATTATCTCTTCGAGGAACTGCCCGAACGAATTGAGGTGGGACGCTATCACTCGTGGGTAGTCGATACAGAAGGACTGCCCGATTGCCTCGAAGTGACCAGCGTGTCGGACGAGGGCTTCATCATGTCCATACGCCACAAGCAGTTCGACATCAGGGGCATTCAGTACCACCCCGAAAGTGTACTCACAAAAGAAGGTAAAACAATCATCAACAACTGGCTACAACACGAATAAAAATGAAACAGTATCTTTTACAACTCATTGATGGACAGACGCTCTCGCAGGAAGACACCCATCAGATTATGCTCAACATCGTTGAGGAAAAGTATAACGTTCAGCAGATTGCCGCCCTGCTGATGGCGATGCAGACACGCGGCGTGACCGTGGATGAACTTCTGGGATTCCGTCAGGGATTGCTCGAAACGGGCAAGTACATGGATTTCAGTGAGTACAACACCCTGGACATCGTAGGAACAGGTGGCGACGACAAGAACACGTTCAACATCTCCACTTGCTCTGCGTTCGTCATTGCAGGTGCAGGTTACAAGGTGACCAAGCACGGCAACGGTGGTTCCTCATCGGTGAGTGGTGCCAGCAACGTTTTGCAGGGACACGGCGTGAAGTTCACCGATGACATCGACCAACTGAAACGCTCACTCGACGAGGCAGGCATCTGCTACTTTCACGCCCCCCTCTTCGCTTACGGCATGAAGTTCGTAGGTCCTACCCGCAAGGCTTTGGGCATCCCGACTTGCTTCAATCTGTTGGGTCCTCTCGTGAATCCTTGTCATCCGAAGAACTCTCTGCACGGCACTGCCAATCAGGCACAACTTCGTCTCTACACGAATGTGCATCAGAAGATTGGCGACAATTTCGGTGTCATCACTTCTTACGATGGCTACGATGAGATCTCGCTGACAAGTGGCTTTAAGATTTGCACCAACAACTTCGAGAAAGTGCTCACTCCTGTCGATTTGGGCTTGAAGTATGTTGAACAAAGTGAAATCTACGGTGGCGAAACACCAGAGGAAGCCATGAAGATTTTCGATGCCGTGCTGGACGGCTCTGCCAATGAAGCACAGAAGAACGTGGTGATTGCCAACGCTGCCTGCGGTCTCAGCGTGATGGACAAGAACCTCTCGATGGAAGACTCTGTGAATGCGGCTCGTGAATCGCTCGAGAGTGGCAAGGCCCTGGCTACATTTAAGAAATTCCTTGACATCAACTCCTAAATCCTCATTACAAAATGGCTAAGGATATACTCGAAGAGATTGTTGCCCACAAACGCATGGAGGTGGAACGACAGAAGGAACAGGTAGAACCCTCCTTATTATATAATAATGTGGAGAAACTGCTTGCTGCTGACGAAACGGTACGGCGTTCGATGCGTGAAAGCTTGGCCAACAGCGCATCGGGCATCATTGCGGAATTCAAACGCAAAAGTCCCTCAAAGGGATGGATTAAGGAGGAAGGAAAGCCAGATGTGATACCCGCTTCCTACAGTGAGAACGGCGCGAGTGCCATCTCCATTCTGACCGACGAGAAATACTTTGGCGGTAGCCTGCGATATGTTCGCACCGCCCGTCCAATGGTCTGCTGTCCCATCTTGCGCAAAGATTTCATCGTGGACGAATACCAACTTTATCAAGCAAAGGCAGTTGGTGCTGATGCGGTGCTGCTCATCGCGGCAGACCTGACAACGAGCGAATGTAAAGCCCTTGCGAAGAAGGCGCACGAACTGCAACTCGAAACTTTGCTCGAAGTACATTCGGAACCAGAATTAGAGTATGTGGGCGAGAACATCGACATGGTGGGTGTGAACAACCGCAACCTCGGCACATTCCACACCGATGTACAAAACTCCTATCGCCTTGCTTCCCTTCTGCCCAAGGATTATGTGCTCGTCTCTGAAAGCGGCATCAGCAATCCGCAAACAGTGAGAGAGTTGCGCGAGGCTGGTTTTCGTGGCTTCCTGATTGGAGAGACTTTCATGAAGACGGAAGACCCTGGAGCCGCCCTCAAGGAATTCATTGCCCAAGTCACCCGATAAATCCATAAAATTCGATACTCCATGATTATCAAAGTATGTGGCATGCGCGATGCGGACAACATCCGTCAGATAGATGAATTGGGATGTGTGGATTGGATGGGGTTCATCTTCTTTCCTCCTTCATCTCGGAACGTGGAACGTGTGCCCGACTATCTGCCACAACACTGCAAACGTGTCGGGGTGTTCGTGAATGCCACGCTGGAGGAAATACGACAACGACAAAAGGAATTTGGCTTCCACCTCATTCAACTGCACGGGGACGAAACACCCGATTACTGCGAACAACTCCGCACCTGTTTGCCTCCAAAGACCCAATTCATCAAAATGGTTCAAATAGCCACCGCAGATGACCTCGAACGGGTGAAATCATACGATGGAATGGTTGATTACTTACTCTTCGAGACCAAATGCAAGGGGTATGGAGGCAGTGGAAAGCAGTTTGATTGGGATATCTTGCAAGGTTACAAAGGACACATTCCTTTTCTCCTCACAGGGGGTATCAAACCCACCGATGCAGAAAAAGTGTTATCGTTCCATCATCCTCAATTTGTGGGCATCGACCTCAACAGTAAGTTTGAGACCGCCCCTGCCTTCAAAGACGCCAACCAGGTTTCGAATTTTGTCAGAATCATCAAATCGTCCAATCCATCAATAAATTGTAAATAGTAAATTGTCAAATTGTAAATAATCATCATGAACAGAATCAATCAACTTTTCGCCACCAAGAGCGAGAAAATCCTTTCGATATATTTCTGTGCAGGACACCCCACGCTGGAAGGAACTGCCAACACCATTAAAGTGCTGGAACAGAAAGGTGTGGACATGATTGAAGTGGGTATCCCCTTCTCCGACCCAATGGCCGATGGCCCTGTGATTCAGGATGCTGCCACAAAGGCACTCCGCAACGGCATGTCCCTCAAAAAACTCTTCTCTCAACTCGAAGGCATCCGCAAGGATGTCAAGATGCCCCTCATCCTCATGGGGTATCTCAACCCCATCATGCAATTTGGTTTTGAGTCATTCTGCCAGCGTTGCACAGAAGTGGGCATCGACGGTGTCATCATCCCCGACCTCCCCTTCAAGGACTACCTCGAAGAGTACAAGCCCGTGGCCGACAAGTACGACATCCGCATCATCATGCTCATCACCCCCGAAACATCCGACGAACGCATCCGCTTCATCGACGAACACACCGATGGCTTCATCTACATGGTCTCCTCCGCAGCCACCACTGGTGCCCAGAAGGAGTTCGGAGACACCAAGCAAGCCTACTTCTCACGCATCAAGGGCATGAACCTGAAGCACCCCTGCATGATTGGCTTCGGCATCAGCAACAAGCAGACTCTCGAAACCGCCCAAGCCAATGCCGCAGGTGCCATCATCGGCTCCAAGTTTGTGAAGCTCTACGAAGAAACCCAAGACGCCGGCAAGGCGATGGATGCTTTGCTTGAAGCGTTGAAGCAATGAGACTTGTAGCATAACAAAATGAAAAAAGTTGAACAAATTTTGTTCATTCGTCAGAAAAATGTAATTTTGCACCCATATCACAACCATCTATGCGGAAGATCGTTTCAGATGGCTATTAGATGTCAAAACAACTATTAAAGATAAGCATCATGAACAAGAATGAGAAATTCATCATCACGATTAACCGTGAATTGGGCAGTGGCGGTCGCACCGTAGGCCGCAAGTTGGCAGAAAGACTGGGCGTGAAGTTTTTCGACAAGGCGCTCATCAAGACGATGGAGGAGAAGTATAACCTCACCGTCGAGGAGATCGAGAAGCTGAAAGGACGCAAGACCTACTGGTGGGAAGACTTTGCCAAGGTGATGCGTATCGGTGAACCAGAGATTCGCCAATACGAGGAGAAATTTGGCAATAAATCCGAGAAACTGACCACCGACAATGTGTTCAGGGCAGAGACGGAAATTCTGAAGGGCATTGCCGAAAAGGAATCGTGCGTCGTGGCCGGCCGCTGCGGCTTCTTCGTGTTCCGCAATCATCCCAACCATTTGAGCATCCTCATCCAAGCCTCAATGTCCTTCCGTCTGGAGCGTCTCATGCGCAAAAGGAACATGACTGAGGACGAGGCTCGCAAGACCATTGCGCAGGTGGACAAGATGCGTGAGAACTATGTGAAGAAGTTCACCGACACCTCACGCTATGACACCCGTAACTACGACCTTGTCATCAAAGCCGACGGAAAGACGGAGGATGAAATCGTGGATATCATCATGCATGTCATCGGATAAGATTTCAGGTCTCATAAATATATGGGACACTCAGCATGAGTTCCAACAGTTTTGAAGGCGAGGACAAAAAATCCTTGCCTTTTTTGTTGGTAAAAGAAAATAATTGTAACTTTGCAACTGTTCTCTTGCCGAAGTCCCGCTCACGAGTGGGATAGAGGCAGGGAACCTATATATAGAAAAGGCGTACTTGACGCTTCGTGCTTGACGCATAGGAATCTGGCAGTTCCCAAACGTTTGTCAAACATCAAAGCAACAAAGACGTCCATCAGTTGTATATTCATGACACTAAAAGCAGGATAGCCATTATTGGCTTCATGCTACAATGTCGTTTATATACTAATGCGTGGGCTTCGGCGTTGCTCGTTTCGACAAACAGGTGATGCCAGAACCTCTATGCGTGGGACGAGTAACAAGAGAACTCCCCACGCTTTTTGTATGTATATGAACCAACTTTTCTTTGAACCGCCGAGCATGGGAGTTGCTCTGCAAAACAGTAACACTTATGAATAGAAAAATGTTGTTTACACGCTATGGAGGTACTCCCCAAATTGTATATTCTATAGAGGATATTATAAGGAACTTAGGGGAGTTAATGCAAGGTTTTGATAACATTGAAATAGATCAAGGCAGAGTTCTTGCTAGAAAAGGAATAGATTATATAGCAATAGGAACAATACAATATTGTTAAACCCAAATCGGTCATTAGAAAAAATCACTTACAAAATGTCAATTTCAAAGTTCCTATTATTGATGAAATCGGTTTTCAGAACTTACATTTGTTCCGTTTGTGGATGATTTCTCCAACAAAAAGTTAGACAATTT
>JAFSKK010000060.1 GCA_017448965.1 Bacteroidaceae bacterium | reverse complement strand
TTCGGAAGTTACCGCTTCGCTCAGGAGTTAAGGGAGTTATAGTAGTTAAAGCCTATACTCTGTCAACTGTGGAGAGGAGTTTTCACGCCAGCATTACATTCGGCTTTAACTCCTCTAACTCCTTTAACTTCTTTAACTCCAAGCAAGTGAAACTTGCGAAACTTGAATTTTTAAGTTTCTGAAGTTCACCACTTGCTTATTCGACTAAACATCCGAAAGTTGAATTAGGTTAGTATTCCCATTGCAAAGGTACAAAGATTTTTTTGCCGACAATACAACAATCCCCCTGTTTTTGTGTTTCACCTGTCATTTATCTCCTTTTTTCCTCAAACGCCCCACCCTTTTCCGTCTAAGGAAGCAAGGAAGCAAGGAAGGCGTCTTGCGAGACGCTGATAAACATTCCTATATTCCCAAATGCCTTAGAATAAAACAAAGACACAAAAGATAAAATACAAACGGCGTAACCGCTCCATTGAAACATGCGTGAGTGTCAAAACGCTGCTTCCACTACCTCAGAATCGGTGTGAGTCACACCGAGGGGGTCGGTCTGAGTCAGACCGAGGGTGGCGGTGTGACTCAGACCGTTTTTGAGGTAGTGGAGGTAGCGAAAAAGAGGTTGTGGAAGCAACGAATAGGTGGGAACGCCGTTTCCTTTTTCGAAGAATCGACACAGACCCTCACAAGCAAGGAAAAAATCCTCACCTTTTTTTGTTGTGTCAAAAAGAAAGTCGTATCTTTGCACTCAATCACCAGTACATAACTTCAGCGGAGGGCTGGTGTGACATAATGAAAAATAATAACACAGCATTAATGTTGTTGGTAATATCTGGGAACCTAGGAAACTCTCGATGATATTATAACGTCTAACACAAGTTAATGCCTATGCGATAGCGTAGGCACAACTTATCAGACGTTATAGGCTATTCCTAGGGCCTCCAGATATGGGTAAGTAGCGTGTTCTACGCTTTTCTCGTGTCTGGAGGTCTTGCATGAAGGAAGCCTATAAACAAACCGATGACGAGTGTGCTGCCTAAATCTATCGTCATGCAATACGAACAAACTTTTAATGCGATTGACAACATCCTGCGCAACGAGGCAGGATGCAGTACGGAGTTGGATTATATCGAACAGACTTCGTGGTTGCTGTTTTTGAAATATCTCGATGATTTGGAACGGGAGCAGGAGACGAAAGCCGTGCTGTCGGGCAAGACTTACAAGCCTATCATCACCGGCTATATGCGTTGGAGCCAATGGGCTGCTCCCAAGAAACAGGATGGAACGCTCGACACCGTGAATGCGATGACTGGCCCTGATCTCACTCAGTTTGTGGATGCCAAATTGTTTCCCACTTTGCGCGAGTTTCAGAAGACAGCCACCAGCGCCAAGACTTTGGAATATAAGATTGGTGAGATATTTGCCGAACTGCGCAACAAAATCACATCGGGTTACAACCTGCGTGAGGTCATCAACCTCATCGACCAACTGCACTTCCAAACGGCTGAGGACAAGCATGAGATGACAGTGCTCTACGAATCGAAGATTGCCAAGATGGGCAATGCTGGCAGGAATGGAGGCGAGTATTACACGCCTCGTCCGCTTATCCGCACCATCGTCAAGGTGGTTGACCCTCAGATAGGTGAGACTGTCTATGACCCTGCGTGTGGTTCGGCTGGCTTCCTCTGCGAGGCTTTCACCTACATGAATGAGAAGGTGACAAGTACAGCCGACAACAAGACCTTGCAGGAAGACACCTTCTTTGGCAAGGAGAAGAAGCCGCTGCCCTACATCATCGCCACGATGAACATGATATTTCATGGGGTGGCTGCTCCTAACATCATCCGTGGCAATACGTTGGCAGAAAACCTCTCGCAAATTCAGGAGAAAGACCGCAAGAACGTGATTCTCGCCAACCCTCCTTTTGGTGGCAGCGAACGAGGCGAGGTGAAGCAGAACTTCGACATCAACACTTCCGAGACCGCCTATATGTTTATGCAGCATTTCATCAAGATGCTGAAGGTGGGTGGTCGTGCAGGCATCGTCATCAAGAACACCTTCCTCTCCAATGGCGATGCGGCATCCCTCCGTCAGTTGCTCTTGGAACAATGCAACCTCCACACCATTCTCGACCTCCCCAGCGGTGTGTTCCAAGGGGCAGGCGTGAAGACCGTCGTGCTCTTCTTCGACAAGGGCACTCCCACCAAGAAAGTTTGGTACTACCAACTGAATCCAGGGCGCAATCTCGGCAAGACCAATGCCCTCAACGAAGACGACCTTGCCGACTTCCTCGCTCTGCAAAAGACCAAAGCCGACAGCGAAAACTCTTGGACACTCGATGTGAGCACATTAGGCAGCGACTACGACCTGAGTGTGAAGAACCCCAACAAGGTGGAAGAGGTGGATGAACGCACCTCTGCCGAAATAGTTGCATCGCTGCTCGAACTACAAAGTGAATCGCAGTCTTTGTTGAACGAAATAAAGGAGATGGTAGGATGAAAGAAGGTTGGAGTTATAAGAAGTTAGGAGAGGTCTGCGACACTATTAACGGCTTGTGGAAAGGTAAGAAACCGCCCTTTGTGAATGTAGGCGTAATCCGAAACGCTAATTTCACAAAGGATTTCACACTGCGTTTCGACAATATTGAATACTTGGATGTTGAAGAACGACAATATTCAAAGCGCAAACTCCAAAAAGGAGACCTTATTGTCGAGAAATCTGGTGGAAGCGAAAAGCAACCTGTTGGTCGTGCTGTACTATTCGATAGAGAAAATGGCGAATTCTCTTTCAGTAATTTCACATCTGTTCTCAGAATCAAGGACAAAAACACGTTACTAAGTGAATTCCTTTATAAGTACCTTCTCTTTATTTATAAAAGAGGAGATACAAGCACTATGCAGAAAGCAACAACGGGAATTCACAATATAGAGTTTGAGAAGTATTTGAACATAGACGTTCCATGTATACCTCTTGCCGAGCAGCGTTCCATCGTTGCCCGTTTAGACGCGGCCTTTTCCCATATTGATGCTCTAAAAGCCAATGCCGAAAAGCAACTCAACGAAGCCCGCAAACTCTTCCAAGCAGAACTCACGGAATGTCTGAAACCCAAAGAGGGATGGGAAGAGAAAACACTTCCAAAACTTTCAGAGAACCTTGATTCTATTCGTAAACCTGTAACAAAAAAAGATAGAACAGAAGGAATTTATCCATATTATGGAGCATCAGGAATCGTAGATTATGTTGATAATTATCTATTTGATGAGGATTTGCTTTGTATCTCAGAGGATGGAGCAAACTTGTTAATGAGGACATATCCCATAGCATTCCCCATATCAGGAAAAGCTTGGGTAAACAATCATGCTCATGTTCTACGTTTTAAGTGTATGTCTACTCAGCGGTATGTGGAATATTATTTTGCAGAGTTGAATTTAGATGAATACATAACAGGTGCAGCACAACCTAAACTAACTCAAAAGGCATTAAATAGTATTATTATCAACATTCCCTCTTCTCTTGCAGAGCAACGTTCCATCGTCTCCCACCTCGACTCCCTTTCCTCCAACATCCGCAAGTTAGAGGAATTACAGCAGAAGACCATCGCCGAGTGCGATGCCCTGAAACAAGCAATGTTAAGAGATGTATTTGAATAAAAGAAGAAATGGAATTATTTATCCCCATAATGCCCATAGGCTCTGAGTACAAGCACAAGCACCGCATCCTCGTAAATGCGGTAAACCAAACGGTGCTTCTTGGTGATGCGGCGACTCCAGCGTCCTTCTGGCGAACCTTTAAGTGGTTCAGGATGGCCTGTGCCACTTTTGGGGTGTTCCATCAGTTCAGTGAGCATATTCACCATTTTTTGGTAAGCCTTTGGCTCATTATGCTTCAACTGCTGCATGTGCAACTTGGCTTCATCAGTGTATTCAAGTTTATACATAAAGCTCAAAGACTGTCAAGGAACTGGGTCAATTCTTCTTTTGTGTTGATGCGGTGTGTCTTGCCTTGCCGATATTCTTCTTCACCTCTGTCAAGGCTGGCCAAGAACTCCTCACGAGTTATCTCCGCGGAGTCTGCTTTCCTCTCCATGACAAGTTTCTTGGCGTATTTGGTCAGACGCTTCATCAATGGTTCGCTATCAGCGATGGCCCCAATGCTTTGCCAAAGTTCGACATTCATTGTATTTAATTGTATGGCTGTCATATCTTCAAAGGATTTTGATTTGCCTGCAAAGTTATACATTTATTTTTGTATCACCAAAGAAAAAGAAAAATAATGGACGAAACAGCAACCCGACGAAAGAAGATTGACCCTGCCCTGTATGGTGTGGGATGGGAACAAGTGCCCGAAAGTGAGATACTAACGGAGCAGCGTGCCTATCAGATTGCACCTGGTCAGGTGAGTTCCTTGCCTCAGAACCGTCACCCCAAGAAGGCTGACTACATCTTGGAATACAAGAAGAGGAAGTTGGCGGTGATTGAGGCGAAGAGCGACGAGAAGGATGTGAGTGTGGGCATCCCACAGGCGAAAGAGTATGCTGAGTTGCTGCACATCCGTTTTGCCTATGCCACCAACGGAGACGAGATTTGGGGCATCGACATGGGTGTGAAGGACTGTGAGGGCAACTACATCATCCCTTCCACAGAAGGACCTGTCGCGAAGTTCCCAAGTCCGCAGGAACTGTGGGCGATGACCTACCCAGAGCATAACGAGTGGCGAGACAAGTTCAACTTCTGTGCGCTGAATCGTGGTGGTGGTCGTGAACCTCGCTACTATCAAGAAATAGCCATCGATGCTGTGCTGACGGCAGTAGCCAAAGGGCAAAATCGTATTCTCCTCACGATGGCAACAAGCACGGGAAAGACCTACACGGCTTTCCAAATCTGCTGGAAACTCTACGAAACAGGATGGAACACAAGGGGCAAGGAACAAAAGCCTCGCATCCTCTTTATCTCAGACAGAAACATCCTGGCAAACCAAGCGAAGAACGACTTTGAGCAGTTCCCTGAAGATGCGATGGAGCGTGTGACACCCGAACTGATTCACGACAAAAAGCATAACAATCGCCTGCCTACTGCACGACACTTGTACTTCACTATCTTCCAAACAGTAATGGGAAGCCCTGAAGAGGGAGGCGCGCCCTATTACCAGCAATGGCCAAGAGATTTCTTCGACTTCATCATCATCGACGAGTGCCATCGTGGTGGTGCAAATGATGAAAGTGAGTGGCGCGAACTGATGAACTGGTTTGAGCCTGCCGTGCAGTTAGGTATGACTGCCACACCTCGACGAAAGGTGAATGCCAACACATACGAGTATTTTGGTGCCCCCGTCTATACCTACTCGCTGAAGCAAGGCATCGAAGACGGTTTCTTGACTCCCTTCCGTGTACAAGTGGCAACCAGCAATATTGACACTTATCAATACACCCCCAACGATGATGTGGAAGGTGACATCGATAAGAAGAAGGTATATACGGAAAACGATTTCTATTCTGGCAACATCCAACTGAAGGAACGTGACGAGCATCGTGTGAGGGAACTGCTGGGCAAGATAGACCCCAATGAAAAGACATTGGTGTTCTGCGCCACCCAGTCGCATGCCTATCAGATTATGGCGATGATTAACAAGTGGAAGCGTGTGCCCGACTCGAACTATTGCGAACGAGTGACTGCCGATGATGGCGATAAGGGAGAAAAGCAATTGAAACTTTTCCAAAACAATGACTTGCTGCGACCCACCATCCTGACCACCTCGCAAAAACTCTCAACAGGTGTGGATGCAAGAAACGTGAGAAACATCGTGTTGCTGAGACCTGTGAACAATATGGTGGAGTTCAAGCAGATTTTGGGTCGTGGAACCCGTTTGTTTGAAGGTAAGTATTTCTTTACACTCTATGACTTTGTGGGGGCATCGGCGAATTTCCAAGACCCGGAATGGGATGGCGACCCGTTCTGCCCATTATGTGGGAATTATCCTTGTACTTGCAATAAAAAGCCGAAGGGAATCTGTCCTAAGTGTGGACAAGATCCATGTGTGTGCCCTTCCAATATGCCTTTGCCCTGCCCTGTATGTGGACATTTACCTTGTACTTGTAGCGGAGGAATACCTAAGAAGCAAGTGGTGGTGAAACTATCAAAACTGCGCTCCCTCATGCTGCATACCGATTGGGAAGAGCGCATTCAGTTTGGCGACGAATTGCTGACGCTGGATGAATATATCAAAAGGCTGTTTGGCGCTTTGCCTGAATTCCTGGATGGAGAGGAAGACTTGCGTGAAAAATGGAGTCAGCCAGACACCAGAGAACAGTTGTTGGATGTGCTGGAGCGTTCAGGCTTCCAAGAAGACAAACTGGAGGTGGTACGCAGATTGTTACAAATGGAGAAATGCGACATGCTGGATGTGTTGGCATATCTTGCTTACAACACCACTCCGATGGAACGTGAAAAACGAGCAGAAATCTTGCGTGAGGACATGAAGAAGAAGGTGACGAAGCAACAGCAGGAGTTTGCCAACTTCATTCTCGACCTGTATGTGCGCAATGGCTTCAAGGAGTTGGGTATGGACAAACTGCCTACACTCATCGACATGAAGTATCATTCCACAATGGACGCATTAGCGGAGTTACAGATGACTCCGTTAGGCTTGCGTGACTTCTACCTCACCATGCAGAAAGATTTGTACAATGGAAGAAGTGTGACACATCAGAACAACCAGCACTTTTATCCAATTTTCACTGAAGACCTTTATTCCAGCAAGGCAGCAGAAGAATCTCGTTGAATCCGGGATTGGATAATCTACAAAAAAACGGAAGCAACAAGGGAATCATGATTCGGGAAGGGGTGTCGGCTGTCGCTGTGATAGCTCGTACAAACAAAAAAGGCACAAAGCCGGAACTTTGTGCCTCATGTTTATCATCATTATTCAAGTTTCGGATGTTTATCTTAACACGAATTTCACGAATTGATACGAAACCATGCGGACGGTATTCCTATTACTCGAAGCCGTGGACGGCAACGAATTTCACGAACCATCCGGATGGCATTAGTGCAATTCGTAGCAC
>JAFSKK010000059.1 GCA_017448965.1 Bacteroidaceae bacterium | reverse complement strand
CACAGCAGGTGGCAAAAACACATGTAGCCACACATAAAAGAAGTTAAAAACTAACAATCCGAACATTTATTACAAAAACTTCACAGAGACCAACACCACTGGTCTCAGATGCAGTTTTGTGCCAAGTTTCGGACGCTTACAATTTGTTGTTGGAAGAAAAGCATGTCACTAAAGGTTCAATCTTATCTTGATTTTGTGCGTTATTGCATTGGCGCACAGCCATGTATTCCGTCCATTACGGACTGGAATGGCCTGTTTGTGTTCATGCAGGAACAGGCGTTGCTGGGTGTGGGCTTCAAGGGGTTGAAGAAAATCACAGAGGCTGGGATGAGGGTGCCGAAGGAGGTGTTGCTGAGGTGGTTTGCGGTGAGTGAGCAGATAAGCGGACGGAATGAGGTGATGAACGGGAGATGTGTGGAGTTGACAGAGATGCTGAGGCAAGCGGGGTTCGAGTGCTGCATCTTGAAGGGACAGGGGAATGCATTGATGTATCCAGCACCTGAGTTGCGTGCCTCGGGTGATATTGATGCCTGGCTGAATGGAGCACGAGAGGAGGTGATGGCATTTGTGAGGAAGAAGTTTCCTTCCACGTATCTGCGCTACCACCATGTGGAATATCCTATCTTTGCCGACTCTCCTGTGGAGTTGCATTTCATGCCTGCCAGCATGAACAATCCCATGTACAACAAGAGACTGCAGCGATGGTTTGAGGAAAGGAAGGCTGAGCAGATGCAACATTGTGTGCAACTGCCTCAAGGCATCGGGAGCATTCCCGTGCCCACCCTTGAGTTCAACGTTGTCTTTCAGTTGACCCACATGATGCACCATTTCTTTGATGAGGGAATAGGGCTGAGGCAGATGATGGACTACTATTATCTTTTGCGGAAAGCAAAAGATGAATTGATCATTGAAAATGAAAAATGGAAAATGACGCTTCGACATCTCGGACTGTGGCAGTTTGCGGGGGCGGTGATGTATGTGATGAGGGAGGTGTTCCATTTGGAGGAGGAGTATATGATAGCGCCAGTGGATGAGAGACGAGGTTGGACACTGATGAAGGAGATTCTGAAGGGTGGTAACTTCGGACAATACTCTGGATTGACAGCGCACGGCATGGCTGCAAAGTATTTCCTGAAGATTCAGAGAAACATGCGGTTTGTCTGGCAATATCCTGCCGAGGCGCTGTGTGAACCGATATTCCGGACATGGCACTTCTTCTGGAGAGCTTGCAAAACTTAACGTTGAAAAAAACATATACGATACAATGAAAAATGACGAATTGAAAAAGCTGTTGGATGGACTGGACATGGCCCATGCGGAAAGGGTGCACAGCTGCTTGCGGTTTGACCTCATGAATGAGAGTCTGCCCATACTGATTGGCAGGGAAAAGGTGGAACCATACTGGCGACTCTGTGACCAATTCATCAAGGGAAAGGACGCTTCAGTGGTGCCCCTCCTCAATGCTGAATGTCTGAAGATAGTCGAGGCCATCCATGAGGATATCAAGGTTGGTACCATCAAGGAGTCCTTCCTGGTGGAGGCAATGGACAGGATGCAGAAACTGGCAGGGAAACCTGTCAGGACATTTAGCGCCACACTTCAGAAAGAGCTGACAACGTCCTGCCAAGAGGCACTACAGACCCATGACATCAGCACAACATTCCATGCTATAGCACCCATCTTGGGCCGCATCGTGGAACAAGTGGAGGACGGACATCTGGAAGAGGCCACCGGAAACTTGCTGGCCATGTTCCGCTGTTTGGCTGACATCCAATCTGAACATGCAGCATGGTTCGAGCACATGCTCAGCAGCGGTGAAATGACCGACTTGGAGTTTCTGACCGATGCCGCAGTTGAGGTCTATTGCCATCTGCGACAGCGGGATGAACTGTCCGACGATTGGACATTGGACATGGATGCACAACTCCTGTTGTTGAACCAACAAACGGGGTTCTTTGGGGATTGGTCGATGAGCATCTATGCCGACATGCTCTATGCGGCAGAATATCAGAGTGAGGATTATTCTGATTTGGAGAACTGCGAGATGTGGATGGAACTGAAAGAATGTATGCAGGAGGTGGCGTGAAGATGAAATGAAAGCAGACAGACATAAAGAGCCCCTCGGAAGAGAGGGGTAGTGAGCATCCGATGAACTAAGTTTGGTTTATCGGATGCTTGCGTGATGGGACTTCCTTTAGAACGGCATTCCCACAGCAAAATGGAAGGCGAAGTCGCGGTCGAAATCGTGGCGGGTGATGGGGTAGTGCTTCCGACCTGTGTAGGCGGGGTCGATGGCTTTCATGCCGGCATCGAAGCGGACGATGAAGAAGTTGGCATCCATGCGGAGACCGAGTCCATAACCAACAGCGATTTGTTCTACAAAGGTGTTGAAACGGAACTCGCCGCTGGGTTGGTCTTTGTATTCGCGAATCGTCCAGATGTTGCCGGCATCGACAAAGGCTGCACCACTAAACTTCCAGAAGAGTTTAGTACGGAACTCGACGCTGAGGTCCAGTTTGATGTCGCCCGACTGGTTGAGGAAGTTGATGCCCTTATCTTTCCCGTTATAGGCACCAGGGCCAAGGGAACGTACCGACCAGCCGCGCACACTATTGGCTCCTCCTGCAAAATAGCGCTTTTCGAACGGCAACTGGTTGGAGTTCCCGTATGGATAGGCGATGCCGAAGGCTCCATGAAAGGCCACAGAGGTGTTCTTGCCGATGCTGAGGCTTTGGGCAAAGTCGAAGTCGCCTCTCACATACTGAGCAAAAGCGCTGCCACAGAAAATGTATTGCCCCTCGTGATCCTTCTTGCTGCCGAAAACGTTGGAAATGCCGCTGAGCACATTGCCGGAAGTCTCGATATTGAAGCGGAAGGTGTGGGCGTTTTTGCCATAAATCTGTTCACGTGTGCCGAGCGAATTGTAGGAGTAGGTGTAGCCCATCTTGGTGATGAGCAAGTTCTCGTAGTTGTATTTCAGGATGGCGTTTGTCTTGCCCAGCGAGTCGAGGTATTGTTCCTTGAATGTGCGTGAAATCCAAGGCATGTAGATGTAGTTCACCTCGATGAGGTCGTAGCGGTGCTGCACACGTTGGCTGAGGCTGCTCCACTTGTAGCGCCACGCGGCCGTCATCACGCGTCGGGTGAACTCCGGGCGCTTCTGGATGTTATGTTGCAAGGAAATTTCAGAAGAGGCATTGTGGGCAGTTCCCCATTCGCGTTTCACGTAGGGCAACAGAAAGACAGGGAAACTTAATGTGGCTTCATTGCCGACTTCCAGATAGTTGTGTCCTTCGTAGCCTTCAAGTCCCGTGATGGCTTCGTAGGCTCCTCTGATTTTGAAGGTGAAAGACTCAGAACCCCGAAACAAGTTGTTGTTCTGATAAGATGTTGAGATGGCAGCTCCAAGGTCACCTGCAGAGTTGGTGGCTTCGACATCAAATCCGAATGAGTGGGGTTTGGAGTGGTTTACGATGATGTTGCAGTCGAGCGTGTCGGTTCCCGGCCGTTCCACCAGATTGATATTAGAGAACGAGATGGCTCCGAGGCGCGTAAAGTTGGTGTATGTCCGACGTAATCGGTTGTCGCAGAAAGGGTCACCTGGCCGAATCAGCGTGTTGCCGATGAGTGGGCGTTTGCGAAAATGCTGTTCATTTTGGTGAATGAAATTGTATCCCTTATATGGGATGGTGTCGGTAGGCATATCAGGCGAGGTGACATCGGTCAGAAAGTTCACTTGACCAATCGTGTAAGGTCTATGTTCAGTGGCTTCCGTGCGTCCGTTCTCTTGGTGCAGTTTGATGCGTAGCAGCACATCGATTTCTGTAGAGTTGATGGCTGTGTCAGCGCTGAACTGTACGTCCTCCTTGGTGAACTTGTAATAACCATTATTGCGCAGATATGAGGCGATACGGTTGCGCTCAGCATTGAGGGTGGTCACCTCGAAGGGGGCACCTTCATGAAGTAATGAACGGGCAGTGTCGTCCACTGTAATGAACTGACGCAGCCCTCGGTCGTCCACAATTCGGTAGAGGTTGCGGATGGTGTAGCGTTGGTTGGGATGCACCTGATAGTGCACTTTCATCTTCTTCCCCTTTGTCTGGCGCTGTTCATCGATGGTGGCTTTCATGTAGCCTGCGTTGCCAAGCACCTGCAGGATGTCGTTCATGGCACGGGCAGACTTGATGCTGTCGTACAGCACAGGCGCTTCGCCCACTTTGCGCCAGAAGCGGCAAGAACGTTTGGTGGTGTCTGTACCTGAAAGCATGTACATCCTCAGAGGAACACGTGCTCCAAACCACTTTGTGTTGGTCTTTTGTGTCACGTAGTCGCTCAGCGCATAAGCCTTCATCACTTCTTGGTCGTCGCATGTCACAGTCGTTTCTGTTAGCATGTGTTGCCCTTCGGGTATATAACGGTCAACTGAGCACGATGCAGCCATCATGCTCAGTATTGCGACCAGGAGAGTGATATGGGAACGTCCTTGTTTCACAGATCGGTGTTGTTGAAGTGGTTTTGTTCGCGACTCCATCGGTAGGTCTTGCTCACGGGAGCAGCCGTCTCGGCAGGCTTGTTGCTTCCGTCAGTACGCAGGGCGATGGGTTCGGAGGTTGTGATGGTCAATTCGTCCGTCTCGATAGCCACGCTGATGCTCCGGAAACGGTCGGAAACGGGTTCGTCGATGTAGTCGGTGCTATTGAGAGGAATCCATTTTGTGTCGTAAAAACTGATGGAAGAATCGCTAATGCTATCGGCATCTACGGTGCTGATTACCATGATGATATGGCCTCCGTTATTGAGTGGTAGCAACTTCATCTCTTTCTTGGAATTGGAAGAGAGTTTGAGGTGCGCATAGTTGTCTGTCAAAGTCTCCATATAGGCAAATTTGCTGAACAAATTGCGTGTCTGCATGGCCTTGCCGTTCTTTTGATTGTCCACAATCTCCAACTTGTTATACTCGGAGAGGGAAGGGCAGACTTCTTGAGGCATCTTGAGGAAAAAGTCCTTGAGCGACTGTGCATGCATTGGACAGAATGCCATGATGGTGAATAGCAGCAATAATAGGATTCTCATATACGATATGATTGTTTGAGTGGAATATCTTTATTCGTGACGGATGGCCTCGATGGGGTCCATGTTGGCTGCCTTCCTTGCTGGGATATAGCCAAAGATGACGCCGATGAAAGTGCAGACGGCGAAGGACACATAGATGGACCATGCAGGGATGCTGGAGGGCATACCAATGAGCGGAACAACAAAGTTGCTGACCAATCCTCCTAATAGCACACCCAAGAGTCCGCCTGTGAGCGAGATGAGCACGGATTCGATGAGGAACTGTAGGGATATGACCAAACCGGTGGCACCGACGGCCATGCGAAGGCCTATCTCCTTGGTGCGTTCAGTCACAGACACAAGCATGATGTTCATGATGCCAATACCGGCCACGAGCAGAGAGAAGGCGGCTGCCACTACGAGAATGATGGTGACGGTGTCCATCGTGGAGGACATGGTGTCCATCATTTCGGCTTGTGAACGGATGGTGAAGTCATCCACGGCTTCCGCTTTCAGTTTGTGGTTGCTGCGAAGAATCTGTGTCAGTTCCTCAATGGCTGCATCAGACAACTCTTCGGTGAGGGCAGAGCAGACGATGGATGAGAAGTATGTTTGGGCGGCGATGCGTTTCATCACACAAGTGTATGGCGAGATGATGACATTGTCTTGATCCATACCCCAAGAGTTATAGCCTTTGCCCTTCAGCACACCAACGATGCGCAAAGGGATGGACCTGAAACGGATGTTCTTGCCAATGGCTTCTGCTTCCTTACCTTCGCCAAAAAGTTCTTTGACGATGGTCTTGCCGACCACACACACCTTAGCCGCTTTACGGATGTCTTCCTCGTTGAAGTTGACACCCTCCTCAACATCCCATTGTTTGATGTCGAGATATTCCGTCGATTCTCCGTAGATGGTGCTGGTTGTGTTGTTATTGCCATAGATGACCTGTCCTGATGAGGTGACCTCAGGAGAGACGTAGCTGACAAATTTCTTTTCTGCGAGGATGCGTTGATAATCTGCCATCTTTAGCGTCTGCATGGCAGAAGGATCTTGGCGCACACCGCCACGCATGTCGGCTCCAGGACGAATGGTGAGCAGGTTGGTGCCCATAGTGGAGAGTTCCTTGCGGATGCTCTCCTTGGAACCTTGTCCGATGGACATCATGATGATGACTGCTGCCACACCAATGATGATGCCGAGCATGGAGAGAAAGGAACGCATCTTGTTGTTTGCCACAGCGTTGATGCTGACTTTGAACAAATTCAATATGTTCATATGAGTTGCTGGATATTTGAGTTGATGAAGAATTGCCCAGCGCATAGGCTGGCAAGTACTGCGCGGGCAGGCTAATCGTCTTGTGGTTTGGGCAGGGCTGCCAATGCCTCTGCTGCCGATTTGATGTTAGTGTTAATGGTGTCTTCGCGAATTTTACCGTCACGCAGGTTGATGTTGCGGGAGGCATATTCGGCAATCTCAGGATTGTGAGTCACGAAGATGATGGTGTGCCCCTCCTGATGGAGCTTTTGGAAAAGCACGAGCATCTCGAACGAGGTGCGGGTGTCGAGGTTACCTGTTGCTTCGTCGGCCAAAAGTACGGCAGGATTGTTGACCAATGCTCTGGCAATGGCCACACGTTGCATCTGACCACCCGACATTTGGTTACTTTTGTGGTCGAGACGATCGCCTAACCCCACTTCCTGTAAAGCCTTCACAGCTGCTTCACGACGTTGCTTTGCATTGTACTTGTTGTTGTACATGAGGGGCAGTTCTACGTTCTCCACAGCCGTCGTCTTAGCCAGCAGATTGTAGTTCTGGAAGACGAAACCAATCTTGCGGTTGCGCAGTTTGGCACGTTGGTTCTTGCTCATCTTGCGCACAGGGGTTCCGTCCAGATAGTATTCGCCCGAGGTAGGAGTGTCAAGGCATCCCAACTGGTTGAGCAGGGTTGACTTGCCTGAACCAGATGTGCCTTGAATGGTCACGAACTCACCTTCATAGATTTTAAAACTCACTCCACGCAGGGCTTTGACGGTTTCAGAACCTACTTGGAAGTATCGCTTCACATTGTCGAGTTCGATGACAACTTTACGATTGTCTTTCTGTTCGTTCATCTTCTGGGAGCATTACCGTTAGCATTCGGAGTTTTGTTGCCGTTGGCACCGTTGGTGTTACGGTTGTTTCGTGGACGTGGCATGAATGGGTTTGATGTGGTCGCGTCTTCCTCTTCCTCTTTGCCACCGATGATTTCAAAGTCGGTGAGCACTTCTGTACCAGCTGCCACACCCGACAGGATCTCGGTGAGCATACCATTGCTAGTGCCAATCTCCACCTTGTGCGCCTTGAAGGTGTTGCCTTCCTTGGTCCATACTTTGGCTGGTGCCTCAACGTCTTCAACAGTTTCATCTTCTTGGAGTAAGGCTTCGTTGGGAGTGAAACGCAATGCCTTCGATGGAACGGCCAGCACACCGTTCTTCTCCAGTGTGTAGATGGTCACGTTGGCTGTCAGTCCTGGTTTCAGTTTCAGATCATTGTTGGGAGCGGAGATAACCACTTCGTAGGTGACCACATTACTTTCAGTCGTGGCCTCTTGGCGCACCTGGGTCACGCTGCCTTCAAACGTGTCATCAGGGAAAGCATCGACGGTGAAGGTCACACGCTGTCCCTCTTTCACACCGCCAATGTCAGCCTCGTCGATGTTGGCAATCACGCGCATGTCGGTCAAGTCCTGAGCGATGATGAACAGGGTGGGGGTGGTCATGGCGGATGCTACGGTCTGTCCTTCCTCCACTTCCTTCGAGAGCACGATGCCGTCGATGGGCGAAGTGATGGTGGCGTAACCGAGGTTCGTTTGCGCCTTCTGTACATTCTGCTGCTGCACCCTCACTTGCTGTACAGCCTGCTCGTAGGTCAACTTGGCATTTTCATAATCGTTGGCCGACACGAGTCCCTTCTCATAGAGCGTCTTGAAACGTTTGAAGTTAGATGACTGATAGTTGAGCGAAGCCTGTGCATTTGAGAGGTTGCTCTGAGCCGAAGCCAGTTCGGACAGCAGGTTCGTCTTGTCCAGTTCGGCGATGACTTGTCCTCTATGCACTTCTGAATTGTAATCTACATAGATGCGATCGATAATACCCGACACCTGAGTACCTACCTCCACTTCCGTCACAGGTTCGATGGTACCCGTGGCGGTGATGCTGGTGCTAATATTTTGTTTCTCCACGGGTTCTGTGGAGTAGATCACCTTGGTACCTTCGCTACAGGCAGCGAGTGTTGCAGCGGTGATGATGGCTGCGAATATTCTTATTGTTTTCATCCTTAAATATTGTCAAATGATACATTCCCGGTTATAGTTCAATGTTTTCTCCAGCATAGAAGTTTAGCAGCGCCAGATTCAGCAGCGTGGTGTACTTCGTTTGTAGCAGTTGCTGTTGGGCTTGCAGGAGGTTGTTCTTACCTGTGGTCAGTTCCACAATGTTTTTAAGTCCGAGGTTAAATTGCTCGCTCACCAAATCGTAACTTTCCTGCATACTCTTCACGTTGGCCAGCGCATAGATGTATTGCTGTTGCGACGTGGTAGCGTTCAGCCAATGGTTTTCCACGGTGGAATAGAGTTGTTTTTGCTGTTCTTGCAAAGCCAGTTCGCTGCTCTGCAGGGCATATTTGGCTTTGCGGATGTTGGTGCGAGTTTGTAGATTGTCGAACAGTGGTACCGACACGGTGAGTCCGAGGGCGTTGCTCAGGTTGGTTTTGATTTGTTTTGTGAATTCGGTGTGCTGACCAGAAGAGTTGCTCGAACCGATGCTTGCCGACACAGAGACGGTGGGCATGTAACCGGCACGTGCTGATGAGATGGCCAGTTCTGACGATTCGATGTTCAGTTTGCTGGACTGAATTTCTGGACGAATCTCCAAGGCGGCATTGTAAACAGCCTGTTCGTCGGGGACAAGGCTCATTACCTTCTCGTCTGACACATCAGGTATCGCCACATCGAAAGGCTCATCGTCGTGAATCTCCAGCAGTTGCTTCAGTTGCAGTTTGTAGTTGGCCAGTTGCGATTGTGCTTGAACCAGAGAATATTTGTCCTGACTCACTTGGGCGTCCAACTGCACCCAATCCACTCGGGCCAGACTTCCCACGTCCACCATCACCTGAGCGCGGTCGCGTTGCAGTTCGCTGGCTTTGATGATTTCTTCACACACGCGGACAGCCTCCGTTTCGTAAAGAATCTGTACGTAGAGTTGTGCAATCTGTTCCTGAATGCTGTTGGCCTGTTGTGTCACATCCAGTTCCGACATCTGTTCTGTCAGTCGGTTCTGCTTGATGGTGTTTGTGTTTCGGCCGCCGTTCCACACAGTCCAGTTGGCATTGATGCCATAAGAACCATTGTACGACACCTTATTGCTGTTGCTCGTCATCGAGCCATTTGTCAGGTTGAAAGTCGATGCAGCAAACGGACGCCACGACACGTTCTGATTGGTGCTGAACGAGGCCGAAGGAAGTAATGCCGCGCGGCTCTGCCGTACATCTTCCTGATAGGAGGCTGCCGTAATCTTCTTCTGCTGAAGTTGGATGTTGTTGGCCAAAGCATAGTCCAGACACTCCTGTAGTGTCCAGGTCTTCTGTCCCCATGCCGTGCTGCCAACCAGCAGCAGCGATAATGCAGCCATGAGATTTCTTGTGTTCATTGATTGTTTTATTATCTTTGTTCTTTTTGATTCGAGATGTTGGAATGGCCTTCTTCCCGAGGGTTTAATCGCGGCGAAAGCATTTTAACATCATTTTGAAAAAAGGAAGGAAAGCAGTCGGACTGTAAGCCGGGTTCTGTACGTGCTTTTGACGGCACGTGTCTGTCATTTATCTACTCCATGAGTCGCCTCATGGCTCTAGCGTTCTACCCTCCACCGCATGAGCCCCGGCCTTGTTGCATTGCTGCTCAGACCTTCGTCAACTCGGGCGGGCTACCCTCTCTCGGGTGGTTTACATGAACTTGCAGCTCCCAAGATGCACAGCCGGCATGTCACCATGCCGCTGGTGAGCTCTTACCTCACCTTCTCACCATTTCAGCCTCAGTCCCATGAGATTGAATGTCGGATACAATGGTTGTATTCGCCATTTTTACATTCTCGAAAGGACTGGGCTGTTGTTATTTTCTTCTGCATTACTCAACCCTCGCGGACTGCTTCTGCATTAGGAAGTGGGATGCCCTGTGCTGCCCGGACTTTCCTCTTTCAGCCTTCTATAAGGAGACTGCCAGCGACAGACCGTCCGGCTACTTTCCTGTTTGTTACTTGAACAGATTGAAGAAGAAGACGATGGCTGCCTGAGCGGCTGGTACACCACGTGCTGAACCGATTTGTGCGCCGCTTCGGTCTCTCACCGTTCCGTCTGAGTCAATCTTACCGATTTGTGCGCCGCTTCGGTCTCTCACCGTTCCGTCAGAGTTCACCTTGCCAATCTGTGCACCGCTTCGGTCTCTTACGGTTCCGTCAGAGTCCACCTTGCCCACCTGTGCACCGCTACGATTTCTCACGGTTCCGTCTCTCTCTACCTTGCCCACATAGGCGCCGCTTCGGTCTCTCACCGTTCCGTCACTCTCCACTTTGCCTACCTGCGCACCGCTTCGGTCTCTCACATCTTGAGCCTGTACCACGGCGAATGTGGCATAGCACAAAGTCAAAAGCAATAATAATTTCTTCATCATCTTTATTTTGAAGTGATACAATTGTCGAATATTGGGTGCAAAGTTACGAGTATGTGAGCACAAAACAAAGGAAAAACAGGAGTTTTAACTTTTTTTGGCGAGTATGATAATAGAAAAAATCGTACCTTTGCATCATGACAGAAAGACTTTGGAATGCGAATTACACGAAGGTGTGGTGTGCCAACTTCATGATATTTTTCTCATTCATGGTGGTGACACCTTTGTTGCCGTTGTATCTGAGCGAAACGTATCAGGCAGATAAAGACACGATTGGCTTTGTACTGTCGGGCTACACGTTGACGGCTCTCTTGGCGCGCCCCATTGCAGGTTATTTGGTGGACAGTTTTTCGCGCAAGGTGGTGTTACTTACGTGTTACTTCCTGTTTTTCGCTTTGTTTGCAGGATATCTGATTGCAGGCACGATGACACTGTTTGCCATTATCCGAACGATGCATGGTGCGCCGATGGGGGCTGTAACGGTGGCGAACAGCACAAGTGCAATAGATGTGCTACCATCCTCCCGAAGGGCAGAAGGAATAGGCTATTATGGTCTCTCCAACAATCTTGCCACGAGCATGGCACCTACTGTGGGATTGATGATTTACGATTCCATTGGCGACTACAACATCATTTTTCTCATTGCTCTATGTGTGGCTGGCATGGGATTAGCCATCAATGCTACGGTGCATTTTCCCACGAAAGAGATTGTTCCAAATAAAGAACCGTTGTCGTTCGACCGTTTCTTCTTGGAGAAAGGATGGAGCGAAGGGCTGGTGATGGTATGTGTGGGCCTGTCGTATGGTGTGCTGGCCACCTATCTGGCCATCTATGGGAAGGAGGAGTTGGGCATGACGGCTGGTACGGGGGCTTGGTTTGCCGTGCTGTGTGCAGGCCTTGTCCTTTCGCGCCTCATTGGTGCTCGTTCGCTGCGGAAGGGCAGGGTGGTGGAGAATGTCAATCACGGCATTCTCGTCAGCGTGTTCGGCTATCTGCTGTTCGCATTGATGAAGAATCCTGTGGGCTACTATGGCGCTGCCATCATCATTGGTTTGGGCAATGGCCATATTTGGCCAGGTATGCAGACCATGTTCATCAATCTTGCCCCCAACAACAAACGAGGCACAGCCAATTCAACGCAACTCACTTGCTGGGACATCGGCATGGGACTTGGAGTCGTTTTTGGTGGTGTGGCCATCCATCAAGTGAACTACTCGGCAGCCTTCTGGTTTGCCTTCATCGTCAACTTGCTGGGTGTCGTCTTCTATTTCCTCTATGCAAAGAATCACTTCATGAAAAATAGACTACGGTAGCCTTTCTCGCATCCTTTTTGAGGTGTGTATGAAAAAAACAAAAAAAATGTATCATAGGCATAAACGTATTCGGAAAAAACGTGTTATCTTTGCCCAATAAAAACGACAAAACCTATTTTTAAGTTCTATCAATGAAGAAATTATTTCGATCTTTTACAGTGATGGGAAGCGCTTTGTTGTTTCCCCTCATGGCTGCTGCACAGAACCCTTTTGTGCAGACTTGGTGCACGAGCGACCCAGCTCCGATGGTGCACGGTGACAAAATCTATGTGTACACAGGACATGATGAGGACAAGGCTGACTTCTTCTGGATGCAGGAGTGGCGTGTGTACAGTTCGTCCGACATGGTAAACTGGACAGATCATGGAAGTCCCCTCGCGCTGGAGAGTTTCAGTTGGGCTGACGACCGTGCTTGGGCTAGTCAAACTATTGAGCGCAATGGCAAGTTCTATTGGTACATCTGTGCCCATTCCCGTCTTTCGGGCGGTATGGCGATTGGTGTGGCTGTGGCAGACAATCCTGCTGGTCCTTTCCGCGATGCCATTGGCAAGCCTCTCTATGAAAACGGCAGTTGGGATCATATCGACCCCACTGTGTTCATCGACGATGATGGTCAGGCTTGGCTCTACTGGGGCAACCCACGAGTTTATTGTGGCAAGTTGAATGAGGATATGATTAGTTTCAATGGCGAAGTGTTCAATTTGGAGATGACCGAGGAGGGTTTTGGTGCTCCCGACATGTCAAAGCGTGAAAGAGGCAAGAAGTATAAGGACACCTACACGGAAGGTCCTTGGATTATGAAGAAACCTCAGATGGGTGCCAAGAAGGGCAAGAGCGGAGGCTATTACCTGCTCTATGCTGCAGGTGGTGTGCCTGAACATATTGCATATTCTGAAGCGCCCACTCCTACTGGTCCTTGGACCTACAAAGGCACCATCATGCCTGAAGGCGGAACGGGTTCCTTTACCAACCACTGTGGTTATGAGCGTTTTAAGGGTCACGACTACTTCTTCTATCATACAGGCAAACTGCCTGGTGGTGGCGGTTTTGGCCGTAGTGTGGCTGTCGAAGAGTTCAAGTTCAATCCCGACGGCACCTTCCCAACCATTCTTCCTACCGACAAGGGTGTGGAACCCATCGGCACCCTCAATCCTTACGAGCGTGTGGAAGCCGAAACTATGGCGTTCTCGAAGGGCGTAAAAAGCGAGTGGAATGACGAAACAGGCGTGTATATTTCTGAAACCCATGAGGGTGACTACATCAAATTGCAGGCTGTAAACTTCGGCAAGAAGGTGCCTCGCACGTTCACGGCAAGTGTGGCAAGTGCCTTGAGAGGTGGTGCCATCGAAGTGCGCATCGACAGCCTTGAAGGCAAGGTGATTGCTCGTCTCGAAGTGGGTCACACAGGTGGCTGGGAGAAATGGCAGGAAGTGGTGACCGACCTCCGTACACCTGTGGTGGGCGTTCACGACCTCTATTTCGTGTTCAGAGGCAGAAAGGGCGTGAAGGTGATGAATTTCGACTGGTGGAAGTTCCGTGGCATCGAAGAGTGTAACATGCCGCTCTTCTCCACAAAATATACAGCAGACCCCTCTCCATTGGTGGTGGGTGACACGCTGTTCCTCTATACATCTCACGACTCTCATCCTGAGGACATTCACGATGAGAATGAAAGAAATTCCGCAGGTTTCTTCATGTATGACTGGTTGCTCTATTCTACGACTGATATGGTGAACTGGACAGATCATGGTGCTGTGGCATCACTTCGCGACTTCGAGTGGCGCAGCCGTGAGAATGGTGCATGGGCCATTCAAACGGTGGAACGTAATGGCAAGTTCTATCTCTATGCTCCTCTGCATGGACACGGCATTGGTGTGTTGGTGGCTGATTCTCCTTATGGCCCCTTCAAAGACCCGCTTGGTGAGCCACTTGTATGGCAGAAAGAGCATTGGGATGACATCGACCCCTCTGTCTTCATCGACGACGACGGACAGGCTTGGATGTTCTGGGGCAACCCTCATACTTATTGTGTCAAACTCAATGAGGACATGATTTCCACCAATGGCGACATCTATGTGCTCAATCAGCAGGATGGCATTATGCGTCCTGTCAAGGAAGAGGGTGCCAAGATTAACCTCAGAGTGTCTTGGCAGCAGAAAGCCAACTGGGCTGTTCAGCACTATCAGGAGGGTCCTTGGTTCTACAAGCGGAACGGACACTACTATATGGCTTATGCGTCCACTTGTTGCCCTGAGGCTCTTGGCTATGCGATGAGCGACAGTCCTACTGGTAAGTGGGAAGAAAAAGGCTACATCATGCGTCCGACAGAGCGTGACCGTGGTAACCATCCTGGCATCTGCGACTACAAGGGCAAGAGCTATGTGTTTGGTCAAAGCTACGACATCATGCACATCGACACATGGGAGCACCATGAGCGTCGTTCTGTAAGTGGACAGGAAATTACCTATAATGCCGACGGCACAATTCAGGAACTTCCTTACTGGCTGGATCAAGACCCGATAAGGCAAATCGAGAACCTCAATCCTTACAAGCGCGTGGAAGCTGAGACGATGGCATGGGGAAAAGGACTGAAGAGCAAGAAGATGGGCATCAAGAACACGGGCGTGGTGAAAGATATGCCATACTCGACAGGACGTGTCAGCATATACATCACCGACATCGACGAGGGTGAATACATTCGTGTGAGAGGTGTTGACTTCGGTAGTGCAGGTGCTAAGAAGTTCTTGGCCAGCGTGGCATCCGCAAAGGGAAGTGGAAACATCGTTCTGCGAATTGATGGTATTGAAGGAAAGGAAATCGGACGTGTTGCTGTGAAGGCTACAGGAGCCGACGAGAAGTTCAGCACCGTGAGTGGCAAGGTGGAGAATGTGAAGGGTGTTCACGACCTCTATCTGCACTTCGAGAACATGAATGGCACCTTCAATTTCGACTGGTGGCAATTTCAGTAATGAAAGTAACTAAATATTATTGACCTATGATGAAGACAAAGATTGTTAGTTTATTGTCAGGATGCCTGTTGTTGCTCGGATGCCCGATGTGCACAACGATGGTGCATGCTCAGAAAGCAATTTCTCCGAACGGTAAGATATCTGTGGTGAAAGTGGGCGATGAGTATCGGGTGAAATATCGGAACAAGTCTGTGATGAACATCTCAGCGGTAGGTGTGTCCACATCGGCGAAAGAGGGTCTCACCTATCAAAAGATGACCCAGAACGGCAAAGTGAAGGTTGGCTATCCGATGGTGGCGGGCAAGCGTGGTTATTGTTCCAACAGAGGCAATGAATACGTGTATGAGTATCAGTATGCCGATGGTTCGCCCATGCGGTTGGTGATGCGTGTCTATGATGATGGTATCGCTTTCCGTTATGAACTTTCGGGCTTGAAGGATGAGAAGCTGAAAGACGAGATGACCACCTTCAACATTGCAGAGGGCGTGAAACGCTGGATGTTGCAATGGAGCGATGGCTATGAGGGTTTCTATCCCATGTCAACCACAGGTAAAGTGAAGACTTTGGGCGGCTTTGGCGGTTCTCAGGAAATGGAAACCTACAACACTCATTGGGGCTATCCTTTGCTGATTCAACCGTCTGATAATGTCTTTGCCCTCATCACAGAAGCGAATATCGAAAGGCGGCAAAGTGCATCTTCGTTGAAGAATGAGAAGGATGTTGCTGGCTTTAAGGTTTGTCCCGATGTGAACGAGGTTCCGCTGAATGGCGAATGGCACACTCCTTGGCGAGTGGTCATCATCGGCTCTTTGGCTGATGTAGTGGAATCCACCCTCGTCACAGACGTATCGGAACCCAACAAACTGGAGGATTCCTCATGGATAGAGCCAGGCGTTGTTTCATGGGTGTATTGGGCATACAATCATGGCTCCAACGACTTCAACATCATCAAGAAGTATGTGGATATGGCGGCAACGCTTCATCTGCCTTACGTGCTGATTGATGCTGAGTGGGATGAGATGAAGGACGGAAAGACGGTGGAGGATGCTGTGAATTATGCCAAGCAATGTGGCGTGAAGCCTATGATTTGGTACAATTCTTCCGTGGGATGGGTCAATGGTGCGCCAGGACCTAAGTTCCGTCTGAACAAGCCTGAAGACCGCGAGAAGGAATTTGCGTGGTGCGAACGCATCGGTGTGGCTGGTGTGAAGATAGACTTCTTCTCGGGTGATAATCAGGTGAATATGGATTATTGTATCGACCTGTTGGAGTCGGCAGCCAAGCATCATCTGCTTGTCAATTTCCATGGTGCTCCCATTCCACGTGGTTGGCAGCGCACCTATCCGAACCTGCTTTCCACAGAGGGCGTTTATGGTGCCGAGTGGTATAATAATGTGCCTACCTTCACCAAGAAAGCGGCTGCCCATAATGCCACTTTGCCTTTCACTCGAAACGTGGTTGGCCCGATGGATTACACGCCTTGTGCCTTCTCCGATTCTCAGCATCCGCACATCACTACACATGCTCACGAGTTGGCTCTGACAGTCCTCTTCGAATCAGGCTTGCAGCATTTGGCCGACCGTCCAGAGAGTTTCTTGGCGCAACCTCAAGCTGTTCAGGATTTCCTTTCCAAGCTGCCGAATGTTTGGAATGACACCAAACTTTTGGGAGGCTATCCTGGCGAATATGTCGTGATGGCACGCAATAAGGAATTGACGTGGTATGTGGCCATCATCAACGGAACCGATGAAGACAAAACGGTGAATCTTGATTGGTCTAAAATTAAAACCTCACAAATCCCTCATCCTCAGATTTTTGCTGATAGCGGAAATGCAGACATGCCATGGAACATTTACAAGGCGTCCTCTCTTCCATCCAAAGTGGACCTCAAACCACGAGGTGGTTGCGTGATCGTCTTTACGCTTTATCCAGAAAGGTAATTACGGCAACGTAATAAAGGTAATTACGGCAACGTAACTACTGAAGTAACTGGTCAATGGTCGTCGTCCAATCTGTTGAGGGTGGGGCGACGACCTTTCCGTTTTGGGTCTTCGACACCTCTGCATGAGCCGTGTGGAATCCCAGTTTTGCGGCCGCTTCCAGATTGGCAGTAGAGTCGTCTATGAAAAGGCATTCTTCGGCCTTTGCACTAATCTTGCGGAGCACCTCCAGATAGATGTCATCGTTTGGCTTGGCCATGTGCATCTCCTGAGAAAGGAACACGTGGTCGAACAGTCTGTCCACCACCTCCTGACCGCCAAAGCATTCCGACACAATCTTCAACCAATGTGCCTCGTTCGTGTTCGATAGCATATAGATGTGATAGCCCTTTTGGCGAAGGGCTGCAATCTTGTCAAGACGATATTGGGGAATGCCGATGCAGACCGTATTCCAGGCCTCCAGCACTTCCTCTCTTGTGGTTCCCTCCTTGCAGTATCTCCTTACGCCTTCCAAGAACTCCTCTGTTGTGATGTCCCCCGTCTGATAAAGGTGCATCGCTCCGTTTGCCACGATTCCTTCTCCCAATACAGCCGCTTTCTTGTCTGAAGGAGTCTGCATGCCCTCCTTTTCAAACTTCTTCATATCGACGCCAAGCGCCACCATCTGCTGCATGCAGTAGTTCAGGTCGATATCCAACAGCACACCGCCAAGGTCAAATATGATGTTCTGAATAGCCATAATTTTCCGTCCTCAATTTTCAATAATCAATTCTTAATATGTACGTCCATTTGTGGGAAAGGAATCTCGATGCCTTCTGCCATCAGTTCCTTGTACACTCTTTCTGTTGTGTCAAATTTTACATTCCAATAGTCTTTAGCAGCTGCCCAAAGGCGCATCTGGAAAATAATGCTGCTGGTTGACATCGTGGTCATCGGATAGGCTGGTGCCAATTCCCCTTCCTTGATGATGCGCTCATCCTCTTCAACCATCTTGCTGAACACATGGCGCACCTCTTCTGGGTCAGTACCGTATGCCACTTCCACGTCAATGTCCACGCGTCTGGTGGTTGCTTTTGTCGAGTTCTTCAGACTTCCTGTTGCCAAAGGACCGTTCGGGATGATGATGGTCTGATTGTCGGGTGTGGTCATGACCGTGTTGAAAATCTGGATTTCCCTTACTGTGCCTGCAAATCCCTGCGCTTCGATGAAATCTCCCACCTTGTAAGGTTTCAGCATCAGAATGAGCACTCCGCCAGCAAAGTTCTGTAATGTGCCGCTCAACGCCATACCTACAGCAAGGCCTGCCGAAGCGAACAATGCCAAAAACGAACTGGTGTCGATGCCCAGGATGCCGATGATGATGATGGCCAGCAGCAAGTTAAGCGAAATTGACACAAGGCTGTTCAAAAATGAAGTGAGCGATGCCTCCACCTTCCGCTTTTGGGTTACGGCACGTAGCCCTTTGATGGCGTACTTGATGACGAATCGTCCCACAAAGTAGACGATAATCGCCATGATCACATTCTTTCCGAATTGAACCACGTACCCGATGATGTCGCTCATGGCTATCTTGCTGAAATCCAGATTCGCTAACTCCGATATGATATCGTTCCCTGTTCCTATACTGTTTTCTTCCATGTCTGTCAAATTATTACTATTCATCTTCTAAAAGTATGTCTTCCAATAGGTTGTCTTCGTCTGGTGGAATGGGATACTTCACATTCTCCTTCACACCCAGTTTCTTCAGTTGGTTGGCCTTCTGTACAATGCCCATCCGTCCGTTGTATTTTGCTTCGAGCGAAACGCAATCATCGTTGGCACGTCTCAGATGCTCCTTCAACGTGTCAAACTCCTTGATGAAGGCACCCACACGTTTGAGCAGTTCCTCGGCCATCACAAACACCTGCTTCTCGTTTTCGTTTTGCAGATATTGCCGCCATGCAGCCTGAATCATCGTCAGAATGGCCATGAGATTTTGCTGACCCGTGATGAAGATTTTCTTGCTGAACGCCTCGTTCCACAAGCCTGGTTCTGTGGCCAAGGCGAGTTGTAGGGCTCCTTCGTATGGGATGTACATGATGACGAAATCGACCGTTGTACGGGGAGCCTTCACATAGCGGCTGTACTCTTTGGCAGATAGTTTCTTGAACTGATCCCGCACGCTTCGCACCACCTCTTTAGCCAGCACCTTCCGTTGTGTCTCGTCTTCTGTCTCCACATATTTGGCGTATGCATCAATGGACATCTTAGCGTCGATAATCACATCCTCGTTGTTGGGATAATGCAGGATGGCGTCAGGCACCATCTTCGAACCGCTGTCTGCGTTCAGCACAGGGATGCCGTTCTCGTCGGTGATGGTGTGCTGCAGGTCGAAGTCACGTCCCAGCACCAGTCCTTGGCTTTCCAGCAGGTTCTTGAGCGTCATCTCGCCCCAGTTTCCCTGAATCTTGTTGCCGCCTCGCATCACATTGGTCAGATGGGTGGCAGTCTCGTTGATTTTGGTCGTCTGTTCCGCCATCGACTTCAGTTGTTCAGAGAGCGATGCTGTTTGCTTGGCGGTTTCAGCATTGGTGTTGTGGATGGCTTGCTGCAGTTGCTCAATGTGTTGTCGGAGAGGGGTGGTGAGTGTTTGTATCGACTCCGCATTCTGCGTTTTCAACCTGTCTGTACTTTGTTCCAGCAGCCTTGTGGCAAGGTTCTGAAATTGCTCTTGCCGCATTTTTGCCTCGTTCGCCATCTGTTCGCGCAAAGCCGCCTTTTCTGCTTCGTTTTGTTCGTGCAGCAGAGCCTTCTCTCGTTCCGCCTGTTCCTGTGTGGATTGTAGTAGCGTGTTGGCGCGTTCCAAGTCAACCCTTGCTTCAGTAAGAGTCTGTTGTGTGGCTCCCAATTCCTCGGCTTTCTGTGCCGAAGCCTCTTCTGCCTGTTGCCTCAGTTGCTTTTCCTGCGTCAGTTGCTGATTCGCAAGCATGAGGTTCGATTCAATCTCTTTCTTTTTGGTTTTAGCGATGAGCCAGGCAATGATCGCCCCCAAGATAGCTCCTGCTGCAAGATATATGAATTCAACCATGTTGTGTTCGTTTTTTGAAAAGTGGTGCAAAGGTATGAATTTTCTTCGTAAATAAGGGCATTCATTTTAAAAATGGGTGTTTTTATGAGGAGAAGTGCGAAACTTAATCTAAAAAGTCGTATCTTTGCAACGTGAAAATATATTGTAGAAAGGAAATATGAACGTACTTGAACTTTCTGAGCAGGAGATTAACAGAAGAAGTAACCTGCAAGCGCTGAAAGATATGGGCATTGAGCCGTATCCTGCCGCTGAATATCCAACGAACGCATTTTCAACCGATATCATCGCTGAGTTTAAAGACCCAGCAGTGGATGCCGAAGGGAACCCTACGGAGCCGCTGCGTGAGGTGTGCATTGCAGGCCGCATGATGAGCCGCCGTGTGATGGGCAAGGCCAGTTTTGTGGAGTTGCAGGACTCGAAGGGCAGGATTCAGGTGTATGTGACTCGTGACGACATCTGCCCTGAAGAGAACAAGGATTTGTACAATCAGGTGTTCAAGAAGTTGTTGGATTTGGGCGACTTCATTGGTGTGACGGGTTTTGTGTTCCGTACTCAGACAGGCGAAATCAGCGTACATGCTCAGTCGTTGACTGTGTTGGCAAAGTCGCTGAAGCCGCTGCCTATCGTAAAGGAGAAGGACGGTCAGGTGTTTGATGCGTTTGAAGATCCAGAGTTGCGCTATCGTCAACGATATGTCGATTTGGTGGTGAACAACGGGGTGAAGGACACCTTCCTGAAGCGCGCCACCATCTTGCGCACCATGCGTCAGGTGTTTGACGAGGCAGGTTTCACAGAGGTTGAGACTCCTATCCTGCAGCAGATTGCTGGTGGTGCATCGGCTCGTCCCTTCATCACACACCACAACGCGTTGAACGTGGATTTGTATCTGCGTATCGCGACAGAACTCTACTTGAAGCGTCTGATTGTAGGTGGTTTCGAGGGTGTGTATGAGATTGGCCGCAACTTCCGCAATGAGGGTATGGACAGAAGCCATAATCCCGAGTTTACGTGCATGGAACTGTATGTGGCTTACAAGGACTATAACTGGATGATGTCTTTCACAGAACAGTTGCTGGAGAAGATTTGTGTGGCTGTGAATGGTTCGACAGAGGTGAAGATTGGCGACAATATGGTGAACTTCAAGGCACCGTATCGTCGTCTGCCTATTTTAGAGGCCATCAAGGAGAAGACGGGGTTCGACTGCGAAGGCAAGTCGGAGGAGGAAATCCGCTCATTCTGCTTGCAGAAGGGCATGGAAGTGGACGAGACGATGGGTAAAGGCAAACTCATCGACGAACTCTTTGGCGAGTTCTGCGAGGGCACGTTCATTCAGCCGACATTCATCACCGACTATCCTGTGGAGATGTCACCTCTGACGAAGATGCATCGCTCGAAACCAGGCTTGACAGAACGTTTCGAACTGATGGTGAACGGCAAAGAGTTGGCCAACGCATATTCTGAGTTGAACGACCCGATTGATCAAGAAGAGCGGTTCATTGAGCAGATGAAGTTGGCTGATAAGGGTGACGATGAGGCGATGGTGATTGACCACGACTTCCTCCGTGCCTTGCAATATGGTATGCCTCCCACTTCAGGTATCGGCATCGGTATTGACCGACTGGCTATCTTGATGACGGGTCAGCCCACCATTCAGGAAGTGCTCCTATTCCCCACCATGAAGCCAGAGAAGAAGGCACCACGTGATAGCGTGGAGAAGTTTGTGGAACTGGGCTTCAGCGAGGATATCGTGCCTGTGCTCTACAAAGTGGGCTACAATCTCGTGAGCGACCTCGAAGGTGGCAACGCGCAGAAGATTCAGCAGCAGATTGGCGAGGTGCTGAAGAAATACAAGCTGGACATTCAGAAACCGAGCGTGGAGGAAATCAGCAACATCATTGCTAAAGTTAAAAGTGAAGAGTGATAAGTGAAAAATTTGCTACCGCACGTGTTTGTCCAACAGGTAGCTTGCAAGTGCGGTAGCAAATTTTTCACTTTTCACTTTTCCTTTTTCACTTATAAAATATTTGTAATATGCAGTTTCAATCTTGTGGCAGAGTGGCAGTCTTAGGAGGTGGTAGCTGGGCAACGGCTATCGCGAAGATCGTCATGCACCATGAAGAGAAAATCACTTGGTATATGCGCCGGGATGACCGCATCGAGGACTTCAAGCGCCTGCACCACAATCCTGCTTACTTGACGGGCGTTCACTTCGATGTGGACAGAATCACATTCTCAAGCGATTTGAATGAGGTGGTGAAGAACAATGACACGCTCATCTTTGTCATTCCTTCGCCTTACATCAAGAACCATCTGAAGAAGTTGAAGACGAACATGCGGGAGAAGATGGTGGTGACGGCGATCAAGGGTATTGTGCCAGAGGAGAGCCTGACGGTGAGCCGTTATTTCCAACGTCAGTACAATGTGCCCGAAGAGCAGGTGGCGTGTATCGGTGGTCCCAGTCATGCGGAAGAAGTGGCACTCGACCGTTTGTGCTACTTGACGGTGGGTTGTCGCGACTTGGATAATGCGCAGGTGGTGGCGGACTTGTTGGCTAACAAATATGTGAAGACAAACGTGTCGCCTGACATCGAGGGTATCGAGTATTCGTCGGTTCTGAAGAACGTCTATGCCATTGCAGCCGGTATCTGCCACGGGTTGAAGTTGGGCGACAACTTCCAGGCGGTGCTGGTGGCGAATGCGTTGCAGGAGATGAAGCGTTTCCTGAGAGCCGTGCAACCCGAAGACCGCCATGTGAGCGACTCGGCCTATCTGGGCGACCTCTTGGTGACGATGTATTCGAACTTCTCCCGAAACCGTGTGTTTGGCACGATGATAGGGCAGGGATATAGCGTGAAGACGGCGCAGCTGGAGATGGAGATGATTGCGGAAGGTTACTATGGCACCAACTGCATGAAGATTCTCAACAAGCGCTATCATGTGAACATGCCGATTCTGGATGCTGTTTACAACATCCTCTACGAGAAGATTTCACCAAGTGTGGAGATCAAGATTTTGAGTGATTCGTTGAAATAAATTCATGTACAATTTGACGATTTACAATTTACGATTTATTGGATTCTTTAGTTATTGGACTATTTGCCTTTCGGTCGAACAAATTGAAAAATCATCAAATTGAAAGATAAATGGTAAATAGTAAATTGTAAAATAGTAAATATTATGATGAAAATTGACATTAGCAAGGCTGCCTCGTTTGTGAAGGCAGGTGCGATTGAGGCTTTGGAGCCTCAAGTGAAAGCGGCTCAGGAGGCTCTTGAGCAGGGTACTTGTGCAGGTAACGACTTCCTCGGATGGATGCATCTGCCCAGTTCCATTACCCCAGAATTTATTGCAGAGTTGAACGCTACAGCAAAGGTGTTGAAGGAGAATTGTGAGGCTGTTGTGGTGGCCGGTATCGGCGGTTCTTATCTGGGTGCCCGCATGGTGATTGACGCGCTGTCCAACACCTTCGGATGGTTGCAACCATCTGATGCGCCACGCATCCTGTTTGCTGGCAACAACATCGGCGAGGACTACCTCTCTGAGTTGATTGGCTACTTGAAGGGCGTGAAGTTTGGTGTCATCAACATCTCCAAGTCAGGCACCACGACGGAGACAGCCATCACGTTCCGTCTCTTGAAGAAGATGTGCGAAGACCAGCGTGGCAAGGAAGAGGCCAAGAAGGTGATTGTGGCCATCACAGATGCCAAGAAGGGTGCTGCCCGCACAACGGCTGACAAGGAGGGTTACAAGTCCTTCATCATCCCCGACAACGTGGGCGGACGTTTCTCTGTCCTGACTCCTGTAGGTCTGTTGCCCATTGCTGTGGCAGGCTTCGACATTGCTGCCCTCGTGAAGGGTGCGCAGGACATGGAAAAGGCGTGTGCCATCGACGTGCCTTGTGCTGAAAATCCTGCTGCTGTCTATGCGGCTACACGTAATGCCATCTACCAGAGCGGCAAGAAGATTGAAATCATGGCCAACTATCAGCCAAAACTCCACAACCTCGGCGAGTGGTGGAAGCAACTCTATGGCGAGAGCGAGGGTAAGGACGGCAAGGGCATCTTCCCCGCATCAGTCGACCTCACAACCGACCTCCACTCTATGGGTCAATGGATTCAGGATGGCGAACGCACCATCTTCGAGACCGTCATCTCTGTGGAGAAGCCTAACACCTCTCTCGCAGTTCCATCCGACGAGGAGAACCTCGATGGTCTGAACTTCCTTGCAGGCAAGCGCATCGACGAGGTGAACAAGATGGCAGAACTCGGCACTCAGTTGGCTCACGTGGATGGTGGTGTTCCTAACATCAAAATCAGCATCGAGAAACTCGACGAGTACAACATCGGCCAACTCATCTACTTCTTCGAGAAGGGTTGCGGCATCTCTGGTCTCATTCTTGGAGTCAACCCATTCAACCAGCCAGGTGTGGAAGCCTACAAGAAGAACATGTTTGCCCTGCTCAACAAGCCTGGCTACGAGGCTGAAAGCAAAGCCATTCAGGAAAGACTGAAATAGTTGAAGAACCTTCAATTATTTGAAGTTAAGGGAGCTAAGGAAGTTGGAGACAATACCCAAACAACAGCATAACAAACGTCTTTAACTTCTAAGCGAAGCGTAACTTTTATAACTTCTGAGCGAAGCGATAACTTCCGAAACTTAAATTACACATTATTTATATATAAGGATATGAAATACGATATGGTTGCACCAGGTGTGAAATACATCGGTGTGGACGACCTCGACATAGACCTCTTCGAAGGGCAGTATGAAGTGCCGCTGGGTGTTTCTTATAACTCCTATCTGATTGAGGATGAGAAAGTCGCCATCATGGATACGGTGGATGCCACGAAGACTGAAGAATGGGCAAAGAACCTCGAAACGGCACTCGCAGGCAAGACACCTGACTATCTGATTGTGCAGCACCTCGAACCCGACCACGGAGGCAGCGTGAAGTTCATCATGGAGAAATATCCCAACATGACCGCCGTGTGCTCACAGAAGGCGGTGGCGATGTTCAAACGCTTCTTCGACGTGGACTTCGGAGCTCGTCTGCAAGTGGTGAAAGAAGGCGAGACCCTTTCGCTGGGCGAGCACACCTTGCAGTTCTTCATGGCCCCGATGGTGCATTGGCCAGAAGTGATGGTCACCTACGACCAAAAGACAAAGATTCTCTTCTCTGCTGACGGTTTCGGCAAATTCGGCGCCCTCTGTAAGGAAGAAGATGATGACGAAGGTTGGGCATGCGAGGCACGTCGCTACTACTTCAACATCGTGGGCAAATATGGCGCGATGGTGCAGAACCTTCTGAAGAAAGCCGCCACGCTCGACATTCAGATGATCTGTCCGCTGCATGGCCCCATTCTCTCCGAAGACCTCGGCTACTACATTGGCCTCTACGACACGTGGAGCAAGTATGAGCCAGAGAACGAGGGTGTCTTCATCGCCTACTGCTCCCTGCATGGCAACACCGCAAAGGCAGCACTCGCTTTGGCAGACATCATCCGCGAAAAGAGCGACGTGAAAGTGTCCACCTCCGACATTGCCCGCGACGACCTGCACGAGGCTGTGGAAGATGCATTCCGCTACGACCGTCTGGTGCTCTGTGCACCCACCTACGATGGCGGCATCATGCCCATCATGGAGGACTTCATCAACCATCTCCGCATCAAGACCTACCAGAACCGCAAGGTCGCCTTTGTTGAGAACGGCACTTGGGCACCTGCATCAGGCAAGAAGATGCGCGAGCAGATGGAAGCGATGAAGAACATCACCATCATCGAGCCTATCGTCACCGTCGAATCGACCGTCAAGGCCAAGACCATCGAAGACCTCATGGTGTTGGCAGATGCCTTGATAGGGTAGGACGCTGTTTACGGCACATCATCATATTATAAGCACAAAGTTTTTCGACTTTGTGCTTTTTTTGTGTTTACGATAAACAAGGAAAGGAATTTCTGTCGGGGGATTGCAAATAAGCATACAAAGAAACAAAAAAAGAAACAAAAGGAGAGAATTTAATAATAATAATATGTTTGGACGACATGTTTCTCTCTTTTAAGGGTGGAAATACATGTCGTGGCAAAAAGGAAGTGCGAGAACACATCATATAAAATGGTACGATTGAGTGAATTAAATATCGTGGAATCGAAGGATGCCCTGAAGGCTATTCCCGAAGGGAAGGTGCTGATAAACATAGATAAACCAATGATAAAAAGACGAATTCTTATATGGGAATGATACTTTTATTTGTAAATATTGACATTTAACAATATTTTTTTCTTTTTTTTTCCATTGTAATAAAAAAAGATATATCTTTGCACCATGAGTGTGTGTGTTCAGTAATATTAAAAATGTAATTTGCTGTTATTTTAGGTTATATTAAGAATTAGCCTGTTCGATAAAATTTTGCAAATCCAAAAATGAGATAATAACTGCGCTTTCAGGACGTAATAACAGTTTAGCAAAAATGGACAAGGACAATTTTCTAAGGTATATTTATGACCACAAGCACGGTTTGCGGTCTGATTTGGTGCGTTTGTATGGTGAACGTACTGTGCGCCAATTGGAGGCGACGGGGTTTATTGTGAATGCGCCAGGACCAAAGGGTGTCACATGGGGCATATCGAATCTTGCCAATGATATAGCGTCATTAAAGTATTCACGCTTGTCGTTTATGGAACGCTTGACGGATTGGTATTACACACATGTTCTTCGTGTTAATACAAGTGTGTGATGAGATATAGTTATGCTATATGGATTCCTGCAACAGAAAAGGGACAGCCGCAGGTTCTTGAGAAGTCTCTTCCTAAGATTGTATTAAGGGACAATCCTGAAGATCCTGCTGTTATCATAAAGGGGGCAATAGATGAGAATTTTCACATAACCATTGATTATTCCATATCCGAAGAATGTGTTCCCCACCAAATTAAGTTGAAGCATACTTATAGTGGAAGTACAGGTTTTCTTGTCTATTCACTGCAATTGCCAGATATATGCCCCGACGAAGATTTCTTTGTTTCGGGGCTACGTGTAGAAATGTCTACGGCTCTTTATCATTATATCAAAGGGTTCTTTCACAAGCATGTATGCCACGCTAAAGAAGCTGATAGCAAATTAAAGGCTTATAGTTCAACAGATCCTAATTTCTCTTTCCAGAAACACCGCCAACACATTATCCAAAATGTTTGTCTTTCATACCAGGATATTTTCGGCGGGCAAGTTCGTATTGTACAGAATGAATTGGCAGACGCGCTTGACGCTTTGTCTACAGGTGGAAACAAACAACGCAACCTCAACATTCTTGATAGATTGTCGGTAGCTACGAATAATATCCTTAATGAGGTTGCCTTTTGCGAATTTTTCTTGCGCCAACATGCGACAGAAATACAAAAGGCTGATAGGCAGGCTTTACGACAAGACATATTCACACTACAACAATTGCAGCAGCAGCTTCTGTTTTGGAACAATCATTTCCATAATAAGTTCAGCTATGCGGATGGGGTAAATGGAGTAAAATGGGGTGTTGCCGGTTTTTGCATAGGGTGTCTGTCAATCCTTCTTTCTTGTCTTCTGCCTTTGTTTGACCATTCGGAAGAGAAAATCATGAACTCAATAAAAGAGAACTTTTTTGAGATACAAAAGACAAGAGATGAGATACGAAAATACTATGTGCCGAGTAATGAAATGGTCTTGAAAGATTCGCTTACGGATCATTGATAACCAAGACTCTCCACTTGATTGTAAATAGCCAATCTTGACCCTTTAATGATGGAACACTCTCAGTTTTGGAATCTTCCAACGACCATGGCTCAATATTTGCCAACACTTGAGCAGTTGGTGGGTGCATTGAAACATGAGGAAGAGTCTAAGATGAAAAAGTTGGGTGGATGGGGAAATTTCTCATCGATGGGTATGCCGATGCTGTCGGCTGGTATAGGAGTGGATTCTCCTAACATGGCGTTTATCAACTCTGCTCCAGATGATTGTTTTCTTGTTAATCGGTTGGCAAGCGGACGCTACTCGCTGAAACCCAATTTGAGCCGCCATCTATATTTATATCGCGGTCAAAATAAAGCATACGAGAAGATTCTTCCTTCTTATAGACATAGTAAGTTTCCTCTGTTGATTCACAACTTGAAAATAGAGGAATTTAGAATTTTGCTTGATTCGCATCCATTGGTGAAATTGTTTAACAATGGAATTATTCTTGGAGATTATAAGAGACCATTTTTCTTCGAAATGAATTATTATGGGTTGGCGCAGCACTATGGATTCTCGACATCTCTTGTTGATTTCACTTCAGACATTGAGGTTGCAGCTTTTTTTGCCTCCACGAAAAATTTGGGCGATGATCAATATGTTCCCATAACAGATGTCAAAGAAAGTCCTTATGGGATTCTTTATCTATACGAGATGAATCCATTTCTGACATTTACGATGGAGGGCTTCTCTTCCATTGGACTACAAGTTTTTCCGCGGAGTGGGGCACAAAAGGGATTCCTAAAAGATGAGAAGGGGATTGACGTCAATCAATGTAGGATTAGAAAGCTGCTCTTTCGGCATGATGCGAATGTGTCGATGCGTTATTTTTTGAGAAATCGATGTGGGGCAAAGTTGTTCCCGAAAGACGAATTGGCTCCTTTTGCCAAGCAAATTCGAGATGGCAAACATATTTCATGGGAAGCTGTGGCACGTAATTCATATTGGAACTCTCATGAAGATCCGAACCGAAACATGAGAATATGTGAAGAATATGGTTTTGAAATCGACTCGTCTTTGAGATATGTTTTCATGCCAGATGATCTTCATTCATTCTATATCGATATTCGGAATGGCCTTTGGGAACAATTTTGTAATCAGATCTATTTTGAGGGGGAGAAGTCTGCTTATTTTAAGGAACAGATGTTGCGTTTGCCTGTGTCAAGTGGATATTCACATTTTTTCGATGAGCGGTATCTTGAAAGGTTGAATTATCATCTTTATGAAGAACGAAGAAATAGTCTTCGTAACCTAAAACGCAAATAAAGTCAGTTTACCAGATTCTAAAGAGTTAACACAAGTGCTTTGATTGATTTCTTCAAAGTAAACATGTTAATTCCAACAACTTTACAGTATAATGTTTCTACTTTCAGATTTGAGCATCCTTGAATCCAAGGATGCTTTGGGATGTGTACCCGAAGGGAAGGTGCTGATAAACACCATCAATGCGCATTCGTTCAATGTGGCACAAAAGGATGAGCTGTTTGCAGAAGCACTTGCCAAAGGCGATTATCTCATTCCCGACGGGGCGAGCATCGTCAAGGCATGCAAATTCTTGAAAGCGAAGAGCCAGCCGAGGGAGAGAATTGCAGGGTGGGATTTGTTCTCTTTCGAGATGGATAGGCTCGAAAGAAAAAGTACAATGTTAAGGGAGAACGATGCTCCTTCGGTTCGACGTGGTCCCAAGTGCCGCGTCATGTTCATGGGCTCGTCGGAGAAAGTGTTGGCGAAGATAAAGGAGAGATCTGCTATAGAGTATCCACATTTGGAAGTGATAACCTTCTCACCACCATATAAGCTAGAATTCTCGGATGAGGATAATGCTGCCATCATTCAGGCAATCAACGAGGCGAACCCCGACTTGCTGTGGATCGGCATGACAGCACCAAAGCAGGAGAAATGGACGTACCAGCACTGGAAGGAATTGAACATACATTGTCACGTGGGTACCATCGGCGCCGTGTTTGACTTCTATGCAGGAACAGCACAACGGGCACCCCAATGGTGGCAGGAGCATTCATTGGAATGGCTCTACCGATTGGTGAAAGAACCGAAGAGAATGTGGAGGCGTTATGTAATAGGCAATCCCCTTTTCCTCTGGAACATCCATAAGGAAAAGGGTTAACGGAGATGGCATTTTTCAAGAAGGATGTACCACCAAAACTTAATATGCTCCAAGAACCACCGCATAAAACGCGGTGCAAAGATAAGCATTTGTTGGAAATTATAAGCAATATAGAGTAGGGAAAGACCTCAACAACTCTCCCAAGACCCTCTCCAACTCTCCCTGTTGAGGGAGAGAGAAAGAAAGACCCTCTCCGGAAGCCCGGAGAGGGTCTTTTCTGTGTGGGGAGGTTTGAGGGTCAGAGTTTGAACTTGAGCACCTTTCCTCCGTAAGCATTCGATAAACTACAGGTGTAACACCTATATACAATAACAACGTAAGCATTCGATAAACTACAGGTGTAACACCTATATACAATAACAACAGCAGCTACAGTCAATCAGGATTGTAGCTGCTGTTGTTATTTTTGGCACCTATATGTAGTTCCTATATCATGCAGTCTT
>JAFSKK010000058.1 GCA_017448965.1 Bacteroidaceae bacterium | reverse complement strand
TATCTCGTCGAGCGCAAGCGGGCAAACCGGCACGTTTGGCTGCCTGTCACTCTCCAATGCGCCCATCAGCGGCACCAGCGGCGTGCTGCTGACTGTCAACGTGACGGCCGATGCCTCCCTGAATGTGGGCACGAAACTCAATGCCACACTCAGCGAGCTGACCTTCACCACACCCGCCGAACAGGAGGTGGGCTTTGACGACGTGAACTTCAACATCACTGTGGGAGAAGACCGCATCCTTCTCAATGAGACTTCCACCACGGCACCTGAAGCTGCCGAAAATGTGAACGTTCGGGTGTTGCGCACCATCAAGGCCAATGAGTGGAGCACGCTGGTGCTTCCCTTCTCCATGATGGCGGAGCAGGTGACGACGGCCTTCGGTGAGGATGTGCAGCTGGCAGACTTCACCTCGTGGTCATCGGAGGAGGACGACGATGGCAACATCGTGTCCATCTCTATCGGATTTGACCCCATTGACGCGATTGCAGCAAACCATCCGTGTCTCATTAAGGTGTCATCAGCCATCAGCGACTTCTCCGTAGACGGCGTGGACACTGGCGGCACGAAAGACCCCTGCGCCAGAGAACGTTTAATAGAGGAGATGGAAGGTGAAACAGAAGCTCTCTGGTAGCACAGCTAACACAAAAATGAAAAAGAAAGAACCCTCGTTGCGAATGAATAGGCAACGGGGGTTCTTGAGTGGGCGGAGTGATCCTCGTGCTACCTCACTGTCACTGCCGTAATTACGGCAACGCCAGTGAGGTAATTACGGCGGTGGGTGTGTCGTAATTACGTTACTGAGTGTGGTGTTTATGGTGTCTTTTCATCGTCGAAGTGCCGTTGTTCCTGTTTGTTCGTTCAATTGGCGAAAAGACTTTTCCCTTGCCTTTTGTGGATAAATGGCGTAATTTTTACTTTCAAAAGTAAAAAATGGTGAAAATGAGTCGTGTTTTTATTGTTGTGTTGTTATTTTCGCAGTTGGGAGCGACAACGGTTAGCGCACAAAAGGTTTCGGTGAGTTCTTTCCCTATTCCCCCGTGTGGCTAAACCGAAGATTGTGAGAAAAAATAGGGCTCTTACACAATAAAACGGGGGAAATGGAGTTATTTATTAGTGATGAAAAGGCGTGGATTAGCGGCTTTGGCTCTCGCGCTGATGTGTGTGTCGGCGGTGAGAGCGCAGTGGGATGTGCAGTTTACTGACTACACAACCCTTAAGTCGTTTTATAATCCGGCGGTGTCGGGTACGGATGGGATGCTGAATGTGGCGGCCACCTATTCGATGCAGATGTCTGGCTACAAGAAGGCGCCGTCGACGTTGTATGCGTCGGCTGACTTGCCCGTGTATTTCTTGAGCCCACGTCATGGTGTGGGGTTGAGTTTCTTCAACGAGAATGTGAGCATCTTCACCACGACCAAGATAGCTTTGCAGTATGCTTACAATCTGAAAATCAGCCGTCGGGGACGTTTGGCTGCGGGTGTGCAAGGTGGATTGATGACGGTGAAGGCGAACAAAAGCGGCATTGAGTTGGAGGATAACAAAGACCCTGCATTCCCTTCGTCGGATCAGAAGGGCAACAAGGTGGATTTGGGTGCAGGTTTGTATTATTACCATCCGAAGATGTGGCTGGGTGTGTCTGGACAGCACTTGCTGGCACCTACGGTTGTGTTGGGTTTGACGAACGAGGTGGAGATTGACCGTATGTATTATTTGATGGGTGGATGCAATATTAAAATAAAACATTCGTTATTATCTTTGCAGCCTTCTTTTTTGGTGCAGTCGGACTTTGACCATTGGCGCGAGGATGTGCAGTGCAAGGTGATTTATGAGCGCGATGGAAAGAAGTTCTACGGGGGCTTGAATTATAGCCCTGACACGTCGGTGGCTCTTTTGGCTGGTGGCGTGTTTCACGGCATCAGTTTGGGGTATAGTTATCAGCTCTACACGTCGGGTGTGGGTTTGGGCAATGGCGCTCATGAGGTGGTGCTGAGTTACCAGACAGATCTCGACCTCTTCAAGAAGGGACGGAACAAGCACAAGAGTGTGAGATGGCTGTAGGGGGATAAAGTTTAGAGTTGATGGTTTAGAGTTGAAAGACAAAAAGACAAGTTGAGAATATATAAACTTAAAATAAAACGATGAAAAAAGTATTGTTTGCTATATGTGCAGTGGTCTTCGCTTTGGCCGTGGCATCTTGCTTCTCCAGCAGGGGAGGCTCGAGTGCGTCGGGTGGAGAAGTGACTGGTGTCAGTGGCTCCTCGATGAGTGAACCTGCTCCATACGGCATGGTATTGGTGAAGCGTGGCAGCCTCAAGATGGGTACCGACAAGACCGACAGTTTGTGGGGCAAGAATGTGCCAACGCGAGACATTAGTGTGGATGCGTTCTGGATGGACGAGAAGGAAGTGACCAACTCGATGTATCGCCAGTTTGTTTACTGGGTGCGCGACTCCATCATTCGTGAACGTCTGGCCGACCCTGCTTACGGTGGCGATGAGAGTTACAAGATTGAAGAGGACAAGTATGGAGAGCCTGTCACCCCTCATCTGAACTGGAACAAGGCATTGCCGCGCAATCCTGATGAAGACCAGCAGCGTGCTATGGAGAGTGTTTACACGTTCCACCCTGTGACGGGCGAGAGGATGCTGGATGTGAAGCAGTTGAACTACCGCTACGAGGTGTTTGACTATGTGATGGCTGCCAAGCGCAAGTATCGTCTGAATCCTGAAGAGCGCAACCTCAACACCGACTTTGACAATGACCCGAATGAGGTGGTGATGATTTCGAAGGACACCGCATACGTGGACGATGATGGTATCATTCATCGCGAAACCATCACACGTCCGTTGAGCAGCATGTGGGACTTCGTCAACACCTATATCGTCAATGTATATCCCGACACCACTTGCTGGATTAACGACTTCCAGAATGCGGAGAACGAGGTGTATATGCGTCTCTATTTCACCCATTCCAACTACAACGAATATCCTGTGGTGGGTGTGAACTGGGAACAGGCCAATGCTTTCTGCAACTGGCGTACCGACTTCCTCATCAAGGGTCTTGGCCCACAGGCGAAGTTCGTGCAGCGTTATCGTCTGCCCACTGAGGCTGAATGGGAGTTTGCCGCTCGTGGCAGGGATGGCAACGAACTGCCTTGGCAGCAGGAGGGCGTGTCGAGCGACAAGGGTTGCTATTATGCCAACTTCAAGCCCGATCGAGGCAACTACACGAAGGACGGCAACCTCATCACCTCGAAGTGTGGCATCTACAGCGCCAACTCCAATGGCCTCTACGATATGGCAGGCAATGTGGCCGAATGGACAAGCACCGTCTATACTGAGGCAGGTGTGCTCTCCATGAGCGACATGAACCCGACCCTCACCTACAACGCTGCGAAGGAAGACCCCTACGCGCTGAAGAAGAAGAGTGTGCGTGGTGGTTCGTGGAAAGACCCTGAGAGTTTCATCAAGAGTGCGTGGCGTTCGTATGAATATCAGAATGTGGGTCGCTCCTTTGTAGGCTTCCGATGCGTTCGTTCGCAGGTGGGCACCGCATCGAGGGCAAAGAAATAAATTGTAAATAGTAAATGGTCAAATAGGAAATTATCATTATGGCAACAAAATATACAGGCATACAGAAGTGGCTCCGCACGAAGCGTGGTCAGACATTCTTGAACTATGCATACAGTTGGGGTGCATCCGTCGTGATTGCAGGTGCCCTCTTCAAGCTCACTCACACCGATGGAGCAGACATCATGCTCTGGTTGGGTATGGGCACTGAGGTCATCGTGTTCTTCTTGGCAGGTTTCGAGCCGCAAGAGAGTATGGATGCACAGGAGTTGGCAGAAGAGGTGGCAGAGAATGCAGCCATCGCCTCACAGGTCAATTCTTCCCTCTCCGAAGAGACAGTGGCAGCTTTGGCCAATGCGGCTACAGGAATGGCCAATGCACCTATCGGTGGTGGCACGGTCGTTGTTGGTGGCGGTGTGCCGAGTGGTGGCACGATTGTCATCAATGGTGGTGGCTCTAGTTCTGCTAGTGCTTCTAGTTCTTCTAGTTCTGTTAGCCCTGCTAGTCCTTCCTCTGGCGAACCAGTCGATGCTGCTCAGTTGGCAGAGAACATCTCCTCAACCCCTGTATTCCGTTCTGCTCAGTTCCAGAGCATGGCACCCGAGATGCAGGAGGCAACGAAGGCATACGTGGAGCAGTTGACCGAATTGACCGACACGCTGAAGAAGGTGGCAGAGCAGAGTGCACGTCTCACTCGCGACTCCGAGGAGATGGAGAACATGAACCGCACTCTCACAGGCATCAACCGCTTCTACGAGATGCAGCTCAAGAGCGTCGGCACCCAGTCAGCCACTATCGACGAGGTGAACGAGCAAACCAAGAAACTCGCCATTCAGTTGCAAGAACTGAACGACGTCTATTTCAAGATGGTTGAAGCATTGAAAATGAAAATCGCATGATACGAAAGAAATTAACTCCGCGACAGAAGATGATCAATCTGATGTACGTTGTGCTGATGGCAATGCTGGCGCTCAACGTATCGTCAGACGTGCTTGAAGGCTTCTCGCTCGTGGACGAAGGTTTGAATCGCACGAAAGCCAACTCCACCACTCAGAACGAGGCGATTTATCAGGAGCTGGAGGAAGCCATGAAGCAGAATCCGGAGAAGACGCGCCAGTGGTATGAGAAAGCGCAGCAGGTGCACAAGATGTCCGACTCGCTCTACTCGTTTGCAGAGGCGTTGAAGTGGGAGATTGTGCGTGAGGCTGATGGCGACGATGCCGACCTGAACAACATAAAAGGCCGTGACAATCTGGAGGCACCTACCCATGTGATGTGCGCATCGGGAGTGGGGAAGGGTGGCAAACTCAAGAAGGCCATCGAGAACTATCGCGAGGGCATCACCTCGATGATTAACGACGAGAACCAGAAGAAGATTATCAAGGCCAACCTGAGCACCGATGTGCCCAAGAAAGCCAAGTTGCAGGGCAAGAACTGGCAGGAGTATATGTTTGAAAACACGCCTGTGGCGGCTGCTGTCACGTTGCTCACCAAACTTCAAACCGATGTGCGCCACGCTGAGGGCGAGATGCTTCACCAGTTGGTGGCCAACATCGATGTGAAGGATGTGCGTGTCAACCAAATCAACGCATACGTCATTCCGAATGCTCAGACGGTGGTGCGTGGTGGCCGATTCTCCGCACAGATTATTATGGCGGCTGTCGATACCACCCAGCGACCAGAGATCTATGTGGGCAACACCCTTCTCAAGTCGGAGAATGGACGCTATGAGACCGTGTGTGGTTCTACAGGCGAATTTACCCTCAAGGGCTACCTCATCATGAGGAACGGCAACGGTGAGACCATCCGTCGCGAGTTCTCTCAGCCCTACACCGTTGTGGAGCCATCTGCCACCGTGAGTGCCACGATGATGAACATGCTCTATGCAGGTTATCAGAACCCGATCAGCGTGAGTGTGCCAGGTGTGCCTACCAACAAGATTAACCTCTCCATGACCAACGGAACCCTCACCAAGAAGGATGGAGGCAACTACGTGGCGGTGCCCTCCAAGGTGGGCGAGGATGTGACCTTCACGGTGACTGCTCAAAACGAGGGTCGTTCGCAGGAGATGGGCAAGTTCACCTTCCATGTGCGCAAGTTGCCCGACCCTACGGGTTATCTGCAATACACCGACGCGAAGGGCAACAGCAGCCGATTCAAGGGCGGTCGCATCTCCAAGCAGGCCATTGTGGCAGCTGGAGGTATCGGGGCAGCCATCGACGACGGATTGCTCGACATCTCCTTCCGAGTGCTCGGATTCGAGACGCTGTTCGTCGACAACATGGGCAACGTGGTGCCCGAAGTCAGTTCTTCGGCTTCCTTCACGCCCAACCAGCTCAACCGCATCCGTTCACTCACACGTGGCAAACTCTTCAACATCAGCCGCATCCGTGTGGTTGGCCCCGATGGCATAGAAAGAACATTGACATCCCCAGTGGAGGTCATCATAAATTAGTCAGATTATGAAAAAGGTTTTATTCATATTATTATCATTCTGCATGGTTGGCACGATGGTTGCCCAGCCACAGAAGAGCCGAGTGCAGAACACAAAGACAACGGCTGCGAAGAAGACAGGTGCGACAGGAAACGACAGAGCCAGTCTCATGTTCCCCACGGCAGTCGATGTGCCTGAAGACCCCAGTTGGCGACGCGACATCTACCGCTCCATCGACCTGACCAAGGACGAGAACGCGGCACTCTACTATCCCGTCGAGCCACAAGGCGGCAACATGAACCTGTTCACGTTGCTGTTCAAGCTGCTCAACACGGGCAAAATCCCTGCCTACGAGTATCAGTTGGATGGTGTGGAAAACTTCCAGCAGAGCAACCGCATGCACTTCAAGGACTTGTTGGAGCGTCAGGACATCTTCTACGAGGTGGATGGCAACAGCATCAAGGTGGCTCAGAGCGACATACCCTCTTCCGAAGTGCTCAGTTACTATGTGAAGGAAAGCAGCTACTACGACCAGAACACGGCCACCTACCATAGCCGCATCGTGGCGCTTTGCCCTGTGCTGCATCGTGCAGCCGACGAGTTCTCCTACTCCGACAACGTGCAGAAGCGTCCTCTCTTCTGGGTGAAATACGACGATGTCAAGACCTATCTCAGCGGCCAGGAAGTGATGACCAGCAACCTCAACAATGCAGCTCGCATGTCGATGGATGATTTCTTCTCCACCAACCACTACAAGGGCGAAATCTACATGACTACCAACATGCAGAACAAGTCGCTCCAGCAATACTGCGCCACCGACTCCCTGCTGAAGAAGGAGCAGAACCGCATCGAGAAGCAGATCACCGACTTCGAAGAGCACATCTGGAGCACTCCCGTCGATTCCGTCGAGCAGGCACGTCGCGACTCCATCGCCGCAGCATCGGTCAAGGGCAAGAAGAGCAAGTCCGTTGCCGATAAAGCCTCCTCATCAGCCGCACGCACCAGCCGCCGTGGTTCCTCCGCCTCTTCGGGCAAGAAGGGAAAGTCGGGAGGTGGTGCATCCAGCGGTGGCGGCGCTCCCCGTGTGTCTGTCAGAAGACAGCGCCACTAATGCTCTTCCACTTCTCCCCCCCACACACACAAGCATAAAGAGGGCTGGCACCATTGCGGATGTCAGCCCTCTCTTCATTTACTCACCGTCGCCGTCATCGTCGCCACCGCCGCTGTCAGGCTCCTGCTCCGACACCGCCTCGTTCACCTTGATGGTCTGCTCGCGCAGCAACGTCTGCAGCGCCTTGCAGGGGTAGAAGCGGAGGTTCTTCACCACGTTCGTGTCAGCCGTACACTCCTCCAGCGTGTGAGCCACCTTCCACTTGGTGCACACCTTGAAGGTGCCGAAGTTGTCGAGCTGCACCGCGTGGCCGAGGTTCAGATACTGCACCATTCGGTTCAGCAAGGCAGTCACCACCGCCTGCGTCTGCGCGGGATTCACACCCACCACCTGAATCTCCGACAGCAACTGCTCGAACGTGAGCGGCTGGTAAGTCAGCTGGCGCATCTTGTACACCTCGGGCTTTCCCTCACGATAAGTGAGCTTCATCTTCGTCTTTCGAACTACAATAGACATAATCGTTTCTCCTTTCTTTTTAAAACTTGTTAGACATTCATTTTTAAACACTTATATAGCCGTTGCAACAACATATATTTTTCCTTTTAAACATTCCGCATGGTCTCCCCATTATGGGGGAGATGTCCGTCAGGACAGAGAGGGTCTTCATTCACAATCTCCAGCGTGAACTCCTCGCCATCCGCCCAAGCCGCATACACCCTCTTCGTCAGCTCGTCGAAGCACTCCCTGCTCCCCGTGATGCGCCTCACCTCAGCCGCCTGGCTCCCGTCGCTCCATCCCACCAGAATGGTGTCATGCTTCGTCTGCCTCGTCCAGCTCCATCCGATGCTCACGTTCGCATGCCCCCTCATGTCCTTCGTGCGCAGCGTCATCACCCCAAACTCCGTGCACCTCGGCTGCATCGTGTAAGTCCCCTCCGGCACACAATACCCGCTGCTGCCCCTGAACTTCTCCGTGTACACCTTGAAAGCCATCTCCCGCGCCTCGCACTCCATCGGCTCGAAACCGCCCCGCTCGCTCTCAATCCGCATGACCGACTTCGTCACGCTCCCGTCGCCATAATACCTCGACATCCGTATCTTCATCTTTCCGTCCTCCTTTCCGTTTTTCTGATTAAATTCCTTTTTCTGATTAAACAACATTTTCGAACCCATTCTCACTCCACACATCCAACCATTCTCACTCCATCGCTCACCCCGTCACCGCCTCTCCGCGTGTGCCGTGCAGGCTTCCCCGTGCATGCCGTGCACCCTTCCCCCTGCACACCGTCTCCGCGCCCCTCTCATTTTCGACGATGCAAAGGTACAACATCCAGAGTGCGGTCTACGAATATTTCCCCAAAAAAGTTTCAACGATTTGAAAAAAAATTGTACTGAAGAAGTTGACCGCAATCTGTTACACTTGTTACAGTGTTACAGTTCCCGAAAGGCCTTTCCAAACCCCTAAATATACTTCTATATTTATATATAAATATAGAGTTTATTTTTGCCTTCCATGATTGTTTTTGGAACTGTAACACTGTAACGCTGTAACACGGTGTTGCCTTACTCAAAATAAAACACTAACCCCGAAGTATGCGAAAGCAGGGACTTCGGGGAATCCCGATGCAAAGATAGACATTTGCAAACAAAAGCCCAAGCGTTTCTATTAAATAATTTATATTTTCTGTGGGCTTTCTTCTAAATCTCACAGAAAAATTGTAAATTTGCAACTCAAATAGACTATTGCAAAATGGCAAAGAAGAAAGAAAACATAAAATTGACGGATTTCCCTGAAGAGGTGGATGAGGCAACGGGCATGAAGGTGTATGGAGAATTGTCCTATGAAACGCAGATGGCGGTGCTGAGCCAGTATCTGCATAATGGGGGGACTGATGCTGAGCGTGGAGAGATTGTAGAAGCTGTCCGTGACTTTTTGGCAAGGAAACATGTGCGGCAGGATGTTGTGGATGTGGCTTCTGACGAGGATGTGTGGCATGTGGCAGAAGACCCTTTGCAATATGATTTGTTCAACGATTTCTTCGATGTTCCATTCCCTGCTCCCGAGCACCCTAAGTTCACTTTCATTGATTTGTTTGCAGGCATTGGAGGTTTTCGTATCGCCATGCAGAATCTGGGTGGCAAGTGCGTGTATTCTTCGGAATTTGACGCAAAGGCACAGGAGTCATATTTTGCCAACTATGGGGAGATGCCCTTTGGTGACATCACGAAGGACATCACGAAAAAGTATATTCCAGAGCATTTTGACATCCTTTGTGCTGGCTTTCCTTGTCAGGCGTTTTCTTTGGCTGGCAGAAGGCTCGGCTTTAAGGATGAGACTAGGGGAACGCTGTTTTTTGAGATTGAAGATATTTTGCGGAAGCATCAGCCGAGGGCTTTCTTTCTTGAAAATGTGAAAGGATTGGCCATTCATGACAAAGGCAGAACGCTGAGGACAATCCTTGAGCATTTGGATGATGCAGGATATGATGTTGTACCTCCTCGGATTTTGAACGCGATGGATTTTGGGGTGCCTCAGCATCGTGAACGTATTTATATCATTGGTTTCAGAAAGGACTTGCATGTTGCCATTGATGAATTTCGTTATCCGGAGCCTACTACACCTGGCGCATTACGCCCACGTTTCCGTGATGTGATGGAAGAACACGAGGTTTCGGTGAAATATTATCTTTCTACAGTGTATATTGAAACTTTGAAACGTCATCGCGCACGACATGAAGCGGCTGGGCATGGTTTTGGATACAAGATTATTGATATTGATGGAGTGGCAAATGCTATTGTTGTTGGAGGAATGGGGAGAGAGTGCAATTTGGTGGTGGATAATCGTCTGACTAATTATGTACCAGAGACTCATATCAAGGGCGAGGTTAATCGTGACGGAATTCGTAAAATGACTCCCCGTGAATGGGCCAGATTGCAGGGATTTCCCGACAGATTCAGAATTGTTGTGGCCGATGCTTCTGCTTACAAGCAGTTTGGCAATTCTGTGGCTATTCCAGCTATACAAGCAACAGCGGAGAGAGAATTACAAATGTTAGGGATTTTATAAACACAAAGGTTATGTCGGTACTATTAGAAAACGGTTTTATCAAAAATGAAGGTGAAATCTCAAAACTCTTTGAGAGTATGACTCCCAATGAGACATTTTGCGATGTCAAATACACTTATCCCCATGAATACGTGAAATTTTATTGGGACAAATATCAAGCATGTGAAAATAAAAACAATTCAATTGGGGGAGGTTATTTCGAATTAGTGATATACACTCTTCTATACCGTGAGGGAATCCTGCCGTTTTACACACAGGCAAAAGTGGCTTTTGTTCCCAATATAGAGTTTGACACCATTCTTTATTCGAAAGAACGGCCTGTATGTCTATCCCTAAAGACAAGCCTTCGTGAAAGATACAAGCAGGCTGACCTTGAAGCCATTGCATTGAAATATGTTCATCGCAAGGCACAAAGTTATCTGTTGACATTGGATGCCCAAGAAGCAAGGGCCACAAAAGCCAAAATCCCGGAAGGTCTGCTTATCGGTCTTGATGATGTGATTGATTGTAACACAAAACAGATAGATGAACTCGTCACAAAATTGAAAAGTATGAAGTTCTGCGAGTCTACAAAGATTGATGTTGTGGAGGGAAATCTGGTAAACATTCATCCTACCCCAAAGGATAAGAAAATGGACAAATTCCAGTAGCCATAACGATAAATTAGTCATAACTCTTAGAAAATAGGATGGAAAGATATGTCATTGACAGGAAATAAAGGAGAATGGAGTGAGATTTACACATTGTTCCGACTCCTCGGAGAAGGAAAAGTCCATGCTGGAGACGAGAATCTTAACAAGTTGGAATTATATTATCCCATCTTGAATGTGATTCGTGAAGAAAGTAAAAAATATGAGTACAAGCCTTGCAGTGAGCAGAACATAGTTGTGGTGGATGAAGATGGCAAAGAGTTTGTTCGTGTGTCAATGGATAAGTTCATGAAAGAATCAGCCAACTTGCTTGACGAGATAAAGGCAGGGAGTAAAAGTGCTTTTGCAATTCCCGCTACAGAGTGTTTCATGAACCAAATTGGGTGTACAAAACTGAAAGCCCCTTCGAAAGACAAAGCGGACATCCACATTGTTATCCACGATTTACGCACAAATATGACTCCCTTGCTTGGTTTCAGCATAAAGTCACAATTGGGGAGTGCTTCAACTCTGCTCAATGCTGGAGAAACAACGAATATTCGCTATCGTGTAGAGGGAGGACAGATAACGGACGATGAGATACGGGAAGTTAATGCGATAGAAGACCATCTTCCGAGGATGAAGAAAATCCAAGATAAGGGATTACAGTTGATGTATTCAGACATAGAACATCAAACTTTCAAGAATAATCTGCTTTTTCTCGATTTATGTATGCCTGAATTCATTGCAATGTGTCTGATTTGCGACAGTATGCCAGCATCCACATCTTCTATCAAAGAAGCAGTAGAACTGGTGGCAAAACAGAATCCCTTTGGATTTACAGGAAAGAATGTCTATACTTTTTATGAGCACAAGATGAAAGTACTTTTGCTAGATGCTGCTCTAGGTATGACACCGGCAAAGGAATGGACTGGACGTTATGATGCCAATGGTGGCTATTTGGTTGTGAAAAAGGATGGCGACATCGTTTGCTATCATTTTTACAATCGGAACGAAGTGGAAGATTATTTATATAATAATACGCGTTTTGAGCGCGCGAGTCGCAGCCGTTACCATTTCGGGGCTTTGTATCGAGGAGAAGACGGTGAGGTATATATTAAGTTGAACTTGCAGATAAGGTTTAAGAAATAGGTATATGGCGGTATTTGCAATTTACAAAATTCATTTTGAACAGGCTGGACAGAAAGATGTGTTTGGCAAGGATGGTGTGAAGACCATTGACAAGGCGCATGAATATTTCTCCACACTGTTTGTTGGAGGCAATGTGAAGGTGTGCAAGACGAACAGGAAGGGTGAACAGGTGCCGCTGGAATGTGATGTGGAACGGAAGTATGGGGACGCAATGGCTCTATTTGTCTGCAATGAGAAGAATGTGAAAATTCCCAAGAAGCATGAGGAACTGACGGAAAAGGCTCAGCCAGGCTGTTATGTGTTGGTTTATAACCGTGCTGATGTCGGTTTGATTGCCATCGAGCGTTCTGCGGCTTTCGACAGCAAGCCCGACAAGGTGCGTGACATCTTGCAGGAATCTTTCAACAGCACTTTGGAACATGACTACGGGATTCACCTTGAGTTGAAGGCCAAGATGAATGCCGAGGATTTCTGGGATGCAGTCGGCAAGCAGACGGAATTTGGCGATACCGTCAGGAAGGTGGTGTTTGATTTCCCCGATTCCGAAAAGGTGAAATCGGTCGATGACCCAGACGATGTGCAGAAACGTCTGGAGATGATGCACTATTTGGCTAAGGCTTTCAGGGCGAAGAAAGCAGGAATGCATTTTGAGGCATCGAAGGATGGCACTTTGCATTTGGACAGGACACAGGAAGATATGGCTCAGATGGTGAATTTGTGTTGTGACAACGGATATAACATTGCCGTGCATTTCCGCATGTATGGAGTGTATCGTCACGGGCAGGAGACGAAGGCCATGGTGACTTTGGGCGACGAAATGTTGAAGGAATTTATCTCTGGTCAAACTTCCTTTGGAACGAAAACGGACAGAGGGGATTTTTCCATCATGCAATGGTTGGAAAGCGTGAGGCATATAACAGAAACATACAATGATGAGGAACCGACTAAGAAGAAGCGCAAGAGAGGCGGTCAGAAATGAATATGGCGAGCATGTCATCTATCTTTCCCTGAAGAATCCCTGCGAGCATTTCTGTAGAAAGATGGCAAAGTTCCGCCTTTCTGCAGAGGAGGTTTTTATGGAGTGTCTTGCCGTTCTTGATGACATCAAGGAAGATGAGAGCAAGGCTGTTTTCAACATGGGAAATCTTTGGGACAGAATGTACAATGATTTTAGAGATCTGTCAGATGATGGAACAGAAGAAAAGGAACTGGCTCTTGCTGTGAATGTGGTGATGTATTGTGTTTCCATGTGTCTGATTGTGACAAAAAAGTCTTTACATAACACCCTTGCTTTGTGCCTAATGGAACAGATGGATGAGCATGATGCCTGTATGGAAGAATTGAGGAATACATTCATGCCTAATGTCTATCGTTTAGGCGAAGAGAAATTGAGAGCCGTTGTTATAGAATACATACAGAGTGATGTGTTTTTGTCTGATACGATTGAAGAGATGGTTGAAAATGCTGTGGACAATGGTAAGGTGTCTCTTCTGGATTCTTCTCCCAGAGTTGAAACCGCTGATTTGAAAATAGCGGATGGCAAAGAAACATCCATGCTTGTGGTGCTCGATTGTATGTATAAAGCAAAATGGTTTGTTGACAGAAAAGGCAAACCTGTAAAAAACAAAGAAAAGACCATTAAACAAATTATGCGGTATGCTTTCAATAAAAAGGAAACGAATGTGGGACAATTATTGAATGCCGCATATAAACGAAACAAATCGGACATACAGGATTATTTTGATGAACTATTGGAAAATCTACCCCAAAACGACTGATTTCACAAAATGTTGTTTTACTAAAACATTTTTGTGAGTTTTACTAAAACAAACACATTTTTTATTCTCCCGAACTTTGCACCGTCGAAAGGAAAAGAAGCACACACAAATGGCTTCTGACTTTCGGGGGTGCAATGTTTTTTTGCGCCATCAGTTTGAAATGGTCCGACAAACTCTCACAGACATGAAGCATGTGGTTGCAAACACATCTTCATTGACTACGGCAACGTGCGCACGATGCTTTTAATTCTCAAATTAAAATTAGAAGTATCACAACATGAACAACATTTTCATTAACAATCTCCAGATGGAGACACAGACAGTTTTCTGCCAGAACGGTGGCATCAACATCTTTCCTTGTGCGTTCGAGTTGGGACAGCACATCGTGGTGGGAGGTAACGAAGCAAGTCAGAAGGGACGGATGGTGACCGACGAATCGGGAACAAGCCATTTTCACCCGTATGCGAAGGACAGCGGAAGCCGCTACACAAGGCTCTTCACGACTGCACATGGCGAGGTGAAGGAGACGCAGGAGAGCGTGATTTTCCTGCTGCGATTCCCCAAGAAACTGGGCAAGGCTCTCATCGAGGCATTGCATCGGGAGGAAGCGGAGGAACAGGCAGCGTTCATCAAGACGAGACGCACGGAGACTCAGTGGTAAAACTCTTAAAACTGTGAATGACGTATGAGTGTATATTTTGTAACATATCAGGATGGGGCGAAGGTGATGCGCCCCGTCCTCTCACGAGACGAGTATCTGCGTCTGCGTGGCAGTGAGAAACAGAAGGCAATTCTGAAGACGGTGAGAGAGGGCGACACCCGGCAGAAGCATCGGCTCATTCAGATGAACTACTCGTGCATCCCCGGCGAGGATGGTGCCCTGAAGGGGTGCAAGACGGCATCGCGTTCGGTGGGCATGGATATCGACTTCGTGGCTCCCGCAGGGCTTTCGGAGGAGGAAAAGAAGGCTTGGATGGAAGAGAAGATGAAGTGTGTGCCAGAACTCGTGATGGAAAAACGGGAGGCATTGGGGTTGCTCATGCTGGAGCGTTCGGCATCGAAGGGCTACCATCTGGTGTTCCGTCGCCATGAGGACCTCTCACAGGAGGAGAACCTGCGGTGGGCAAGCGACGTGCTGGGCGTGAAGTTCGACGAGGGTGCCAAGGACATCACGAGGGTGTTCTTCACAACGACTGCTGATGACGATGAGTTGCTGTTTCTGGACGACGAGATTTTTGATACAACACCTGTGGAGATGAGAGAAACAGAAAATGTTACAGTGTTACAGTGTTACAGTTCCGAAAAGGCTGTCTCTCAGACATCAAACATCAGCCCTCTGACATCGGTTCCCTATGACCCTGACGCGAGGTACAACGGGATGCTGTTTAAGGACATCATTCAGAAGTATTGGGAGCTGTTCAACGACGGCAAGGAGCCTGTGGATGGCGACCGCAATGTGCTGACGTTCGAGCTGGCTGTGACGCTGAGAAGCATCTGCGGATATTCGTTGGAGAAGATGATGCAGATCATTCCGAACTATTGGGGAACCCAGAACCAGGAGGATGTGGCCGAATGGCGCAAGACCATCGAGAACGCGCTGAAGGAGCCGAAGAAGGGTATGCCGTACCGATTGAAGCAGGTGTTGCAGGCATTGAAGTCGCAGGCAGGTGTGAAGGCTTGTGGCGGTACGCTCACCACACCTCCTCCGATGCCGAAGAAGTTGCCGCCACTGGTGAAGTTGCTGACGAAGAACGTCCCCTGGTTCTACAAGCCTGCTGTAGCTAATGCGGTGTTCCCAGCACTGGGTGTTCACCTGCACGGCGTGAAGTTCCGCTACTGGGACAACGTGGAGCATGAGGCAACCTTCATGAATGTCTTGATTGGCCGTCAGAGTATCGGCAAGGGCACCATCAAGAAGCCCATCGAGTACATCATGGAGGACATCAAGCAGCGCGACATCCCCAACCGCCAGCGCGAGGCCGATTGGAAGCAGAAGAATCCGGGTGCGAAGCAGAAGAAAGCCCCGCGTCCGACAGACATCTGCATCCAGATGCTCATCGACAACCTGACAGATGCGGTCTTCAACCAGCGCATCATCGATGCCCACAACAACGGCCAGCGTTTCATCTACACCATCGTGGACGAGATTGAGGCCTTGAAGAAGGTGACCTCGAAGGGAACGGTCGATGAGGTGGGGTTGCTGATCAGAAAAGCGTTTGACAACTCCGATGCAGGGCAGGAGCGTGTAGGTGCGGATTCGGTGTCGGGAATTGCCCCTCTGAGATGGAATTTTAACGCCTCGACGACCCCTCCCAATGCCAGGAAGTTTTTTGCACGAATGGTCAATGACGGCACGGTGAGCCGACTCGACATCAGCACCATCATCCATTCAGATGACGACGATGACACGGCACCTATCCTGGGCATCTACGACCATCTGTTTGCCAATGAGCTGAAGCCCTATATCGACCGTCTGGAGGCTGCCAACGGGCTGATAGAATGTCAGCAAGCCAAGCGTCTGTCGCTCGACATGAAGCAGGAGAACAAGGACGCCGCCCGACTGTATGAGAGCGAAGCCTACCGAGTTTTGAGCTATCGTGCCAACGTGATTGCCTGGCTGAAGGGAATGGTGCTCTACGTGGCTCACGGCTACAAGTGGTCGCACGAGATTGCCGATTTCGTCCGCTGGAGCCAGTCGTACAATCTCTGGTGCAAGATGCTCTACTTCGGTCAGCAACTGGAACGTGAACTTCGCGAGGAAGTGGAGATTCAGCGTCAGTCGGGACCTCAGAACCTGCTGGAGTTGCTGCCTGATGAGTTCACCCGTGAGCAGTACCACCAGATGCGCCAGCAGCAAGGTCGTAAAGGTGACGGTGAAAGCACCCTGCGAGTATGGCAGAACCGAGGATACATTGCCTATGATGATGTTTGCGGACGCTTCTGCAAGACGCCTGAATACAAACAGAAAATCGGTGGGAAGGTATAGAAGAAGTGAAAAGTGAAAGGTGAAAAGTGAAAAGTGAAAAATGAAAAGTGAAAATGAAAGGTGAAAAATTTGCTACCGCTATGATTGATATTCAAAATACTCAAGAATGCTTTGTGCAGCTCTGGCTTCGGCTGGAGCGCACAAGGCGCCTCTTCAAGGGGCAGTACAGGCGGTTCTGCATCCGCCGTGTGCTGCAATCGTGGTTCGGAAGTGAAGCCGACGATGACTTCATTTGGGAGGTGTGCTTTCAGGCATCGAACGTGCTCAACGAAGAGGACGAGGTGTGCGGATGGGATGAACTGCCATCGCCGAAACTCTATCCACGCAAGCACCGCGAATTGCTGAGAGCCATCGTCTGCGTGAAACTGGGCATCGGCATGCGGAAGGTGAACCTGAATGCCCTCGACAAGGCGTATAGCATCGCCTTTCCGAAGAGCACACCTATCAATGTGAACAAGAAGTGCAAATACATCTCTCACGATGGCGAAATGAGGACAAATCTCCCAAGCCAGATGAAAAAATGTGGCTCTGACGTGGGTAGTTCCGAAATAGATGTGTAACTTTGCAGCCGTAAGAGATTGACGAACAATAAAACTATCACGACATGAAAAGAAGTATGATGAAATTATGGCTTACGCTGGTGCTGTTCTCCTGTATGGCAACAGGGGTGTATGCCGAAAAGAAACAGGCGCTGACGTTCAGAACGGAGGACTATTGTGCCGCTACATGGAACGCGAGCACCAACACCTTCACTTGGGGATTGGGTGGTTCCAATTCTGCATGGACGTTCATGGCTGCCGAGGGCATCAGCGGCGACCTGAGCGGCTGGACACGCCTGCATCTGCATGTGGAGAATTTCACGAATGCCAGTGCGAAGCAGTTGAGGGTGGTGTTTAAGAAGAACGACGGGTCGTTCCCACCGAATGGCCCCACGAATGAGTTTGTGGTTTCGCCTGATGAGAATGGTGACATCGACATCAATCTGGAGGGTGTGACATGGGGTAACTGCGACATCACGAAGATTCAGGACTTGACCATCTATGGTGGTGCCCGTGACGACAATTCGAAGAATGCTTCGGTCGTGGTGACGGATGCATACTACGTGAGCGAGGGTGGCACCATCAATGAGGTGGTGGGCATCACCGTGGGCAGCAAGCAGCGGCAGTACAGGCTCTATGTGCCAAAGGGGTGTCCGTCGGGTGCTCCGTTGGTGGTGGCCATGCATGGCGCCAGCGGCAAGATGGACGATCAGAGTCCACACTTCAACGAGATTGCCGATACGGCGAAGTTCATCATTGCCTATCCGCAGGGTGACGAAATCTTCTTCCCTGTGTTTGGAGGAAACACCACAGGATGGGATGCGTCGGGTGAGGATAATGCCGATGCAGCCTTCATCAGGGCGATTGTGGATGAACTGGCAGAGAACTACGGGATTGACCGCAAGCGCGTGTATTGCTGCGGATTCTCCAACGGAGGCATGAACACCTATGCGATGGCGAATGTGTGCAGCGATGTGTTTGCCGCCTTTGCCAGCATCAGCGGCTTCCCGCTCAATGAGTTCCATCTGCGTCATGTGGGCGCACGTCCTGTGCCTTTCCTGCATATCCACGGAAAGGGTGACAATTTTGTGAAGTATTCGCTCATGCCGACCATCGTCGATGAGATGGTGGCACGTATGGGTGCCAATCCAGTTCCTGTGAAGAGCGCGGTGAGCGGCAAGTACGACAAGAGCGTGTATGAAGCCACAGAGGGCAGTTTCCCCTACATCTACTACGAAATTGACGGCATGGGGCATAATGACTTCACGACCAACACGGAGGACGGCAACTCGTCGCTCACGATGTGGCGCTTCTTCCGTCGGTACACCCTCGACTCGCCTTGCGACCCCACCTTGAAGTGGATGCCTCGTGTTGAGGAGGAGGGATTCACGCCTAAGACGCATGGCTGGACGGTGAAGAGCGGCACGACGCTCCTGGCGTTCGGACAGGGCTCGAAGACGGATGCCAACCAGAATGTGTATCCATCGCTGCAACTCACCACGGGTCACTACAAGCTTTCCTTCAGAGCCGATGGCGAGGAGGGCAAGACCGTGAGCGTGAAAATGACGCGTTTCCAGACCTCGAAGACGGTGTTCAACAAGACCGTCAATGTGGGCGAGGATGTCACCATCTACTTCGACATCAATAACGATGACTTCGGGCAGTACAAGCTTTCCTTCATACGCAAGAAAACCACCGACGATATTGCCATCAGCAACATTGTGCTGCGCACCCTCACGGAGGAGGAAGTGACGGGCATTCAGCGTGTGTCGGATACCAAAGGTGCATCAGGTGTCCTCTACAACCTGCAAGGCCATCAAATTGAAAATGGTCCATCGACAAGGGGCATCTACATCAAGAACGGAAAGAAATTATTCAAGAAATAGGGAGATGCAAAGATAATTCTCCTGCTTTCAAGGTTACTCAGGGGATGTGTTGTTGTTTCGTATGAGGCGACGATGCAGCCCCTGAGTGTGTTATGTAACTTATGGTAAAGTTTGTGAAACGTGTGCTGTTGTGGCTTTCTCCCTCATCGTTGTACCTTTGTAGCGCCAAAAACTATTTGTAAGGAAAACTTTGAAATTATGATACGTACAACATTGACAGTGCTTATCGCATTCTTTGCTGTGTGCAACGGGATGCTGGCTGCAGAACCGTTTGTCACTTATGCTCAGCAGGGAAATGCTGTATCATTGAAGGGTGCCACCATCGGTTACAGTGAACAAGAGTATGAAGGAGTGAAAATCGCGATTCAGAATCTCCGTGAGGACATGAATCGGGTGATGGGTTTTGTGCCTGCCGAATCGGCTGACAACCCCACCATTCTGATTGGCACCTTGGGCAAGAACAAGGAGATTGACAAACTGAAACTTGCTGACCTGAAGGGCAAGCGCGAGAAGTATATTATCACGACGGTGGGCGAGAAGGTTGTCATTGCAGGCAGCGACAAGCGCGGCACCATCTACGGCATCTACGAACTGAGCCGCCAGTTGGGTGTGTCACCCTGGTATTGGTGGGCAGATGCTCCTGCCCGCAAGCACGACAATGCCTACGTCGTGAAAGGCACCTACACCGACGGGGAGCCAGCGGTGGAGTTCCGTGGCATCTTCCTGAACGATGAGGCTCCGTGTCTGACCACATGGGTGAAGAACACCTTTGGCACCAACTATGGAGGGCACGCGTTCTATGAGAAGGTGTTTGAACTGATTCTCCGTCTGAAGGGCAACATGATGTGGCCTGCCATGTGGGGGTGGGCTTTCTATGCCGATGACCCTGAGAATGGCAAGTTGGCCGACCGCATGGGTGTCATGATGGGAACTTCGCACCATGAACCGATGGCACGCAACCATCAGGAATATGCGCGCAACCGCAAGGAGTGGGGAGCTTGGAACTACGAGACCAACAAGGAGAAACTTGACCAGTTCTTCCGTGAGGGCATCGAGCGCATGAAGGGTACCGAAGACATCGTGACTATCGGTATGCGAGGTGACGGCGATGCCGCCATGAGTGAGACGGCCGACACGAAGTTGATGGAGAGCATCATCACCAACCAGCGCAATATCATCAAGGAAGTGACGGGTCAACCTGCGGAGAAAACCACACAGGTGTGGGCACTCTACAAGGAGGTGCAGGACTACTACGATGCAGGTCTCAAAGTGCCCGACGATGTGATGATTCTCATCAGCGACGACAACTGGGGAAACATCCGGCGTGTGCCTGTCACCAAAGAGGAACGTGCCCGAAAGGGTGGATGGGGCATCTACTATCATGTGGATTATGTGGGCGCTCCCCGCAACTCGAAGTGGATTAATGTGACGCAGACACAGCAGATGTTCGAGCAGCTCTCGTTGGCTTACGACTTCGGCATCCAGCGTATGTGGATTCTCAATGTGGGTGACTTGAAGCCGATGGAATATCCCATCACGCTCTTCATGGATATGGCGTGGAATCCGAAGGAATACACCCAGCAGACAGTGAAAGACCACACACGACGATTCTTCAGCAGCGTGTTCAACGATGAGGTGGCAGATGAGGCAGCCGACATCTATAACCGCAATTGTCAGTATATGGCTCGTGTCACGCCTGAGATGCTCGATGCCAAGACCTACAATGTGGAGACGGGTGAATGGCGTCAGGTGGCCGATGCCTACCAGCGCCTCGAATTGCGTGCCCTGCGCCAGTATCAGGAGATTCCTGCTGATGCCCGCGATTTCTATCGCCAACTCATCCTCTTCCCCGTGCAGGCAATGGCCAACCTCTACGATATGTACTATGCGCAGGCGATGAATCAGCACCTGGCCAAAAAGGGAAGTCCTGATGCCAATGAGTGGGCAGCAGAGGTGAAGCGATGCTTCCAGCGCGACTCGCTACTCTGTGCTTCCTATAACCGCGATATTGCTGGCGGCAAGTGGAACGGCATGATGATACAGAAGCATATCGGTTACACCAGTTGGGATGACAGATTCCCAAAAGACATGTTGCCTTCCACCACTGCTGTGCCTACCGATGTGAAGGGTGGTTACACCTTCCAGGCGAGTGAGGGTTATGTATCGATGGAAGCCGAGCACTACTATCGTGCCGAGGCTCCGAAGGGCACCCAATGGAGTGTTTATCCGTATTATGGACGTACTCGCAGCGCTGTGGCCTTAACCCCCTACACGCAACCTGTTGGCGATGCTTCGCTGACTTACCGCTTCAACTTGCCCGATGGAACGAAGAAGGTGAAGGTGCGCATCATTGTCAAATCGACCCTCGATTTCCTCAATGTGGGCGGTCATGAGTGTCGGGTGAGCCTCGACGGCGGGCAACCCGAAACCATCAACTTCAACAAGACGCTACTCGACAAGCAACCTTATATGTACTCAGTGTTCTATCCCACGGTGGCTCGCCGCGTCATCGAGAAAGAGGTGGAACTGTCAGTTGGAAAGGATGGCAGCCACGAGTTGACGCTTCGTCCGCAGCATCCAGGACTCGTGTTCGAGAAACTGGTCATCGACTTTGGTGGCTACAAGCCTTCTTATCTGTTCATGGATGAGTCAGCCTATCAGGTGAATCAATAGTGCAAAAAGATGAAAAGATTATGGACAATATGCATCGCCTGTGTTGTGATGGCGATGAACGTGGCAGCACAAAGTAAGCAGTTCTGCATTGCCAAAGACGGCAAGGCGGCTTCCATCGTGGTGGATGAGAAGGATTGGGTAGGAGTGATTCGCGCTGCCCGCGACTTGGGCGACGATGTGCGGAGGGTGACGGGCACAGCGAGTGCTGTGGAAATTGAAAATGGAAAGTTGAAAATTGAAAATTGCACTGGCACCATTTATGTCGGAACCATTGGTAAGAGCCGCTTGATTGACGGGCTTGTGAAGCAGAGGAAACTCGATGTAAACAAGGTGAAGGGGCAATGGGAGTCGTTCGTTATCGATGTGGTGGACGGTTGTCTGGTGGTGGCTGGAAGCGACAAGCGAGGCACCATCTACGGCATCTACGAGATAAGCCAGAGAATAGGTGTGTCGCCCTGGTACTGGTGGGCAGATGTGCCTGTGCAGCATCAGGACGAGGTGTATTGGACGGATGGACGCTTTGTGCAGCCATCGCCCAAAGTGAAGTATCGTGGCATCTTCATCAACGACGAATGGCCCTCGTTTGGCGGATGGGCAACGGAACACTTCGGAGGCGTGAACTCCAAGATGTATGCCCACATGTTTGAGTTGCTCTTGCGCTTGAAGGCCAACTACCTGTGGCCAGCCATGTGGGCAACGGCCTTCAATGAGGATGACCCCGAAAGCCCACGTCTGGCCGATGAGTACGGCATTGTGATGGGCACTTCTCATCATGAGCCGATGATGCGGTCGCATCGCGAATACCTGAAGCGGAAGGAGCAGGTGGGACCTTGGGATTATGCCACGAACAAGCAGCGAGTGGATGAGTTTTTCCTCGAGGGCATGCAGCGCAACAAGAACTACGACAATCTTGTCACCATCGGTATGCGAGGCGACGGCGATGTGGCGATGGGAAAGGGCGATGACGAGGACAACATGAAGACCTTGGCCGAGGTGGTGAAGGGTCAGCGTGCCATCATCAAGAAGGTGTATGGGCGTGAGGATGCTGTGCCGCAATTGTGGGCCATCTTCACCGAAGTGCAGCGTTACTACGATGCTGGCTTCACGGTGCCCGACGACGTGACCCTGCTGCTTTGCGACAACAACTGGGGCTACATCCGTCGCATCGGACGCGACTTCGAGCGCAAACGCAAGGGAGGACTTGGCCTCTACTACCATATCGACATGAACGGTGGCCCTTGGAACGACCGATGGGTGAACACCACCACCATTCCCAAACTGCGCGAGCAACTCAACCTCGCCTATCAGACGGGCATCGACCGCATCTGGATCATCAACGTGGGCGACCTGAAGCCCAAGGAGGTGCCCATCGACTTCATCATGCACTATGCCTGGAATCCCGAAGCCATCAAGGCTGGCGACGAGCAGGCGTGGCTGGAGCAGTTCTCTGCTTCCGTGTTCAGCGGTTGTCCTGCTGAAATAGTCAAGGAATCCGCCGCCCTCATCGCGCAATACTCGAAATACAACCTGTTGCGCAAGCCCGAAGTGCAAGTGCCTGGCATCTTCAACAGCGAAGAAATGAACCGAATGGACAGCCTTTGGCTCTCCCTTGCTGCCCGTGCTGAGGCGTTGCGGACGAAGATTCCTGCTGATGCTCAGGATGCCTACTACCAGTTGGTGTACTACCCCGTGGTGGCGAGTGCAGGAGTGGTTCAGATTTACAACGCTGCCACCCGTGGAAACTCTCCGCTCGTGGAGCAACTGATGGCTCGCGACCGCCAACTCAGCGACTACTACCACCAATTGGCTGGCGGCAAGTGGAACAAGATGATGCAGGACAATCACATCGGCTACACCAAGTGGTCGATTCCCGACAAGAACGTCAATCCTGTGACCCTCGGTTTCAATGTTGACCATATCGCCAGCGGCACAGCATCCACTCTTGAATACAGCATTCCAGCCCATCGCTACACCTGCAAAACCGACGGCAAGGAAGCCACGTGGATGTTCCTGCCCGACCTCGGACGTGCCGACGGCTGCATGGGCAGCAGCAACGTGAAGGCACAAGACAGCGGAGCCACACTCGAATATGAAGTCCATCTCACCGCTGAAGGAAAAGTGGCTATCGGCATCCTTCCCACACAGGACATCTATCCTGCCCGTGGTCTCCGCATCGGCGTGCAGATAGACAACCAGCCCATGCAGACGATTGATGCCCGTCAGGGATTGCACGACGAGTTTCAGGAGTACACCCCCAAGAATATCGCCCGTTCCAAAGTGCTCAAGCCCCTGCCGCCTCACGGCCAACTCGCCCTCAGCGGCTATTGGAACGGACGGAAACTGCCCCGTCGTGACGAAGTGTTCGACAACCTCCGCTGGCTCTCCGTCACTTTCCACGACATCGCAGAGGGCAAGCATACGCTCCGACTCATCATGATTGACCCCGAAATCGTCGTCGAGCAAATCGTGGTCAACCCCGACAACAACCACTACAGTTACTTCGGGAACCCGACATTGTGATAACTTATAAAGAACGTGCGTTCGACATCGAATGCACGTTCTTTCTTTCTACCCCTACATTTTCCTTCCTCAAAAAGTTGGTTTTGAGGATTTTTCTTTGCCGTTCGGTGAAAATGACGTACCTTTGCAACTGTTTTTTGAATATGGTACCCTAAAGATATACGGAATGAAGGTATTAAAGTTTGGCGGAACTTCGGTTGGTTCCGTGGAGAGCATTCTCAATTTGAAGAAGATTGTGGAGGGACAGCAGGAGCCTGTCGTGGTGGTGGTGTCGGCTTTGGGCGGCATTACCGACAAGCTCATCAACACCTCGAAACTGGCGGTTGCCGGCGACGGGGCGTACCTCACGGCTTATGAAGAGATGGTGGAGCGTCACCACCAGATGATTGACGCCATTATCACAGACACGGAGAAGAAACAGACGTTGCTGGCGACGGTGGACGAGTTGCTGGGTCAGTTGAAGAGCATCTATCAGGGTGTGTATCTGATTGGCGACCTGAGCGAGAAGACGAGCAATGCGATTGTGTCGTATGGCGAGCGTATCAGTTCGAACATCGTGGCAACGTTGATTGCGGGTGCCAAGTGGTACAATTCGCTGGAGTTCATCAAGACGAAGAAGAAGCAGGGTCGTAACTTGTTCAGCAATTCTATCAGTATGCCACTGATTCTGGAAACCTTTGGTGAATTAGGAATTAGGAATGAGGAATCAGGAATGAATACTGTGGGTGTCTGCGGTGGTTTCATTTCGACAGACAGTGTGACGGGCGAGGTGACGAACCTCGGACGTGGTGGTTCTGACTACACGGCTGCTATCTTGGCGGCTGCGCTGAATGCTGAGGTGTTGGAAATCTGGACGGACGTGAGCGGCTTTATGACGGCTGACCCACGTGTCATCAATACGGCATACCCCATCGAACGACTTTCGTATGTGGAGGCGACGGAGCTTTGCAACTTCGGTGCGAAGGTGGTGTATCCTCCGACGATTTACCCTGTTTGCCTCAAGAACATTCCAATTCTCATTAAGAACACGTTCCGTCCTGAGGACAAGGGAACCATCATCACGAATATGGATGAGACGGAGGATGAAGGACGTGCCATCAAGGGCATCTCTTCCATCAACAACACGAGCCTGATCACGGTGAGCGGTTTGTCGATGGTGGGTGTGATTGGTGTGAACCGCCGCATCTTCACGACTTTGGCAGAGAACGGTATCAGCGTGTTCATGGTGAGTCAGGCAAGTTCGGAAAACAGCACATCCATTGGTGTGACCGATGCGGATGCTGACCGTGCTTGTGAGGTGCTGAACAAGGAGTTCGCGAAGGAGATAGAGATGGGCGCGATGTACAAGATGAAGCTGGAGCGTGACTTGGCGACGGTGGCTATCGTGGGTGAGAACATGAAGCATACGCCTGGTATTGCTGGTAAGCTCTTTGGTACGTTGGGACGTAACGGTATCAGCGTGATTGCTTGTGCACAGGGTGCCAGCGAGACGAACATCTCGTTTGTGGTGGAGCGGAAGAGCCTCAGAAAGTCGCTGAATGTGATTCACGACTCGTTTTTTCTGTCAGAATACCAGGTGCTGAACGTCTTCCTGTGTGGCGTCGGCACCGTGGGTGGAAGTCTGTTGGAGCAGATTGCCGGGCAACGTCAGAAGCTGATGAAGGAGCGTAACCTGCAAATCAATGTGGTGGGCATCGCCAGCGGACACAATGCGATGTTTGACAGAAACGGCATCAACCTGTCACAGTGGGAAAAGGATGGCAAGTTCTCCATTGCAGAACTGCGTGCCGGTTTGAAGGCTGCTGAGGCAAGTGACCTGGAACGTCTGAAGGAGGAAGTCATCGGCATGAACATCTTCAACAGCGTGTTTGTGGATTGCACGGCCAGCGCCGATGTGGCAGGGCTGTATGAGGATTTGCTGAGCAATAACATCTCGGTGGTGGCTGCCAACAAGGTGGCTGCATCGAGCGACTACGATAACTATGCACGTCTGAAGGCTACTGCCCGTAAGCGTGGTGTGAAGTATCTGTTCGAGACGAATGTGGGTGCAGGTCTGCCGATTATCAACACCATCAATGACCTCATCAATTCGGGTGACAAGATTCTGAAGTTGGAGGCTGTGCTGAGCGGTACGCTGAACTTCATCTTCAACACGATTTCGGAGAATGTGCCTTTCAGCGAGACGGTGCGTAGAGCTAAGGAAGAGGGTTATGCTGAGCCAGACCCACGTATTGACTTGAGCGGTAAAGACGTGATTCGCAAGTTGGTCATCCTCTCTCGTGAGGCTGGCTACAAGATGAATCAGGAGGATGTGGAGAAAAACCTCTTCATTCCGCAGCCCTTCTTTGATGGTTCGTTGGAAGACTTCTGGAAGAACCTCCCAACACTCGATGCCCAGTTCGAGGCAGAGCGCAAGGAGGTGGAGGCAGCTCATCAGCATTGGCGCTTCGTGGCCAAGCTGGAAAACGGCAAGGGTTCCGTGTCGTTGGAGCGTGTGGGTGAGCGTCATCCATTCTACGACCTCGAAGGCTCGAACAACATCATTCTCATCACTACGGAACGCTACAACCAGTACCCCATGCTCATTCAGGGTTATGGTGCCGGTGCCTCTGTGACCGCAGCTGGTGTGTTTGCCGACATCATGAGTATTGCGAATATTTAAAACAGGAGTTAAAGGAGTTAGAAGGAGTTAAAGGAGTTAAAAGCCGAATGCGATGACAAATACTTTTCAGGATATTGTGGCTTGGAAGAAGGCACATGATTTTGTGCTGAAAGTATATCAGGTGACGAGAAATTTCCCTGAGTATGAGAGATTCGGTTTGGGCTCTCAGTTTCAAAGAGCAGCTGTGTCCATTCCTGCTAATATAGCAGAAGGATATAGAAAGTTGAGTAAGGCTGACAAACTCCGTTTCTTTAACATTGCACAAGGAAGTTTGGAGGAGTGTCGATATTATATCATTCTCTCGCGAGACTTAGGTTATATAAATACAGAAGAGTATAGTATGATGGGAAAGTCCATAGAAGATGCCAGCAAAATGCTTAATGCATATTGTAAGGGAGTAATTGATAAGGATTATAGTGCAGAAATGTAGCCAGCATCTGGCTTTAACTCCTATAACTCCCTCTAACTCCTTTAACTCCTCATCAAGAGAAATAGAGACAATGAAACACATCATCATATTAGGCGACGGTATGGCCGATTGGCCAGTTGAGTCGCTGGGAAATAAGACCTTAATGCAGTATGCCGAGACGCCCTACATGGACATGTTGGCAAGGATGGGGCGTTGTGGCATGTTGAAGACGGTGCAAGACGGGTTCCATCCGGGCAGTGAAGTGGCGAACAGTAGCATCCTCGGATATGACCAGAACGAGGTGTATGAAGGTCGTGGCCCTCTGGAGGCTGCCAGCATCGGTGTGGACTTGGCGCCCGACGATATGGCGATTCGCTGCAACATCATCACGCTGGAGGACGGCAACATTGTCACGCACAATGGAGGAAATCTGCAGACGGATGATGCGGCGGTGTTGATTGACTACCTCAATGAGCATCTGGCTACAGACAGGGTGAGATTCTATTGTGGTGTGCAATATCGCCATCTGCTCGTCATCAAAGGCGGCAACAAGCATGTGGAATGTCAGCCGCCACACGATCATCCAGGCGAACCTTGGCGTCCGCTGCTCGTGACGGCAAAGGCAGATGCACCTAAAGATAACGAACTGACGGCTCAGGAAACAGCAGACCTGCTCAATGACTTGATTCTCCGTTCGCAGGAGTTGCTGGCTCGTCATCCCTACAACGTGGAGAAGGCGAAGCGTGGCGAACGTCAGGCAAACAGCATCTGGCCTTGGGCAGGAGGGTATCGCCCCCACATGGTGCCGCTCACCGAGACTTTCCCGCAAATCAAGCGAGGTGCTGTCATCACGGCCGTTGACCTCATCAGGGGCATTGGCACGTTGGCAGGATTGAGAGTGATTGATGTGCCAGGAGCCACAGGGTTGGCTGACACCAACTACGAAGGTAAGGCGCAGGCAGCCATCAAGGCACTGGAGACGGACGACTTCGTCTATGTGCATGTGGAGGCTTCGGATGAGGCAGGACATGATGGCGACTTGGAGCTGAAGCTGAAGACCATTGAATATCTGGACAGCCGCATCGTGAAGCCAGTCTATGAAGCCGTGAAGGATCAGCAGGTGGCCATCGCCGTGTTGCCCGACCATCCTACACCTGTGGCACATCGCACCCACACCAACGAACCGATTCCCTTCCTCATCTATGCACCAGGCATAGAGGCAGATGAAGTGGAGACCTTTGACGAGGTGGCTTGCCAGAAGGGGAGTTACGGCCAGTTGGAAAAGGATGAGTTTATTAAAGAGCTAATGAAGATATAAAAAAGATAAGCATGAAATTTTATTCGACTAACGGACATGCACCTATCGCCACACTGGAGAAGGCGGTGGTGAAAGGACTCGCAGAGGACAAGGGACTCTATATGCCTGAGCGCATCAAGGCCTTGCCTCAGGAGTTTTTCGACAACATAGAGAACCTTTCTTTCCAAGAGATTGCCTATACGGTGGCTGATGCCTTCTTTGGCGAGGATGTGCCTGCTGAGGATCTGAAGCGAATCGTGTATGACACGCTGGCGTTCGATTGCCCTTGTGTGAAGGTGACCGACAGCATCTATTCTCTGGAACTCTTTCACGGTCCTACACTCGCGTTCAAGGATGTGGGTGCACGTTTCATGGCGCGTCTCTTGCAGTTCTTCCTAAAGAAGGAAGGGGCAGGGCAGGTGAATGTGCTCGTGGCAACATCGGGTGATACGGGTAGTGCTGTGGCAAACGGATTCCTTGGTGTGGATGGCATTCATGTGTATGTGCTCTATCCGAAGGGGAAAGTAAGTCCGATTCAGGAGTGTCAGTTCACGACATTGGGTCAGAACATCACCGCAGTGGAGGTGGATGGCGTGTTCGACGACTGTCAGGCACTGGTGAAGAATGCCTTTATGGATGCCGACCTGAACAAGCACATGCAGTTGACCTCTGCCAACTCCATCAATGTGGCTCGTTTCCTCCCGCAGGCATTCTACTACTTCTATGCATACGCTCAGATGAAGAAGAAGGGTTTAGCCGACCAACTGGTGGTGTGTGTGCCTTCGGGCAACTTTGGCAACATCTGTTCGGCACTCTTTGGCAAGAAGATGGGGCTGCCCGTCAAGCGTTTCATTGCTGCCAACAATGCGAATGACATCTTCTTTAAGTATCTGCAGACAGGCAAGTATGAACCCAAGGCATCGGTACAGACCATTGCCAATGCGATGGATGTGGGCGACCCCAGCAACTTTGCCCGTGTGTATGAACTCTATGGCAAGAGCCACGAAGCCATCTGTGCCGACATCAGCGGTGCGACCTACAAGGATGAGCAGATTGCCGAGACCATCAAGGAGGTGAAGGTTGAGACAGGTTATGTATGTGACCCTCATGGTGCCTGTGGCTATCGTGCTTTGAAGGAGGGATTGAAGGCAGGCGAAGTAGGTGTATTCTTGGAAACGGCTCATCCTGCTAAGTTCAAGGATACTGTTGACCGCATTCTTGACGACAATATCGACATTCCAGCTAAGTTGCAAGCCTTTATGAAGGGTACGAAGCAGAGCATTCCGATGACGAAGGATTTTGCCGACTTCAAGCAATATTTAATAAAACAATCTTAAGTTTCGCAAGCTCCACTTTCTTGGAGTTAAAGAAGTTAAAGGAGTTAGAGGAGTTAAAGCCGTATGTTATGTACGACAGATGGTAACTTACACCCCGCATGGTGGTATAGGCTTTAACTCCTAAGCGAAGCGATAACTTCTATAACTTCTGAGCGAAGCGGTAACTTCCGAAAGTTCAGTGAAACAATGAAACCCAGCAAACAGCAGCGACGCACCAATTTGACCCGCTTCTTGATGAAGAGTATTTTGGTCATCGTCTCCACAGCATTGGTGGTTTACTTCATGCCGCGTGGAGATGAGTTTGGCTATCTTTACGAAGTCAACAAGCCCTGGAATTATGGCTTGCTCATTGCCAACACCAAGTTTCCCATCCTCAAGAACGACTCTATCATCAAGCAGGAGCAGGCGGTCACCATACGTAGCTTTCAACCCTACTACAACTCCAATCCTGCCGTCAGGGATTCGATGGTTCGCCGTCTCTATGCCTACTCTGCCAACGACTGGAAGGGGCAAAACTCGGCCATGTATGTTCATTACATCGCTACGCTGCTCGACACCATCTATCGGCGAGGAGTGCTCTCCAGCGATGACTACACACGCATTCAGGACACCGAGCACCGCAAGAGTGTCCGTGTTGTGTCGGGCAGCATCGCCACATCCCAGCCGCTGACCCATCTGTTCACGCCTCGTATGGCCTATCACTACATCGTGACAGCCGACACGGCCAAATACTCCCCAGCCGTCCTGCGGCAATACAACATCAACGAACTCATCGTGCCGAACCTGACCTACGATGCTCTGAAGTCGGAAACTGAACTGAACGAGTTGATGCAGCACATCTCCAGCTACAACGGCTATGTGCAGGCAGGTCAGAAGATTGTGGATAGAGGCGAGACCGTCACCGACGAGGTGTACGACATCCTCAGGTCTTACGAGAAGGAATATGAGCGTCGCAACACCACGACCACCAGCATTCCCTATCGCACCATCGGACAAACCATCTTCGTGTTCGTCATCTTCTTTGTGCTCATCACCTATCTCTCCCTTTTCCGTGCCGACTATTTCGAGAACGTGCGCAACGTCACCCTGCTGTTTGCGTTGCCCGTCCTCTTCTGCATCATCGCATCCCTCATGGTGTCGCACAAGATACTCAATGTCTTCATGCTCCCATGTTGCCTCGTGCCTATCGTCATCCGCGTGTTCATGGATTCGCGAACCGCCTTCATGTTCCATAGTGCGATGGTGCTCATCATCTCCATCACTCTCGTAAGTTCATACGAATACCTCATCCTGCAACTCGTGGCAGGTATGGCGGCCATACAAACGCTCAGGGAACTCTCTCAACGCTCCCAGATTGTCCGCACCGCCTTCATCATCTTCTTGGTGTATGTACTTTTCTACACAGGTTATTCCCTCCATCACGAGAACGACCTCAACACCGACACGTGGCTGTATGTTTGCTTCACCGTCAACTGTGTGCTCCTCCTCTTCACATATCCCCTTCTCTGGATGCTCGAGAAAGTGTTTGGCTTCACCAGCGACGTCACGCTCGTCGAACTCAGCAACGTGCACAACCCTCTCCTGCAACGCATGACGGAAGTGGCTCCAGGCACCTTCCAGCACTCCATGCAGGTGGCTAACCTCAGTGCCGAAGTCGCCAACAAGATTGGAGCCAAAGCGCAGTTGGTGCGCACAGGAGCCCTCTACCACGACATCGGCAAGATGGAACGTCCTGTCTTCTTCACCGAAAACCAGAACGGCATCTCGCCCCACAAGCACCTCACACCGCTGAAGAGTGCCGAGGTCATCATTGCCCACGTGAAGAACGGTGTTGCCCTCGCTGAGAAGAACCACATTCCCGAAGCCATCAAGCGATTCATCACCACCCATCATGGATTGGGCAAAGCCAAATACTTCTACATCACCTACAAGAAAGACCATCCCGACGAGGAAATCGACGAAGCCGCCTTCACCTACCCAGGTCCTAACCCCAGCACCAAAGAGGAAGCCATCCTTATGATGTGCGACGCCACCGAAGCTGCTTCCCGTTCCCTGCCCGAATACACAGAAGACAGCATTAACCAGTTGGTCGACAAAATCATCGATTCTCAGGTGGCCGAAGGCTTCTTCAGCGAGTGCTCCATCACTTTCAAGGATATCGCCACGGCCAAAGCCGTGTTGAAGGAGAAACTGAAAACCATCTACCACACCCGCATTTCTTATCCGGAATTGGGCGAGGGAAATGAGACAACGGCGTGAGAGAACCCATGCGATTCCCTCTCCCTTTCTTTGCCATCATAGCCTTCCTTCCACATCCTCTTTATACCCTTTTCCACATCCTCCTCATCCCCTCTTCCACAACCTCAGAATCGGTGTGACTCACACCGCCACCCTCGGTCTGACTCAGACCGACCCCATCGGTGTGACTCACACCGTTTTTGTGGTATATACGTCACCCTTCTGGCGGAACTGAGCAAGCCCATCAAGAGGAAGCGACGCTCCCCCTTTTGGTGTTTCTTTCCACTGGTTTTTGTTTTTTCAAAAGAAAGTTGCAAATGTTTGGATGGTAAAGAAAAAAGTCCTTACATTTGCAGATGTAAAGATGACATTTGCAGAGGAAAACTTTACCATGTGAAGAATTCAGAAGATCTATTGAAACAAGTCCTTGGATAAACTCAGATAATCAATATGGCAAAAATTACAGTACAGAATACTGAAATCACAGTTCTTTCTCATCATGAGCAAGATTATATCTCATTGACTGATATGGCAAATGCCAAACAAAATGAGAGTCGTGCGGCTGATATCATCAAGAACTGGATTCGGACTCGATACACTATCGAATTTCTCGGGACGTGGGAGATGATTCATAACCCAAATTTCAAAGTGGTCGAATTTGACCACTTTAGAATGCAGGCAGGTATGCCAAGCTTTGTCATGAGCGTCAGTGAGTGGATCGAAAAAACTGATGCGATAGGCATTATCGTGAAGAAAGGTCGTTATGGTGGCACATACGCTTTCAAGGACATCGCTTTTGAATTTGGAACAGCGATAAGCGTTCCATTCAAACTTTATCTGATTGAAGAGTTCCAGCGTTTGAAAGAAGATGAGCAAAAACTTTTGGGTTGGACAGCTAAACGGGAACTCTCTAAGATAAACTACCGAATCCATACAGATGCCATCAAGCACCATCTGATACCTGAAGAAGTCACCCCTTTGCAAGCCAGCATCATCTATGCTGAAGAAGCTGATGTGCTCAATGTGGCGATGTTCGGCATGACTGCCAAACAATGGCGAGATGCTAATCCAACTCTGCAAGGCAACATCCGCGACTATGCCACCATCAACGAACTCATTTGTCTCTCAAACATGGAGAACATCAATGCCGTGCTCATCAACGAAGGAATGCCCCAGTCGGAACGGCTCATGAAACTCAACCAGATAGCCATTCAGCAAATGAAAGTGCTGGAAGGGGAGAGAAAACTTCTGAAATAGATATGCATGCTCTAAAGTTTTTCTTCTTGGAACGTTTGAAACATCAAAAATAAATTGTATTTTTGTAACGAATATAGTTATATCTTTGCAAAAATGGAGTATAAAACTTAAATCTTATGGAATAATGAGAAGTATTAGATTGTTCACAACCCCAACAGTAGAGGGAATCCCTATTGAAGCTTATTTGGGTTTGGTCACCGCCAATCAAGTTGCAGGCACTGGTTTCCTCACTGATTTTACGGCCTCTTTTTCTGATTTCTTTGGAGGAAACTCTGGAGCCTATCGCAATGAGATGAATCGTTTGTATTCTGATGTGATAGAAAACATTTCACAGCAAGCCTTTGCATTGGGAGGAAATGCTGTCGTTGGTGTGCGTGTGGATTTTGATAACATCTCCGCAAAAAACATGTCGATGTTTATGGTTTCCATACAGGGAACTGCCGTGAAGTTGAGAGAGATGGAAAACAGAGAGGAGGCACCTTCTGGTATTGTCAACATGGATGATTTGGAATGCGAATACAATAAACGTGTGTTTGAAAGAAAACTTAACAATGGTGATTATTTGACGAAAGAAGAATGGCAATATGTTCTCGCCCATCATGTGCCGGAATTATCGGAGCCATTATACTTATCGTATGTTCAAGCATGTAGTGGATACGCTGAAGAAACTGGCGAGGAAACAAGGCGCAACTTCCCCATATATGTCTCCAAATTGAGTTATGAACAAGCTGTTTCCTTGATGTACGGTAAAGAGCAGTGCTATACTAGAATCATTAAAGATTTGTATCTTTTCAATGCAAAAAAGATTTTGGAATATGCCCAAACGAATGAAGACTTTGATGTGATGTGCCGCTTGCTCAAAACGGACAAACCTACATATAACAAGAAGGATTTAAGCGAAATGCAGGAACTGGTGAATTTCTTACAGAATATGCCAGATACGGGCAAAATAGAAGAAGTGAAAGGGAGCCTTTTTTCCTCTGGCGGTGTGAAATTCATTTGCCAATGTGGTGAGAAAAATGGAAAAGATGAGAAATTCTGTTCGCAATGCGGTAGGGATATAAAGGGATTGACCATGGAACAACGTGAGATCGTAGATCGATTCGTGGAACGTGTGTCTATTCTAAGAGAAATTTTAGAAAAGAAATGACGAAGGGTATGCTCTGAGAAGCTCAACTGGTGCCCCATTATAGATGCTGGTGGGGTATAAAGGATAAATAAAACATTTGTTGTATAGGTATTCAAACTTACTTTTGGCTAGCAAAAACTGTTCACCAACAGGCGCGTTACACCACTTGGTGAATAGTTTTCTATGCATTTATTGAAAAGAAAATCAATGTAATAGTGGAAAAATCAGTAAATTTCACAAACTTGTGATTCACAAGTTTGTGAAATTTGTATAAAAGATGTATCTTTGCCCCGAAAATGGAGATTGCTCATGGATAAAAGTTTTGTATATGGAGTGGCTGTGACTGACTACAATTTCACAGGACGTGAGAAGGAGACTCAGCGATTAAAACTGAATTTTGAAAATGGTCTAAATACCATTCTTATTTCACCACGTCGTTGGGGTAAAACTTCTTTGGTGAAACATGTGTGCCGACAGATTGCTGGTGGTGATGTTATTACCGTGTATTTGGATATTTTCGGTTGCAAGAGTGAGTATGAGTTTTACAATGCATTGGCAACAGCAGTCTTGCAACAGACTGCCAGCAAAGCTCAGCTGTGGATGGAAGAGGCACGGGATTTTCTGATGCGTCTCACCCCAAAGATTTCTTTTTCACCAGACCCTTCTTCTGATTTTAGTGTGTCGCTTGGCATTACCCCCGAGACACATACTCCCGAACAGGTGCTGGGCATGGTGGAAAGGATTGCGATGCAGAAAGGGCGACACGTTGTGGTGTGCATCGATGAGTTCCAACAAATTGGCGAAATGGACAATAGCCGAAGCATACAAGCTCGACTTCGTTCTGTGTGGCAACATCATCACATGACCTCCTATTGTCTGTTTGGCGGTAAACAACACATGATGAGTGGCATCTTCCTTAATCGTAGTATGCCTTTCTATCAGTTTGGTGACTTGATGTGGCTGCAAAAGATTCCTACCAGTGATTGGATAGGCTATATCACCAGCCATTTTGAGCAAGCAGGTCGTCATATCAGTGAAGAATTTGCAACACGTATCTGTGAAGTTGTTGATAACTATCCATCCTATGTGCAGCACCTCGCTTCCATCATTCTCCATCGTCTACAGGAAGGTGAAGCGGTGACAGAGGAACTGATGGAGCCATCGATAGCAGAATTGATTAGTACTAACGAGATGCTGTACATGCAACAGGTTGAGCCGTTGTCTGCCTATCAGATGAACCTGCTTCGTGCCATTGTCTCAGGAGTTCATAGTGGCTACAATGAAAAACGTGTCCGAACGACCTTCGACCTTGGTAGCCCTTCCAACATGGTTCGTTTGCGTGATGCACTCATTGAGCGTGACCTTATTTACTCCGAGATGCGCCAACTTTATGTGACCGATCCTGTGTTTTCTCTATGGTTCCGTCGCCGTTTCCTTTGACAGGGTGGTAAAGAAAAAGGGTTCTTGCGAACTTCTTGTGGCATCTTTGCTTTATCTTTTTAGAATAAAAGAAAAAGCCCATCATCGTGGAGAACGGTGATGGGCTTTGTTTTGTTGTGAACCGATATGCTTCCTGTCACAGTTGCATGGACTTGAGGAATGCTGACTGTGATTTGGTGGGATTGGCTACTCGGCGGATGCTCCAATCGGTGGTGTCGATGCAGAGACCGGCAGGTGCGAGCAGGCGGTCGTAGTCGATGTCGGCGGTGGTGTCCACCAGCTGGCGCATCTCTGGCAATGGCGTTCCTGCCACTTCCGCAACGGCTGCCCAAAACTCCTCTTCGGTGAATCCACGCTGCAACTGACGGTAGTAGCGGTTGTAGAGCAGACGCATCACGTCGTCCAAAGAATGTTGCTGGTGGCTCTGCTGTCGGATGGCAACATCGAGCAACAGGCCGATGATGGGACCTTTGAAGTAGTAGTTCACACGCACATCACGCTCGTTGGCATCTTTGTTCATGAAGTTCAGCCAGATGTCGTAGCTACTCTGACGCAAACTCGTATGGCGTTGCCCTTCGTAGGGGGCATAGAGCGAGAAGTAGGTGGAAAGCAACTGCAGAGCCTCGTCGGTGTTGGTGATGCCGGCATACTGCAAGAGGCGGAATTCATAATAGCATGTCAGACCCTCGCTCACCCAAAGCATCGGGGTGATTGCCTCGTGGTCGTAGTCGAGCGGCCAAAGTTCGGCAGGACGGATGCACTTCACATTATAGAGGTGGAAATACTCATGAGCCACGAAGGCGAGGAACTTGACGTGTGCCTGACGGGATGGGAAGCGGTAGGTGCCGTCGGTGTAGCAGGCTTGCGAGTTCAGGTGTTCCAAGCCGCCTCCGCCTTGCCCCATGTGGATGAGGCAGTAGTTGTCGTAGGGCACATGTCCCATCATCTCTGTGGCGGCACTGACGATGCGTTTGAAGTCTTCTTGCAAACCACACTCCTCTACGCCATCAGGGGTCTCGAGGGCAAACTCATAGTCGTGCCCCTCGTGGGAAAAGTGCGATAAGTAATAGTTGCCCAGCAGGAGGGGAGAGTCGTAGAGGGTGTCAAAGTCGGGAGCCGTAAACGTACTGGTGTCGTCGGCATGGGGCTTTAAGCCTGTGGAGATGTGCTGCCAATGAGGGGGCAACAGAAAGGTGACAGTGACGGGATGCTGCAGATGACCATCCACGTGCATGAACACGCCTGGGGGAGCGATGAAGGCAATGTTGCCTTCCACACGGCTGGAGGCTACATCACGTTCATTGGCATAGATACGGTAGGACACCTTGGCACATCGGTCTTCGGGCAACTGAATTCGCCAGCGGTTCAGACCTTCTTTCCGCCATGTGAGGGCATTGCCCTGGTTGTCGATGGCAGAGAAGTCGCAAAGGTGCTTGGCAAAATCGAGCATCTCGTAGTAACCCGGTGCCCATCGGGGCATATTGAGTACCAGTTCCTTGGTGTCGGATGTTTGTTGGTAGTTGAGCGTCACGTTGAGATAGTGGTTCGTGGTGTCAGGTGTCACGAAGTAATGCATCTCAAAATCCATTTGTGCCTGCAAACTAAGCGAGGCAACAAGTAGCAGGAGTGTCAGAAGCGTTTTCTTCATACGGATGATGTTTTTTGTTTTCTGTGGCAAAGTAACAACAAAACGATGGAACAGGATGTTACGATTGTCCAAGAAGATGGGAATATCGTCTAAGAAACGTGAGTTCGGCGTAAGGATTTACGTGAAGGGGCATTTTCGCTGTGTTTTGACAAGTGGAGGAAGAACCGCTTACTCCTGGGCGGCACATTCTCCATTGTCTTTACGTCGTAGGCGCTCATGACTTCCTTCCACTACCTCTAAACCGACCTCCCCGACGTCGGTCAACCGATGTCCCCGATGTCGGTCGACCGACGTCGGGGAGGTCGGTTTAGAGGTAGTGGAAGAGGATGTTGAAAGGATATAGAGTGATACCCATAATAGCAAAAGGGCTGGCTTCATCATCGAAGCCAGCCCTTTTGCTGTTATTATATATATGTGTCGGCTTATTCCTGCACGTAGCTTGCCAACTGCTCTACATCGAGTTGGTTGATGTAGTTGCTGTGCTTGGCCACTTCGCTCTCGGCGTAGTTCATGAAGACCACGAGCGACTTGCCGAAGAGTTCGGGAGCACGCTGGGTGTCTTGCAGGAGCAGATGGCTCATGATGACGTAAGCAGTCATCTCGTAGAGCTTGCGTGCGCAGAGGTCGAGGAAGTCCTGATTGCCTGGTGCCTTTGCCTTGTCGATGCAAGCGGCAAGTTTCTCTGCCATTGCCTTGATGCGCTCAGCGTAGGCTGCGTACTCGGCTGCGACGGGTTCTGCCTCAAAGTCCTTGATGACATTGGCATAGAAGCCGCTGGTGATGTAGCGGATGGCTGCAACGGTCTGCAACTGAGTAGTACCCTCATAGATAGACATGATGCGGGCATCGCGATAGACTCGCTGGCACTTGTACTCGAGCATGAAGCCTGAACCACCATGCACTTGAATGGAGTCGTAAGCACTTTCGTTGGCGAATTCGGAGTTCATGCCCTTAGCCAGTGGCGTAAAGGCATCAGCGAGTTTGCTGTACTTCTTGAACTCGTCACGCTCTTCGGGGGTGAGCTTGCGCTCTTTGGAGATGTCGTCGAGGCACTTGTAGATGTCCACGTAACGAGCCGTCATGTAGAGGAGTGAACGACCGGCATCGAGTTTTGCCTTGATGCGGGCTATCATATCGTAAACGGCAGGGAAGTGGATAATCTCCTTACCGAACTGCTTGCGGTCGCGGGCATAGTTGATAGCCTCTTCGTATGCAGCCTGTTCTGCACCGACTGACTGAGATGCGATACCGAGGCGGGCGCCGTTCATCAGACCCATCACATACTTGATAAGACCGAGTTTCTCAGAGCCGCAGAGTTCTGCCTTCGCATTCTTGTAAACAAGTTCGCAAGTAGGGCTACCGTGGATACCGAGTTTGTTCTCGATACGACGTACATTCACGCCACCGTTGCGCTTGTCGTAGATGAACATGGAAAGACCACGACCGTCGCGAGTGCCTTCCACTGAACGAGCCAGCACGAGGTGGATGTCAGCGTCACCGTTGGTGATGAAACGCTTCACACCATTCAGACGCCAGCAGTTCTCCTTCTCGTCGAAGGTAGCCTTGAGCATCACACTCTGGAGGTCGGAACCAGCATCTGGCTCAGTGAGGTCCATAGACATGGTTTCACCTGCACACACACGTGGAATATAACGCTTGCGCTGGTCTTCGTCACCGAACTCATAGAGGGTCTCGATACAGTCTTGGAGTGACCAGATGTTTTCAAAACCTGCATCACCTTCAGCGATGATTTCGTTGGCTGCTGTATAAACCACGTTAGGCAGGTTGAGGCCGCCGTAACGACGTGGCATCGTCATGCCGCAGAGACCAGCCTTGATGGTAGCATCAAGGTTCTCGTAGGTCTTGCTGGCATAGCGCACACGGCCGTTCTCGCAGTGAGGACCTTCAGCGTCCACATCCTCAGAGTTAGGACCGATGATGTTAGCGTTGATGTCGCCTGTGATTTCGAGCAGGCTGTCATAATTCTCCTGTGCATCCTCGTAGTCCTTGGGTGCATAGTCATACTGACCGTAGTCAGCGTAATTTCTCTCCTTCAACTCAACGATACGTTTCATCAAAGGGTGTTCCATGTGGAATTTAATCTCAGGAACGTCTGTATAGGAATTTGCCATGATTATTTCTTTTTTCTTTTTCTTATTGCGTTTGTAAGACTAACGCCTATTACATAGCCAATGCCAGCACCAAGGGCATAAGCGATAGCAGGATTAACGATTCCTCTCAGAAGTGCCACAATGGAGAACATAATGACAAGAATCAATACGATAGTAGCAATATGCAAAAAGATATTATTCATTTACTTACTGTTCTTTTTGTAATACTTGATGAGTTTTGGAACAACCTCTTCGATGGTGCCGTTGATGATGTAGTCGGCAATCTGGTTGATGGGTGCCTGTGGGTCGGAGTTGATGGAGATGATGATGCCAGAGTCCTTCATACCTGCCACGTGCTGAATGGCACCTGAGATGCCGCAAGCAATATAGACTTTAGGACGAACTGTGGTGCCTGTCTGACCAATCTGACGGTCGTGGTCAATCCAACCTGCATCGACAGCTGCACGGCTGGCACCTACCTCTGCGTGAAGCTCCTTCGCGAGGTCGAACAGGAGGTTGAAGCCTTCAGGACCACCTACGCCGTAACCACCTGCCACGATGATAGGAGCACCCTTGAGGTTGTGCTTAGCCTTCTCTACGTGACGGTCAAGCACCTTCACCACATAGTCGGTAGTTGGGATGTACTTGGCCACATCGTGCTTCACCACTTCGCCCTTGTAGTTCTCGTCAAGGATTTCCTTCTTCATCACACCGTCACGAACGGTTGCCATCTGTGGGCGATGTTCGGGGTTGACGATGGTGGCGATGATGGAACCACCGAATGCAGGACGAATCTGATAGAGCTGATCTTCGTAGTGCTTATCAACCATGTTGCCCTCAGCATCCTTCACCTTCATGTCGAAAGAGCCAATCTCCAACTGGGTGCAGTCAGCAGTCAGACCTGAGTGCAGTGCAGAAGATACACGAGGACCGAGGTCACGGCCAATGACGGTAGCACCCAAGAGGCAAATCTGTGGCTTCTCCTCCTTGAAGAGGTTCACGACAGCAGAAGTGTGGGGAAGTGATGTGTAAGGGAAAAGACCCTCTGCGTCGAAGATGTGTACACGGTCAACACCAAAAGGAATCACCTGCTTCTCAACACCGTCGAGGCCTGTACCTACAAGGACAGCCTCCAACTGTACACCAAGTTGGTTGGCGAGTTTGCGACCCTTGGTGCAAAGCTCCAAACTTACGTCAGCAACCTTGTTGCCTTCAAGTTCACAATATACAAATACGTTATTCATGATTATCCGATGTTTTAGACCCTCTCTGTCCTTCGGACATCTCCCCCGTAATGGGGAGAGCCATCCGGCTTGTTCCCAACATCCCGCACGGTCGCCCTCCCCATTATGGGGGAGGGTTGGGGAGAGGGTCTGCTATTCATTATCCGATGGTGTTGCTTTCCATGAGTTCAACAATCAGACTCTCCACGTCAGCATCGCTGGAAGTGAGGGTCTTGTTTTCTTTCGCCTTGAAGACAATGCTCTTCACAGCCTTCACGTTGGTGGGAGAACCTGCCTTACCAATCTGTGCTGGATCAGCCTCAATGTCGGCAGCACCCCAAGTGGTGAACTCGCGGTTCTTGTTTGCCCACACACGCTTCACGTTGCGTACACGGCAAGGAGCGGCGCTTCCGTTTACAGTAACCACGATGGGAAGTGGACCTTCCACCGTCTCAACGCCTCCGTCAATGTGGCGGCGTGCCACAATCTTTTTGGCTTCCTTGTCGAGAGAGATAATCTCCTCGGTGTAAGTGATCTGGGTGAGACCCAACTTCTCTGCCACCTGTGGACCTACCTGTGCAGTGTCACCGTCGATAGCCTGACGACCGCAGAGGATGATGTCGTAGTCGCCCACCTTCTTGATGGCCTGAGCCAGTGTGTAGGAAGTGGCAAGGGTGTCAGCACCTCCCAGTGGACGGTCAGAAATGAGGATGCCTTCGTCGGCACCACGGTAGATACCTTCTTTCAGCACCTCGGCAGCCTTGGGGAGACCCATAGTGAGCATAGTGATGGTGGAACCTGGGTTTGCGTCCTTCAGGCGAAGTGCCTGTTCAAGGGCGTTCAAGTCCTCGGGGTTGAACACGGCTGGCAATGCGGCACGGTTCACAGTACCCTCTGGAGTCATCGCATCAGGGCCAACATTACGTGTGTCTGGCACCTGCTTTGCGAGCACAATAATTTTTAGACTCATAAAATAGTGTTATTGATAGTTTTTGGTATATTTGTTCTCTTTCTTACCTTGTCTATCTGCGGTTTGGACAAGACGTTCCGAGTTGCAAATTTACCACATTTTTTCCGTTTAGCCATGAATTAAAGGATTTTTAATGCTCAAAAGGGCGAAAAGAGTGCAAAAAGGGCACAAAGTTCGAACTTTATGCCCTTTATTATATGTATGTACGTGTGCGTTAGCGAACAAGCACCTTGCGAGGTGTTCCGTCAGCATGGCGGATAATATAGATGCCAGGTGCCTTCTTCCCTTGTGTCTTACGACCGTCAAGTGTGTAGAAAGTGCCGTCTGTTGATGTACGGGATTTTGTGCCGTTGATGACATCAGGCTCTTCTGGCAGCGGGCTGAAGATGAGTCGGAAGTGGTCGATACTCCACCATGCCGTCTTGTTGGAGCTGGTTTCGGCACCAATGGTGAGTTGGTCTCCATGCTTGACGGTGATGGGTTCTGTTGTGGCTTCCATCCATCCGTATGGATAGTTGCTTCCTTCAATGGTTAAGGCTCCAACGCCTGTCACACTCTGACTAAAGGTTTGGCTGGTGCCATCGGCTCTGTTCAGCTCTGCTTTCAGCGTGATGGCGAGCCCATCTGTTCCTCGGAACAACGCCTGGAGTTGATACTCACCTGCTGGCAGGTAAGAAATGGTTTGCTGTAAGGAGGAGTTGAGGCTGCCTGACTTCCAGATGTTGAAGTAGGGGTTGCTGGCATCATTGTCGTAGGGCGTCTTGTTGTTCTCACTGGCACTGGTGCTGAGGTTGTTGACTGTCCAACGGTCAGTGGTGCCTCTACTGCAGTCAGCATTGGCAATGAGGCCTGAAGCGTCACGCTGGTCGTTGCCAAGGATGGGGAAAAGGTTGATGATGCCCTGTTCGGCGCTTCCAATGACTTCTTGATAGGTCTCTCTCAGCACCTCTTCCTCTGTGCCCAGATAACTCAGGGAGAAATCGTCGGCTCCTGCCCACCGTGCGGTCATTTGTCCAATGTTGCGGATGCCGATGCGGATGGAGTTGTTGCGCACGATGATGGCATCGACGGTGAGGCGGTTGTTGCTGTCCAGTTCACCGTCGGTAGTCACAGGCGTGAAGTAGCCAATTCCATCAGCCACAGCGTAAAGCCCAACGTTTCCGTTCACTGATGCGCCAGCCTCTCCGTTGGTGGCGTTGAAGCATGCTGCAGAAAGTTGGTAAACACCATTGGGGATGTCCTTGATGTCCTGATAGTAGTTGAAGTCCATTTGTGTGGCTGTGGGTCCCCACACCTCGAAATAGGTGTCTCCTGATTCTGCTTTGGTGTAGCCATTCAAGGCGTTGCGCTCGCAAGTCCAACCTGGCACTTCGCTCTTGCTGGTGGTCACAATCTTAGGATTGGTGATGAACCCTGTTCCCTTGTCTTCGCTGGTGGCTTCACCACCATAGAGGTTGGTGGCAGCCACACGGAAGATGTCATTCTCGCGGTCAATGTCATCGAGCGAGAGGGTGCAGGTGACTTTCTCGTTTTCTAACTGAGAGCGGTTGGTCACGCTGTAAAGGTCTTCCCAATTGTCCCCCACTTTGCGTTGCAGGACGAGTTGGTCGGTCGCGTCGCCATTGGTGTTGCCGATCGTGAAAGTGATGGTGTTGGCCGATGCGTTGATGGAGTAGTCGAGAGTGGGTGATTTCATGCTGGGCTGCCACCATGTGGGGACTTTGGTGTATTTGCTGTTGTAAGCAAAGGTGGCACGGTGGTCACGATACACCTGACCAGCAGGGGTGAGACCCTTGCTGGTGTTGGCATCGTAGAACATGTAGGTCTGCCACATGTCGGTGCCGTAGATGGCGTAGCGTTCAATCCAGGGGCATTCATCCATCTTCTGCAGCAACGCTTGCAGGTATTTCCTGTTCTGCTCGTAGTCGCTCACTTTATTGGTGTTCCACGATGCGCTGATTTCCATTTCTGTGAGCCAGACGGGGCGGCCAGTGTTGTTCCAGATGCTCTTGCACTCAGTGTTGCAGAACCAGTTGGCATAACTGGTTTCGTCGTAACTGGCAAGATCCCAGTAGGCATGGGTCACCGTAAAATCGCAGCGTTTGGCGTTGTTGTCCACATATTCGCAGAACTTGGTGAGATAACTGAGGTCGGTGGGTTGTGGAGAGCCGATGCGTCCGCCGCCTTCCAGAAAGTCGGGAGAGAGTTGGTATGCCGTCCATGCGTCGATGGTACCTCCGCAAGCACATTTATCGTGTTGCTCAGAGTGCTCTGGCTCATTGAGCGAGATGGCGGCTGTAGCCGTATGGCTGTTCACGTCGTCTTTGCTTGGCCAGTAGCGGTGTTGCCGGCAGGGAACGTATTCATAATCCTTGGTGGAACTTTGGTCGGCACTCCATGTCCAGAACCAAGTAGCACGCAGTTTGTCGGTGCCTGCAGAACCACCCAGATGTCCCCATCCCTTCTTTGACAGGTATTGCCACTCTTTCACGTTCACAGAGGTGACACGCTTGGTCAGAGCCGTGGGAAGAGTGACTTCAAGGTCTGCATGATCAGCCACATAGACGCGGCTGTAACCGCTTCCGTTAGAGCCTGTTGCGAGCGTTGCCATATAGCCGCGGCGAAGCACGAAACTGGTCATGCTGTTGCTTTGTTTGCTCAGGTTGGTGTGGTTGCCCACAGCAAGCGTGAACTCGCCGTTGGTGCCGTTGCAGGCCATAACGGTCTTAGGGGTAGGAATGACTGCTGCACCATTCAGGTAGATGGCCACTCGGCAGTTGGTTCCTTCTTTTGCCTTCTTCCCGTTGATGGTCACATATTTGAGGCAATTGCCGATGACGCTGGTGGGCACGATGTTGTCGAAGATGAGCCACGTGTCCTCGCTACCCAGGTTGATGGTTGTGGTACCGAGCAGAGGGTTGTCGTTTGCCGTGATGTGGATGTCGATGGCATCCGAGTAGCTGATGCTTTTGTTCTTCAGTTGGCAATAGTCAATCTCATTGATTCCCTGTGCGTTGGTGTAAACTTCCGATTCGTAAGACTGGCGTGCTACCGACCATGTGCCTCCTGCGGTGGGGATGGCTGAGAACTGGGAGTGGCTGCCCTTTGGCTTGTTGTAATAGACGCTCACGTAGTCGGAACCTTTGTTGGCTCCATCCACGCCCAGGTATTTGCTGTTCTTCTTGTTGATGAGGTAGGTGTAAGTGCCTTCGTCCACCTTCCAGCAAAAGCGGTCGTCTGTCGAGCGGTTGCTCTCGAAAACAACGCTGTAGCTGCTGGAACTGCTGGCGGCAAGATACCTTCCGCTGCTCTTCTGGCGCAGCAGGACATAGCCACTTTTACCCGATGCTTCTGCCACGAAGACGTAACTGTCAGCATCGCTGTTTTTCGAAAAGGCAGAGAGAGCAGGCTCGCTGCCGTCTTCGCTGCTACCCAGCAATTTCTCGTAGATGTTGAGCCAGATGTAGTATTCACCATTTGCGGTGAGTTCCGCTTTAGCGGTCAAGAAGCAGGTGAAAATGATGACGAAAGACAATGCTTTCTGTAGATGAGTAGATAGGTTAGTGTAAGTCATAAGATAGTCAAGTTAATGAGCATAAAACATTTGGGGCAAAGGTAAACAAACTTTTCGGAATATCAAAGGCTTAGATGAAAAAATATTTGTAACAAGGGCATTGTGGCACAAGCCAAACAAAAAGAGGGGCGAATTGTGGGTGTTTGAGAGGAAAGGATTGTGAGTCAGAGCGGATCTACATCGTAATAGATGTTGAGATTCTTGGCGACAGGGAGTGCGAGCATCTGTTGCTGGATGGCGATGAGATTTTGCCGCACTTTCTCTGTGGAGGCTTCTAACTCGATTTTAAGCATGATTTTGCGAATGAAGAGGGAGTGGATGCGAGCCACAGGTGGTCGGTCAGGTCCCAACACGCGTTCTCCAAAGACGGCACGAAGGCGGTCGGCCATATCGTTGGCGAGATGGTCGAGCAGTTGGTCGTCGCGATGGCGCAGGTAAACGTAGATGAGGCGGCGGAAGGGTGGATAGTGAAACAACTGGCGCTCAGTCATTTGAGTACAGAACATCTGCCAATAGTCGGCTTGTGTGATTTGGCGGATGATGTCGCTGTCGGCCGAGCGGGTTTGCAGGATGACGTGTCCGCTGGTGTTGTTGCGACCTGCACGCCCAGCCACTTGGCTGAGTGTCTGGAAGGTGCGTTCATAACTGCGGAAATCGGGCAGGTTGAGCATCGTGTCGGCATCGAGAATGCCCACGACAGAGACATTGTCGAAGTCGAGTCCTTTCGTGACCATCTGGGTTCCGATGAGGATGTCGGCCTTATGTTCTGCAAAGTCGCTGATGATTTGTTCGTATTGGGTGCGTGTCGTTGCGGTGTCGAGATCCATTCGCAGGGTGGTGGCGCCTTCGAAGAGTTTGGCCATCTGTTCTTCCACCTTTTCTGTGCCTGTACCTACATCTGTGAATTTGTTCTCTTCGCAGGCGGGGCAACGCTCGGGAATGCGTGTGGTGTAGCCGCAATAGTGGCAAGTGAGGGTAGAGGTTTTCTTGTGGAGGGTCAGCGTGACATCGCAATGAGGGCAATGGGGCACCCAGCCGCACGTCTTGCACTCGATAAAAGAGGAAAAGCCGCGACGGTTCTGAAAGAGGATGATTTGTTCCTTCTTTTCGAGGGCGGTCTTCATCACCTCGATGAGACGAGGGGAGAAGAGTCCCTTCATGAGCCGCTTGCGCTTGGCTTCTTTGGTGTCGACGACTTCGATGGTGGGCAGTTGCATGTCGCGAAAGCGCTGTGTGAGCCGCACGTAGCCATAACGCTCTTTCTTGGCCAGATGATACACCTCGAAGGAAGGTGTGGCTGTTCCCAGCAACGTTTTGGCCTTAAACATGTGGGCAAGCATGATGGCGGCGTTGCGGGCATGATAGCGTGGTGCCGGTTCTTGCTGCTTGTAACTCTGCTCGTGCTCTTCGTCGACGATGACGAGGCCAAGGTTCTGGAAAGGAAGAAAAACGCTGGAGCGCACACCCAATATGAGTTGGTAGGGGGTGGGAGAGGCCTGACGTTTGTAAACATCCAGACGTTGTGCGTCTGTAAACTTGGAATGATAGACACCCATGCGGTCGCCAAAGAAGCGTCGAAGGCGATCGGTGATTTGGGTGGTCAAGGCAATCTCTGGCAAAAGATAGAGCACCTGCTTGCCCTGACTTAGATACTTGTCGATGAGATGGATATAGATTTCCGTCTTGCCCGAAGAGGTGACTCCATGAAGGAGGGTGACGTTCTTGGTGAGGAAAGAGGTTCCGATTTCGTCGAAAGCCTTCTGCTGAGGGGGTGAGAGAGCCGAGAGCGTTGCGACATCATTGCTATAGAGCGAGTCGATGGTGCTGCTTCGACGTTTGCGAGAAGACTCTCGTAGTGCCTTCTCGTCTTTGGGTTTCATCGCGCCAGGCAGAGCGGCTTTCATCACATCGCCCAGCGGACAAAGATAATAGTTGGCCACCCATTGCCAAAAGGCGAATTGCGGCTCGTTCACGACGGGCGTGTTGTCGAGCACCTCTATGATGGCCTTCATCTCCACGCCAGCTGGGGCATTGTTGTGAGTGCGGAGCACCACGCCTGTGTAGATTTTGTTCTTGCCGAGGGGCACAACAACTCGACAGCCTCGCATCACTCTGTCCTCCAAGGCCGGAGGAATGAGGTATGTGAAGCTGTCGAATGGTATGGGGAGTATGATGTCGGCAAACATCAATTAGAAGATATAAGTCAAAGAAATCTGATGGGTGTTGTTCTTGAGTTTGCTCTTGAAGGCTTTTTCGCCCACTGTCCAGAAGGTCGTTTCGGCTGTGTTGCCGAGCGCAATGTTGAAGTTGTAGCCTACGCGTACGTGGCTCATTACAGTAGCACCGCAACCAACGTTCCAGCTGAATTGAGAACTTTTCATTTCCCAACCTTCGTCCAATTCGTCAAAACGCCAGTGACGGTCGCCGACGTTCCATGAGAACTGAGGACCTGTGGCGAGATAGACACTTGCCAAACTGCTCAAGCCCACGGTGTATTTCACGTTGATAGGCACTGAGATGTAGTGGAAAGTCTTGTGAGATTCAATCTGTCCGACTGGTATGATCTCATCATCCTCATATTCTATCTCAGTGCCTCTAAGACCGATGCAGCGGTTGTCGTACAATAATGAAGCGTCAACGCCAAGACCCACAAGAGGAACAGTGACGTCGGCTGTCACACCTGCGAAGAAACCGTTGCGGTTTTTCTTGTTGACAGCCATAGGGAGATTCTTCACGCTAAAAGAGTTGACGTTAAGACCGGCCTTAACACCAAACTTGATTTGTGCCTGAGAAGGCATTGCGAATGCGAGTGCTGCCACAAGGACAGTGAGGCTCAAGATGTTCTTTTTCATACGTTTTATGTGTTTTGGTTTTTTAATAAATGGGTTTTCGTTGGCAAAGTAAACACTTTTTTCTTGAATACGGAAATGTTTTGGACGAAAAATTGTGTCGGCCGTGTTGAAAATAGCCCTTCAGGGGTTGTTCGTTTGCCGCTTGTGCGGCTTTTCGTTTACCGTCATTTCGGCACCGTCGTAGCCTCTAAACCGACGTCCCCGATGTCGGTTAACCGATGTCCCCGATGTCGGTCGACCGATGTCCCCGACGTCGGTTTGGAGGCAGTGGAAGGAACGCACGGGAGGTTGTTGGTGTGGGGTAGAGGCGGCTGCGTCGCAACCTCTTTGGTGGGTATGAAAAGGTGGGCGAAGCGGACAAGCAAGTGGGTAGTGACTGCGTTTTACACGTCGTTTGTAAACTCCGACTTTGCAAATGGATGTTCCCCCACTTTTTTATAAAAATGATTAAATGTAACAAAATCAGTAAAATAAGTAGTTATTAACAACTGTGTTGATAACTTTTTTTTATTTTTTTTCATAAAAAGTGGGGAATTGTGGGGAATTTCTGTATATTTGCACACGTTTTGAAAAACGCGACTTGAAAAGAGTTGAAAATCAGTAACAAATCTCAACAGCGACAAGATGGTTCGATTCATAGGTGAATATCCAGCAAAAACCGACGCAAAGGGGCGGGTCTTCCTGCCAGCAGCGTTCAGGAAGGTGCTTGAGGCAGAGGGCGAGCAGGGGCTCGTGCTGCGCCAAGACGTCTTTCAGCATTGCCTGGTGCTCTACCCTGAATCGGTGTGGGGACGGCAACTCGAGGATTTGCGCGGAAGAGTGAATCAATGGAACAGCAAGCAGCAGATGTTGCTGCGTATGTTCGAAGCCGATGCCGAACCCATAGAACTGGACAGCCAGGGACGCTTGCTCATCTCGAAACGGAAATTGCAATATGCAGGCATTGAGGGCGACGTGCGTTTCCTCTCGATGGTTGACCGCATAGAAATCTGGAGCAAGCAGGCGCTGGAGGAGGTGAAAGCACAGAACGAAAATCTCGGTCAGGAACTGGAGGCGATGTTTGGACAGCCGGATATGCAGAACGTTTAATGAAGGAGGACGCAATGATGGCTGAACAAGGAACTGCTTACCACGTGCCGGTGCTGCTCAAGGAGAGCGTGGACGGATTGAACATCGGACAGGGCGGTTGCTATGTGGATGTGACGTTTGGTGGCGGTGGGCACAGCCGTGAAATCATGTCGAGGCTCGACAGGAACGGCCATTTGTACAGTTTTGACCAAGATGCCGACGCGGAAAAGAACGCTGAAGGGTTTGATGCGGAGAGGTTCACGTTTGTGAGGAGCAACTTCCGCTTCTTGAAAAACTTCCTCAAGTATCACGGCGTCGAGCAGATAGACGGTTTGCTGGCCGATCTGGGGGTGAGTTCTCACCACTTCGATGACAGCGAACGCGGCTTCTCTTTCCGTTTTGAAGGGAAACTTGACATGCGGATGAACCAACGGGCAGGTTTGACAGCCGCCGATGTGGTGAACACGTATGATGAGAAGCAGTTGGCCGATGTGTTTTATCTCTATGGAGAACTGAAGCAGAGTAGAAAGTTGGCAGCCGCCATCGTGAAGGCAAGACAAGCGAAGATGGTGGTGACAATAGGCGACTTCTTGGAGATAGTCAAGCCGTTCTTTCGCAACGAGCGGGAGAAGAAGGAGTTGGCGAAGGTGTTCCAGGCGTTGCGCATCGAGGTGAACCACGAGATGGATGCCTTGCGCGACATGCTGAAAGGGGCGACGGAAATGTTGAGGCCTGGCGGACGTTTGGTCGTCATCACGTATCATTCGCTGGAAGACCGCATCGTGAAGAACCTGATGAAGACAGGCAATGTGGAGGGGAAGGAAGACAAGGACTTCTTCGGCCGGGTGAACACTCCTTACAGATTGGTGAACCGACAGGTGATTGTGCCGAGCGAGGAGGAGATGCTTCAGAATCCGAGAAGCAGGAGCGCGAAACTGAGAGTGGCGGAGAGAGTGTGAGCCGAGTGCGTTTGTAAAAGACTGTGAGCAAGTCTTGTGTTTCAGTCACAAGACAACTTCAAATAGCGAAATCCACGCCTTTAGAGAGGCGATAAAGTGAGTTATACATTATTATATTAAAAGAAGAGGCTTGAGAAGATAGCCAACGAAAGAGTATTATGTCCAAAAAAGAGGAAAAAAGGAATGTAGAGCAGGAGGAGTCGGCGATGACTCTTCCCGAAGACACTGGGGCGGAAGAAGTGGTGCTCACAGAGGAACAAGAGGCGATTGAAGCAATCCGCAAATTTACCAACGAGGATGAAGATGACTTGGGGGAAATCTCTGTCAAGTCCATCCTCGGCGGTGATTTCTTGATGAGTAAATTCATGGTGAAGCAGATCATGTTTGTGATGTTCTGTGTGTTGCTGATGATTCTTTATACAGGAAATCGTTATGATAGTCAGCAAGATGCCATCTTGATAGACAGCTTGCGTGGACGTTTGCAGGAAGTCAAATATAATGTGCTCACGCAGTCAAGTGAGTTGATGAACTTGACCAGGCAATCGAATGTGGAGAAGATGCTGAAAAGCACTCCCGATAGCCTGCTGCATAACTCCATTACGCCACCTTATCTCATTAAACAGAATGACCGCAGAAGTGTGGCTGATGAGGAGAAAGTGGAAGAAGTGTTGGTCGACTCATCCGAACTGGTGGCGGCACAAGAGCAACAGGATGCAACGAAGAAAGGTCAGGTGGAGAAGAAAAAGACTGAGGAGAAACCGACTGAAAACCAGTCGGCTGAACAGAAGAAGGAGGACAGCGGTGAAGTGGCTGGAGAGACGGAAAATAAGAAAAATGGAGTGACGGAAACCGGGGCGCAGAACCCCGTAAAAACTGAAGGACAATGAAATTTGACAAGAAATATATCAATACCCGCATCACGGTCATTGTTGTGATGGCTGCCTTGCTGATGCTTGCCATCATCGGCAAAGCTGTGTTTACGGCCACTGTGCAGAATGAGAAATGGAAGAAAGTGGGAGCGGTGAGCGTGAGCGACACGATGCTGCTGAAGCCGAATCGAGGTAACATCTTGAGCGCTGACGGTCAGTTGATGGCCAGCAGTTTGCCCGACTACAAGGTGTATGTGGACTTTCTTTCAGGCATAGAGTGGTGGTATGACTCGATTGCTGTTGGACAGAAAAAGAAGGTGTATGACCCCAAACAGTTGCATGAGAAAGACTCCATGTGGAGGGCTGATGTGGACACCATTTGCCGTGGGTTGGTGGAGATTTGTCCGAAGTACACATTCGAGGAATACAAAGCGCACCTGCTTGAAGGTTTGGAGAAACGCAAGCGCTACTGGGAGGTGTGTCCACACACGGTGCTGAATTTCATTCAGTATAACCAGTTGATAAAACTCCCCATCTTCAACTTGAAGAACCGCAACCGCAGCGGTTTGGTGGCAGAGGAACGCAACAACCGCAACAAACCTTTTGGTTCGTTGGCAAAGCGTACTCTTGGCGAGATGTATGGCGCGAAGGACTCTGCACGCTCAGGCTTGGAATTGGCTTACGACTCGTTGCTGAGAGGCGAACCTGGAAAGGTGCATAACAAGAAAGTGCTCTCAAAGTACCTCTCCATTGTGGATAAGGAACCTGTGGACGGCTACGATTTGGTGACGACCATCGATGTGAGTATGCAGGACATCTGCGAGAGTGCGTTGCGCGAGAAGTTGTACGAAGTGGATGCCTCGATGGGTGTGGTGATTCTGATGGAGGTGAAGACGGGCGACGTGAAGGCAATTGTGAACCTCGTGCGTTATGATGACGGCAATTATTATGAGGCACAAAACTTTGCTCTGGCTGCCTTGATGGAGCCGGGTTCCACCTTCAAGACCGCTTCCATTCTCGTGGCGCTGGATGATGGATACATTACGGTGAACGATCATGTGGACACAGGAAGTGGTATCTGCAACATGTATGGTGCGAAGATGAAGGACCACAACTGGTATCGTGGTGGTTACGGCACCATTGATGTGCCACACGTGTTGATGTTCTCGAGCAACGTCGGCGTGAGCAAACTTATTGATGCTCATTATCATAACCAACCAGAGAAGTTTGTGGAAGGTTTGCGCCGTGTGGGTATTGGCACGCCGCTTGGCTTGCCTTTCGATGGCGCTGCAGAACCGAGAATCCGCATGCCTCATAAGGATCGTACAGGTGGTTATAAAATGTCTGACAACTGGTCAGCTACGGCGTTGGCGTGGATGTCAATTGGATATGAGACGCAGATTCCTCCCATCAGCACGGTTTCCTTCTACAATGCGATAGCCAACAACGGCAAACTGGTGCGTCCGCGTTTCGCAAAGGGCATCTCGAAGAATGGCGAGATGGTGGAAGAGTTCCCTGTGGAGGTGATCCGTCCGCATATCTGTGGTCAGGCTGCATTGGACGACATCCAGAAGATTCTCTATCGTGTGGTGAACGACCGCGAGGGACTTGGAAAGAAGGCGGGCAATCCGTATTTCCATGTGAGCGGAAAGACAGGTACTGCACAGGTGGCTGGTAAGGGTGGCTATAAAGGTGGGCAGAATGAACACTTGGTGAGTTTCTGTGGATATTATCCTTCAGAAGATCCTAAATACACTTGTATCGTGGCCATTCGCCACTCTTACTATGTGGCCAGTGGTGGTGGTCAGGCGGGTCCTGTGTTCTCGAAGATTGCGCAGCGCATTTACTCCAAGAACGTGACTACCGACATCAATGTGGCGAAAGACTCGACAGCCGTTTTTGTGCCTGGTGTGAAGAACGGCAATGTGATAGCGGCTCAGTATGTGCTTAATAAATTGGGCGTGAAGTCAGAAGGCGGTAAAGGATATGAGTGGGGAACTGCTGTTGCAGGCGATGATGCGGTTGAGTTCCAGTCGGTGAAGGTGGGCAATGACATTGTGCCCAACGTGTTGGGAATGGGTGCCAGAGATGCTGTGTCTGCGCTCAGCAATCGTGGCTTGAAGGTGCGGATGACTGGACGTGGGAAGGTGGTTGCGCAAAGTGTGTCAAGTGGCAGCAAGGTGGTGAAGGGACAAACTGTGATGTTGACTTTGGCGCTCAAGTAAACTCAGGTGTGGAACTAAAAGAACAGATAAACAATGAAACTGGAAAAACTCGTAAGTAAACTCGATGTCCTCGCGGTGCAGGGCGACATGGAGCGTGACATCACTGGTGTGCAGATTGATTCTCGCCAGATTGTGGATGGAAACCTTTTTGTAGCCGTGCGAGGAACGGTGGCTGATGGTCATAACTATATAGACAAGGCGTTGGAGAAGGGTGCTGTGGCTGTGTTGTGTGAGGAGATTCCTGCTGATGCCCAAGAAGGTGCCACTTATGTGAAGGTGGCGAATACGGAGCAGTCGGTGGGTCAGGTGGCCACCACTTTCTATGGTGCCCCGACGAGTAAACTGAAACTGGTGGGTGTGACGGGTACCAACGGAAAGACCACCATTGCGACCGTGCTTTACGAGATGTTCCGTTACATGGGGCACAAGGCAGGACTTCTTTCCACTGTGTGCAACTACATTGATGGCGAGGCAGTTCCGACGGAGCACACCACCCCTGATCCTATCACGCTTAATGCTCTCTTGGCACGTATGGTGGAGGCTGGATGTGAATATGCCTTTATGGAAGTGAGCAGCCATAGCGTGGTGCAGAACCGTATTGGCGGTTTGAACTTTGTGGGCGGCCTTTTCACGAACATCACACGCGACCATCTCGACTATCATAAGACTTTCGAGAACTACATCAAGGCCAAGAAGCAATTCTTCGACAACCTTCCAGAAACGGCCTTTGCCATCACGAATGCGGACGACAAGAACGGCTTGGTGATGGTGCAGAACACGAAGGCGCAGGTGAAGACTTATTCCGTGCAGAGTCCTGCCGACTTCAAAGCAAAGATTATAGAGTGCCACTTTGAGGGTATGTATCTCGATATCAATGGAAAAGAGGTTGGTGTTCAGTTCATCGGCAAATTCAATGTGAGCAACCTGTTGGCGGTGTATGGTGCAGCCATCATGTTGGGCAAAAGCGAACAGGAAGTGTTGGTGGCGCTGAGCGCGATGAAGCCGGTGAATGGACGTTTCGAGGCGTTGCGTTCCCCTTCAGGTTACACGGCTATTGTTGACTATGCCCACACACCCGATGCTTTGGAGAATGTGCTCAATGCCATTCATGGTGTGCTCGAGGGAAAGGGTGAAGTCATCACCGTATGCGGTGCAGGTGGTAACCGTGATAAGGGCAAGCGTCCGCTCATGGCCCGTGAGGCTGTGAAGCAGAGCGATCGTGTCATCATCACCAGCGATAATCCGCGTTTTGAAGAGCCGCAGGACATCATCAACGATATGCTTGCAGGTCTTGACGAGGAGCAGATGAAGAAGGTGATAGCCATCGTTGACCGTCGTCAGGCCATCAAGACCGCTTGTGTGATGGCCAAGCCGGGTGATGTGATTCTCATTGCCGGCAAGGGACATGAGGACTATCAGGACGTGAAAGGTGTGAAGCATCACTTTGACGATAAGGAAGAAGTGAGAGCCTGTTTTTGATAGAAACGGGCGGTAAACATAGACGATTAGTAACTACCATATTGATTAGAGAATCATGTTATACGACTTATTCAAGTATCTGCAAGAGTTTGACATCCCGGGAGCGGGCATGTTTGGTTATGTGTCCTTCCGGGCTTTGCTATCACTCATTCTTTCGCTGTTCATCTCGATGGTGGCAGGAGAATACTTCATTAAGTATATGCGAAAGAAGAAGCATATTGAGGAGGCTCGTGATGCAGCCATCGACCCATACGGGGTGCAGAAGAAAGGTGTGCCGTCGATGGGTGGTGTCGTCATTCTCGCAGCGGTGATTGTGCCGGCTTTGCTGTTTGGCAGATTGAATAATGTGTACGTGGTGTTGCTGATTGTGACCATTGCCTTCTTTGGTGTCATCGGATTCCTGGATGACAAAATCAAGTTGTCGGGCAACAAGGATGGTCTTGCGCCACGATGGAAAATGTTGGCGCAGTTGGTGTTTGGTGTTGCGGTAGGCCTGACGTTGTGGCTCAGTCCTGACGCTGTGGTGCGTGAGAATGTGGAGCGTGAAATTGGCGATAAGGTGGAGGTGTATCATAAGAGTGAAGCGCGTAAGAGCACGGTGACAACGGTGCCTTTCGTGAAGAGCAACAACATCGACTATTACGAGGTGTTCAGCTTCATCAAGGATGGCAAGACGAAACGTGCTTGTGGCTGGATTCTCTTTGTGCTGGTGACCACTTTCGTCATTGCTGCTGTGAGCAACGGGGCCAACCTGAACGATGGTATGGACGGTATGTGTGCAGGCAACTCTGCCATCATCGGCGTCACGTTGGGTATTCTTGCCTATGTGAGCGGTCACATCCGTTTTGCCGACTATCTGAACGTGATGTATATTCCAGGCTCAGAGGAGATTGTGGTCTTCCTTAGTGCCTTTGTGGGTGCATTGGTCGGTTTCCTTTGGTATAATGCATATCCTGCTAAGGTGTTCATGGGCGATACGGGCAGTTTGGCCATCGGTGGTGTCATTGCCGTCACGGCGGTCATCATTCACAAGGAACTGTTGCTGCCCATCTTGTGCGGCATCTTCCTGATGGAAAGTCTTTCGGTGATGCTCCAGATTGCCTATGCTAAGCAGGGCAACAAGCGGGGGAAGAAGTGGCGTGTGTTCAAGCGTGCGCCGTTCCACGACCACTATCGTCACAGGATGGAAGAGGGGGTCACCTACCTCATCAAGCGTCCTAAGGGTTTGTTGTTTGAGTCGATGATTACGACGCGCTTCTGGATTGTCACCATCCTGTTGGCCGCCATCACCATCATTACATTAAAAATTAGATAAAAAACATACAATAAGATGAAAAGAATCGTTGTGTTAGGTGCTGCTGAGAGCGGTGCGGGTGCGGCCGTGTTGGCCAAGAAGAAGGGGTTTGATGTGTTTGTGAGCGACATGTCGAACATCAAGGATAAATACAAGAAACTCCTGAACGACCACGGGATTGTGTGGGAGGAAGGACATCATACGGAGGAGCTGATTCTCAATGCTGATGAGATCATCAAGAGTCCTGGCATTCCTGAGAATGCGCCGATGATTCAGAAAGTCAAGGCGAAGAACATCCCCATCATCTCCGAGATTGAGTTCGCCGGACGTTACACGAACGCGAAGATGATTTGTATTACGGGTAGTAACGGCAAGACGACCACCACCTCGCTGATTTATCACATTCTGAAGAATGCGGGCTACAATGTGGGCTTGGCCGGAAACATCGGCAGCAGCCTCGCCTTGCAGGTGGCTGAGGAACAGCACGATTACTATGTGATAGAACTGAGCAGTTTCCAGCTCGACAATATGTATGATTTCAAGGCCGATATTGCCGTGCTGATGAACATCACGCCCGACCATCTCGACCGCTACGATTTCAAGATGCAAAATTATGTCGACTCCAAGATGCGCATCATCCAGAACCAGACACCCGACGATGCTTTCGTCTTCTGGAACGATGACCCCATCGTGGCGGCTGAACTGAAGAAATATAACATCAAGGCGCGTCTCTGCCCCTTCAGCGAGTTCAAGAGCGATAGCGTGATTGGCTATGTGGATGAGGACGAATACGTGATTGAGGGTCCCACGCCTTTCAACATGGAGCAGGAGGAGTTGGCTTTGCGTGGCAAGCACAATCTCTACAACTCACTCGCCGCAGGTATTACGGCCGATTTGGCAGGTGTGAGCAACGAACAGATTCGCGAGGGCTTGAAGAGTTTCGAGGGTGTGGAGCATCGTTTGGAGAAGGCAGGCCGTGTGCGTGGAGTGGAGTTCATCAACGACTCGAAGGCCACCAACGTGAATGCCTGTTGGTATGCGCTGGACAGCATGCGCACTCCCGTCGTGCTCATCCTCGGCGGCAAGGACAAGGGCAATGATTATTCGGAGATTTTTGACCTCGTCAGGGAGAAGTGCATTGGCCTCGTCTTCTTGGGTGTCGATAATTCAAAACTCCATGCGGCGTTCGACGGTTTCGGCATTCCGATTGCCGATGTGCGGAGCATGAAGGATTGTGTGGATGAGTGCTTCAAGATGGCCAAACCGGGCAGCACCGTGCTGTTGAGCCCTTGTTGCGCGAGCTTCGATCTCTTCAAGAACATGGAGGACCGAGGCGAGCAGTTCAAAGAGTGTGTGAAGAATTTGTAAGGAACGCTTGGGACGAACTGTCGGTGGAGAAGTCGTTCATAAGTTATGAATATTTGTTCATAAGTTGCGAATAATTATCCATAAGTTATGAACAATTATCCATAAGTTATGAACAACGGCAGTCGAAAGAGAAAGAAAAAGGAAACGATATATGGGAAAGTTTGTGAACGCCCTCTTAGGGGGCAATCTTTTCAAGGGGGACAAGGGAGTGTGGATGATATACTTCTTCCTCTGTATGATTTCGCTAGTGGAAGTGTATAGCGCATCGAGCCGTCTGACGTTCGAGGGTGGCCACCACTGGGCTCCAATGGTCAGCCAGGCAGGTTTCCTGCTGGCCGGGTTGGTCATTATCCTTTTGGTTCACCGTATTCCTTGCAAGTGGTTCATGCTCTTTCCGTTCCTGTTGTTTCCTTTGGCTGTGCTCTTTCTGCTGATTGCAGTGCTGGGCGGTGGTGGCGAAATCAACGGCACCAACCGTTGGCTCAGTTTTGGCTCCATCAGTTTCCAGCCTTCAGAGGTGGCGAAGGCAGCGTTGCTGATGACGGCGGCCGTGGTGTTGGCCAAAACGCAAACCGAACGTGAAGATGTGGTGCGTGGCAAGCGACGCAAGGTGGTGGGTGCCATCAAGGGCAAGCGCTATCTGGCTTTCGCCATTGTGGGTGGCGCAGCCTTGCTGGTGTGTGGACTGATCATTATGGATAACGTGTCAACCGCCTTGATGCTTTTTTCTGTCATTGTCGTGATGATGTTTATTGGTCAAGTGCCCAACGACCTCATGTTCAAAGGGCTTGGTGCCATTTTGGGTGTGGGTGTGTTCTTCGTGATGTTGGTCATCGTCGTGCCCGAAACCACATGGGAGCAAATCCCCGGCTGTAAGCGTGTGGTGACGGTGAAGCACCGTATTGAACGTAAACTCAACATTGGTCGTGATGTGGCCGCGAAAAAGGCAAAGAAAACCGAACTACAGATTCTGCTCGACGATGAAAACTCGCAGACAACTTACGCATCCATTGCCATCGCCAATTCCGATGTCATCGGCCGCGGCCCAGGCAACTCCATTCAGCGCGACTTCTTGCAGCATGCGGAGTCAGACTTCATCTACGCCATCATTGTGGAGGAAATGGGTGTTCTGGGTGCGTTCTTCGTGGCTTTCCTCTATTTAGCCTTGCTCATTCGAGTGGGGCGCATCGCGCAGAAGTGTACGAGTTTCTTCCCTGCCTATTTGGTGCTGGGCTTTGGCATCATGATGGTGCTGCAGGCGTTTGTCAATATGAGCGTGGCTGTTGGTTTGGCACCTGTCACGGGACAGACACTCCCGCTCATCAGTAAGGGTGGAACGTCTATCTTGATAACGAGTTTCTACATCGGTGTCATTCTCAGTGTGAGCCGATACGCAGAGAAGAAAGAACAGAAAGCACCGTTGGTGACAGCCGTTCCTGATGGTGAGACAAGTGAGTATTATACGGACGGTGCTATGGCTTGAGAGTCAAAACAAGCTTCGGTGAAAGTTTTTTACGAAGTAAAAGTGTGATTTGTGGGCATTTGTGATAGGAAATTCGTGATTTTTTCGTACTTTTGCCCATTCAATAGTTCTATCAGAGCATAAGTGTAGCAGAAAATGGAGGATAATAGACCTTTCAGAGTGATTGTGAGTGGTGGTGGAACGGGCGGACACATTTTCCCGGCCGTTTCGATTGCTAATGCCATCAAGAAGCAGCATCCCGAGGCGGAGATTCTGTTTGTGGGTGCGGAGGGACGTATGGAAATGCAGCGTGTGCCTGCTGCTGGATACAAGATTGTTGGTTTGCCAGTGCGTGGCCTTGTGCGTCCTTTGTGGAGTCCGAAGAACTTTGGTGTGATGATGGACTTCTTCAAGAGCAAGAAGATGGTGAAGCAGATTATTCGCGACTTCCGTCCGCAAGTGGCGGTGGGTGTGGGTGGCTATGCTTCAGCTCCGACGCTTAATGCCGCTTACTCGATGGGCATTCCCTGTCTGATTCAGGAACAGAATTCTTATGCAGGTGTGACCAACAAGTCATTAGCCAAGAAAGCGCAGAAGGTTTGTGTGGCTTATAGTGGGATGGAACGTTTCTTCCCTGCCGATAAAATAATCATGACAGGCAACCCTGTCCGTCAGAATTTGCTTGACAACAAGACGACAAAAGAAGAGGCGAGAAAGAGTTTTGGCCTCGACCCCGACAAGAAGACGGTACTTATCATCGGTGGAAGTCTGGGCGCACGGACGATGAACGAAAGTGTGTTGGCTCATCTGGAGGATATCCGTCAAAGCGATGTGCAAATCATTTGGCAAACAGGCAAGTATTATAGCCAGAGCATCGCAGAGGCTTTGAGCAAGACGGATGAGGTGCCTAACATGAAGGTGATGGATTTCATCAGCAGTATGGACAATGCATACGCGGCAGCCGACATCGTGGTGAGCCGTGCAGGAGCAAGTTCTATTTCGGAGTTGTGCCTGTTGGGTAAGCCCTGCATTCTGGTGCCTTCGCCCAATGTGGCAGAAGATCATCAAACGAAGAATGCTATGGCACTTTCGACTAAGGATGCTGCGATTTTTATTGCAGACAGGGATGCAAAGGATGCGTTGATAGGAGTGGCGCTGAAGACAGTGGCAGATGATAAGAAACTGGCATCGTTGAGTGAGAACGTGAAGAAACTGACTTTCCACAACTCGGCCGATGTAATAGCCGAGGAGGTGTGGAAACTGGCAGTGGAATATAAGAATAAGAAAGACTGAAAAATAGAGAACTGATGCAGACGAACGAAATAAAATCGGTGTATTTTGTGGGCGCAGGCGGCATAGGCATGAGTGCGTTGGTGCGTTATTTCCTCACGAAAGGTTATCATGTGGGAGGATATGACAAGACGCCCAGCGAACTCACCGAAAAGTTGATAGAGGAGGGTGCCAAGATACACTACGAAGAGAATGTGGATGCCATAGACAACTGCTTCAAACAGAAAGACAGCACATTGGTGGTGTACACACCTGCCATTCCAGCAGAACATGCGGAGCTTGTGTACTTCCGCGAGAATGGTTTTGAGATACAGAAACGTGCTCAAGTGTTGGGCTTCCTCACGCAGTCGCATAAGGGGCTGTGTGTGGCTGGTACTCATGGAAAAACCACAACCTCAACGATGGCGGCACATCTGCTCCATCAGAGCCATGTGGATTGCAACGCCTTCTTGGGAGGTATCTCGAAGAACTATGGCACGAACTACATCCTCAGCGACAGCGACTATGTGGTGATTGAGGCCGATGAGTTCGACCGCTCGTTCCACTGGCTGAGACCCTATATGACTGTCATCACGGCCACTGATCCAGACCATCTGGATATCTACGGAACGAAAGAGGCGTATCTGGAGAGTTTCCGAAAATATACCACACTCATTCAGCCAGGTGGTGCCCTGATTATCCACAAGGGTTTGGAGATGAAGGCCGATGTGCAGGAAGGTGTGAAGGTGTATGAGTATTCACGTGAGGAGGGTGACTTCCATGCTGAGAACATCCGCATCGGTGGAGGCGAAATCGTGTTTGACTTTGTGCACCCCAACGGAGTGGTGAAAGACATTCAACTGGGTGTGCCCGTGAGCATCAACATCGACAACGGCATCGCCGCGATGGCATTGGCTATCTTGAATGGAGTGAAGGAAGAAGAACTGCGTGCGGGCATGAAGAGTTTTGGTGGGGTTGACCGTCGTTTTGACTTCAAAGTGAAGAAGGAGGACATCGTGTTCCTCAGCGACTATGCACACCATCCCAACGAAATAGAGCAGAGCGTGAAGTCTGTGCGTGAGTTGTACAAGGACAAGAAGATTGCGGCCATCTTTCAACCGCATCTTTACACACGTACCCGCGACTTCTACAAGGAATTTGCCGCAGCCCTCTCACTGCTCGACACGGTGTACCTGTGTGACATATACCCTGCCCGTGAACTGCCGATAGAAGGGGTGACGAGCCAGCTCATCTATGACAATCTGCGTCCAGGCATTGAGAAGCATCTCATTCACAAAGAGGACATCCTCGATGTGGCTCGTAGCAGAAACTTTGATGTGTTGATGTCATTGGGTGCAGGAGACATTGAAAACTATGTTCCGCAGATTGCGGAGATTCTATCAAAATAGACAAAAGAACCTCTCGGAGAAGATAACGAATCACTCAAAATAAGAACAAGAAGATGAAAGCAGGAAAGATTGTGAAGATTACGCTGGTGTCGCTGCTCGCCATTGGGCTGGTTGGCTATGTGGCGTATGCGATGCTGTTCTTGTCGGGACCGGATGAAGAAGAGAGGTGTGTGGCTGTGGAATTGCAGGTGAAGCAGAATGAGAAGTCTGCTTTTATCGACAAGCAAGATGTGGAAAAGATGCTGAAACGTGCTCATGTCTATCCAACGGGCAAGTTGATGAAGGATGTGGACACGGAGAAAATCGAGGAGACCATTGCCAAGAACGAGTTCATCTCGAAGGTGGAGTGCTACAAGACCTCTCATGGCAAACTCTGCATCAGTGTGGAGCAGCGTGTGCCAGTCATCTATGTGTCTCCTGATGGCAAAGATGGCTATTTTGTCGATGCACAGGGTAATGTGATTCCCAATAAGAACAACGCTACCGACTTGGTGGTGGCTTCGGGTGATATAGATACTCGGTATGCCAGTACGAAGTTGGCGGAGTTTGGACAGTTCCTTCAGAACGATGAGTTCTGGAATAACCAGATTGAACAGGTGTATGTGCAGAAGAACCGAAAGGGTGAGCGTGTGGTGGAACTCGTTCCGCGCGTTGGCAACCACATCGTATTCTTAGGTAAGATGGATGACTATCAGAAGAAACTCCACAAACTTGAGATATTCTACAACAAGGCCGTAAAGACAGTGGGCTGGGAGAAGTATGCAAGGGTGAACCTGGAGTATGATGGACAAATCATCTGCACCAAACGTTGATAAGATGAGCGTCTTAATGACAACGAGAGAAAGTAAATAGAAAAAAACAAATTCAAAGATATTCAAATATATGGCCAATTCAGATAAAGAGTTCATTGTTGCGGTGGAACTTGGCTCGTCCAAGATTTCGGGCATCGCAGGCAAGAAAAAGGATGGCACGATGCAAATTCTCGCCTATGCAGAAGAGAAAACGGTAGGGTGTGTGAAGCGTGGTGTTGTCTACAACATTGAGAAGACCTACCAGAGTGTCAACAACATCATCGCGAAACTTGAGGCTGTACTCAAGACCAAGATTTCTCGTGCTTATGTTGGCTTGGGCGGTCAGTCGGTACGTTCTTACAAGTGCGTTATCAAACGGAACCTGCTCACGCAGAGTTACATCACCAACGAGGCGATTGACGCTATCCGTCAGGAGAGTTACGAGATTCCTTTCAATGATTATGAAGTGCTGGAGAACTTCCCGCAGGAGTATGTGGTGGATTCCAGTATCATTGCTGATCCTGTAGGTGTGATGGGTACGAACATCGAAGGTGAGTTCCTGGATGTGATAGCCAAGTCGAATCTCCGCACGAACATCGAGACGGTCTTTGCTAACGCAGGAGTGGCGATTGCTGAGGGATTGATTTCTCCGCTTCAGTTGGCCAACAACGTTTTGACAGATGCAGAGAAGCGTTCTGGTTGTGCGCTTGTTGACCTGGGCGCTGACACCACTACGCTGGTGGTTTACAAAAACAACATTGTTCGCTATCTTGTCACCATTCCACTGGGATGTAGCAACATCAACAAAGACCTTGCCACCTTGCCCATTGATGATGCTGAGACGGAGGATGTGAAGCTGAAGTATGGGGATGCCTGCCAAGACACCGACATGTCTGAGGAGGCTGATCCACAGTTCTACACGACGTCAGATGGTCGACAGATAGACATCGCAACGATCAAGAATGTGGCTGAGGCGCGTATGAACGAGATTATTGCTAATGTCAGCAATCAGATTATTAACTCTGACTATAGCGGAAAACTTCTGGCAGGGTTGGTTATCACAGGTGGTGGCAGCAGCATGAAGAACATTGTGAAGGCCTTTGTGAAGGGCACAAAGATTGATAAGGTACGTGTGGCCACCAAGGTGAACCAAATGGTGGTGAAGACTTCCAATGCCTCCAACATTGTGCTTGACAGTGCACAGTCGGCAACCATTGTTTCCCTGTTGCTTGCAGGCACAGTTCCTTGTGGCGGTGAGACCTTTGACCGTGTTCCCGACATGTTTGACCAGCAACAGAAGGAAGAGGAGCGTCGCCGTCTTCGTGAAGAGGCTGATGCAGCAGCAGCAGCTGAGGCACAGGATGCCATCGCTTTCGATAACGTGAAGACAGAGATTCGTAATGCAATTGACAAGGTCAAAAAGCAGAACGATGAGTTGAGGAAATATGGTAGTGACAAGAAGGTTCGTCAGAATGCGAAAGAACTTTCGTTGGCCATTCTCGATGAAACGATAGGCGAGAAGTACGAAAAGGCTGTTGCAGCCTTGCAAGGGAAGGATAAGTTCAAGCAGAGCCTCAAAGAAGGCGCAGATCTTGCCAACCTGCTCAAGGATGCTGTTGATGAACTGACGGAGAATGTGAATCATGCAAACAAGGAAAACAGCGCTTGGGGACGTATCAAGCGTACGCTTAATGACCTTGTGAGTGACGATCAATAAACAAGTAAAAAACAGAATAAGATATGGCAGAAGACGATAATATTGGTGTTTTCAACTTTACAAAGGGCACCACAAGCATCATTAAGGTGATTGGTGTTGGCGGCGGCGGTAGCAATGCAGTCAACCACATGTACAATGAAGGTATCCACGATGTTACGTTCGTCGTGTGTAACACGGATAACAAGGCGTTGCAGGACTCTCCTGTACCAGAAAAGATTCAGCTGGGTAGTGAAGGTCTTGGAGCGGGCAACCGTCCTGACCGTGCACGTAAGGCCACAGAAGAGTCTATCGAGGAAATCAAGAGCATGCTTTCCGATGGAACGAAGATGGCCTTCATTACGGCTGGTATGGGTGGCGGAACTGGTACTGGTGCCGCACCACTCATTGCCAAGACGGCCAAGGACATGGGCATCCTCACCGTGGGTATTGTGACCATTCCATTCCGTTGGGAGGGTAACAAGAAGATTGACCAGGCACTCGACGGTGTGGAGGAGATGAGCAAGAATGTGGATGCTTTGCTTGTTATCAACAATGAGCGTCTGCGTGAGATTTATCAGGACTTTACCGTCATCAAGGCCTTCGCAAAGGCAGACGACACGCTTTGCAATGCGGCACGTTCTATCGCGGAAATCATCACCATGCATGGTATCATCAACCTCGACTTCAACGATGTCAGCACAGTGTTGAAAGATGGTGGTGTGGCCATCATGAGTACGGGTTATGGTTCGGGCGAAAACCGCGTTACGAAGGGTATCAGCGATGCTTTGAATTCCCCATTGCTCAACAACAACGACATCTATCGTGCCAACAAGATACTTATCCGTATCTCCGTGCCTGATGAGGCAGGAGAGGGTAATAGCGCTCTGATGATGGACGAGATGAACGAGGTGCATGAGTTTATGGCCAAGGTGAAGCGCGATGATGTCGAGACCAAGTGGGGTCTTTCTGTTGACCCGTCGTTGACTGATCAGGTGAAGATTACCATTCTTGCCACAGGCTTCGGTGTGGAGGACATCGACTCTGATGAACTTGGTAACCGTCTGATGGCCCGTGATAAGGAGCAGCAGCAGCGTGATGCAGAGAAAGCGGAACTGGAGGCTGAACGTGCACATCGTCGCGAAACCATCTATGGTCCTGACAAGAACCACAGCATCATCCGTCGTCCCATCTATAGTTATATCTTCAAAGAGGAAGACCTCGACAACGAAGATGTCATCAGCATGGTGGAGACATCGCCTACTTACAAACGTTCAAAAGAGACATTGCGTCAACTCACAGATATGGGTTCCAATAAGTCGAACGTGTTGGAACCAGGAGCAACAATTCTTTTCAGTTGATACTCATCCTCATCAACAAAAAAGGCTGGCTATGCTTGCGAAGCGTAGCCAGCCTTTTTTTGTTGTCCTTTATTTACCTCAAGGGTGGGTCTGAGGATGAGAAAAAAGATGTGCCGACGCGGTTAGAATCACTTCTGGATGGTCGGCACGAGAATATATGTAAGAATTGAATGAAATGTACTAATTGAAACTAGTTTCCCTAGTATATCTAGTTTCCCTAGTATATCTAGTTTGACTAGAATGGCTAGTTTGACTAGTCCTATGAGTTTTATGCGTCGATGTTGGCGTAAGTAGCGTTCTTCTCGATGAACTCGCGGCGTGGACCGACGTCTTCACCCATCAGCATGGAGAAGGTGTAGTCAGCCTCGGCAGCATCATCGATGGTCACTTGCTTCAGGAGACGCGTTGCGGGGTTCATGGTGGTCTCCCAGAGTTGCTCTGGGTTCATCTCTCCAAGACCTTTGTAGCGCTGTACCTTAATCTTGTCCTCGGAGCCTTCTCCGTAGGTGTCGATAAAGCGCTGAAGAGCCGACTCGTCGTAGCAATACTCGCTCACCTTTCCCTTTGTACACTTGTAGAGTGGGGGTGTGGCGATGTAGAGACGGCCGTCGCGAATCAACTGTGGCAAGAAGCGGAAGAACAGGGTCATCAGAAGGGTGTCGATGTGAGAGCCATCGACATCGGCATCGGTCATGATGATGGTCTTGTAGTAACGCAGCTTGTCGTAGTTGGCTTCTTTCTGGTCTTCTGGGTTGAGTCCGAACTTCACGCCGAGTGCCTGGAAGATGTTGTTCACCTCCTCGTGTTCGAAGGCCTGATGCCATTTGACGCGCTCCACGTTGAAGATCTTACCACGGATAGGTAATATCGCTTGGAAGTGGCGGTCACGTCCCTGCTTGGCAGAGCCGCCGGCCGAATCTCCCTCGACAATGAACATCTCGCAGTTGGCAGCATCCTTGTCTGAGCAGTCAGCCAGTTTGCCTGGCAGACCACCACCTGTCATCGGGTTCTTGCGCTGCACCTTCTCGCGGGCAGCACGGGCGGCAACACGAGCCTCAGCAGCCAGCACCACTTTGTCGATGACCATCTTGGCCTCCTTGGGGTGCTCTTCCAGATAGTAAGACAATGCCTCGCCTACAGCCTGCTGAACAGCACCTGCTACCTCGCTGTTGCCCAGCTTGGTCTTCGTCTGACCCTCAAACTGAGGTTCTGCCACCTTCACGCTGATAACAGCTGTAAGTCCCTCGCGGAAGTCTTCACCGCTGATTTCTATCTTCTGTTTCTCCAGCTTCTCCGTAATCTTGTTGTCATCAGCATACTTCTTCAACACACGGGTCAATGCCGTGCGGAAACCTTGCAGGTGCGTACCACCCTCGATGGTGTTGATGTTGTTGACGTAAGAGTGGATGTTCTCGCTGTAGGAAGTGTTATACATGATAGCCACTTCGATAGGCGTGTTCTGCTTCTCTGTGTTCAGATAAATCACGTCGTCGAACAGGCAGGTGCGTGTAGAGTCGATGTAACGCACAAAGTCCTTCAAACCGCCTTCGCTGTGGAACACTTCTTGACGGATGCCTTCGATGCCCACTTCAGCGTTCTTGTCCAGACGCATATCAGTCAACGTGATCTTGATGCCAGCGTTCAGATAGGCGAGTTCGCGCATACGGTTTGCCAAGATGTCATACTTGTATGTGGTGGTGATGAAGATAGTCTTGTCAGGCCAGAACTGCTGACGGGTGCCTCGCAGCTCTGTCTCGCCCACCACTTTCACGTCGTAGAGCGGCTTGCCCTTTTCATATTCCTGCTGATAAATCTTGCCGTCGCGGAACACCTGCGAGGTCATGTGGGTGGAAAGTGCGTTCACACAGCTCACACCCACACCGTGCAGACCGCCCGACACTTTGTATGAGCCTTTGTCGAACTTACCACCGGCATGCAACACAGTCATCACCACTTCGAGGGCACTGCGATGCTCCTTCTCGTGCATATCCACAGGAATACCACGACCGTTGTCCTGTACGGTGATGGAATTGTCTTCGTTGATTGTTACTTCGATGTGCGTGCAGAAACCTGCCAACGCCTCATCGATAGAGTTATCTACGGTTTCATAAACGAGGTGGTGCAAACCCTTCTCGCTGATGTCACCGATGTACATGGCGGGGCGTTTTCTTACGGCCTCCAAGCCCTCAAGGACTTGGATGTTACTGGCAGAATATTCCGCCCCGTTCATAAGTGTTTCATCCATTGTTTATATTCTCTTTTATTCGTTACAAAGTTACGGAAAAAACTTGACATGACGAAAGAAAAAGTGAAGAAAAGTTCCCCTACGGGGAAAAAACTTTCAAAGAGCACATTTTACTTCCCAAAAGGGCATAAAAAAGGTCAGGATTCTGTGTGAATCCTGACCGCGTATCTCTAACGAATCGTTTTAGCTATGACCATCTTTTATGTTGTCGGTCTTTGCTTCTGCGTCGGTTTCGTTTAAGCGAGTTTTGCAATCATCTTGGCAGTACCTGACTTCAGGTTGGCAGCCTTCTTCCAGTGGATGATGTTCTGCTTAGCAAGCTTGTCCAGCATCTTCTGGAGTGTTGGGAACATTTCCTGCGCTGTAGCCTTGTCCTTGGTGTTGCGGATGTCGCGGAGGTAGTTACGCATTGTCTTTGCGTAGTAACGGTTGTGAATTCTGCGCTTCTCGTTCTGGCGGATGCGCTTCAGACATGATTTGTGGTGTGCCATTTGTTTGAATTGTTAATTGTTAATGATTGGTTGTTTTGTGGAGTCCGATGTGGTATGGCGCTTAGACCTCGCACCCATCTCCATGTTTGTTTTCTTTGAGCGGCAAAAATCCTTTTCAAAAAAAACGCCCAGCGCGTGGGCTGGTAGCCCGTAGGAGAGTCGAACTCCTCTTTAGAGAATGAAAATCTCTCGTCCTAGCCGATAGACGAACGGGCCAACCTGTAGGCAATTTTTCAATTGCGAGTGCAAAGGTACGACTTTTTCACCGACTGCCAAAACTTTTCCGTGTTTTTTTTAGAATTTAAATGTTGAGGGATAAAAAAATATAGTTTTTTCGGCCAATCGCATGGTTGATGTTGTCTTTTACTTTCCACGAGTCTGTCCGCCGAATCCACCTCCGTAGTAATAAGAGGGTCGTATCACCGATTGAATAAAGTCACCATTAGCTGCGTAATAGGCGACCTTTACGAGACAATTACTTAGTAAAACAGGAATAAATATTCTCTCGACATTTTCGTGATAGTTCACTTTAATGGTCATCTGATATACTCCGTTACTGTTTGGTTTTGTTTGTGATTCATCTATCCGAGGCTCAGAATTTAAATATCCTCTTTGAAAGTCATAAGTAGCAGTACCACAAATAGGTTGGTCGGCTGTCAGGATAAGATGATCTATAGTTTCAAAACTACCTTCAAACATACTACCTTCAATCATGATGGCAGGACAAGCCTGTATAAAACTGATTGAAGTTGGATTGTTTATTGGTCCGTATACGTCGTTTCGTAACGCTACAAATGGGAAATCATCTGTTGTTAAAGAGGTTGGAATGGTAAGTGTATAAGAGCCTATTCCGTCGGGCATGGATACCATGTTGACCGGGAAATAGCATTGATATTCATTAGCCTTGTCTGCGCTCGGAATATCGAAATAACGTGAAGTTCTATCACTATAATAATAGTAGCTATTGTCTAATTCTTTAAAATCATAAACTTTGCCATTCACACCGACTTTTTCTTTAATGATGTATTTGTATTCGTTGCCAGATGTTTCAACTATGAAACGCTGTGGAACCATCTCGTCGGGAACTTTCTGCTGATAGGTGGAAGTCCACAGCTCTTTGCCCGAATTATCCGTATATATTACATGAGCAGTTCTGTTTTCAGTCGTATTGGGCTGAGCCACGATACCAATGGCGTAAATATTTTCGGCAATAGTCTTTTTCTCTACAGACAACCACGGAGCATCACTCTTTACGTTGAACGGAATCGTAGAAAGGAAATGCACAGTCTGAGTGAATCCAACGGCATCATATCCTTTATTCGGGTTGTATGGGTCATAGATACTCATTTCCGCATAGTCTATGTTCTTAAAGATATATTCAGCCTGCCCATCCATTTTCCCGTCACCATCAGTATCCAAGAATTTATAAAACGTAGGTATCGAGAAATCATCAACCTTATTCTTCTCATAGAACTCAATGAGTCCCATAATAACGTCACCCACGTCAATACTACTTTCGTAACGATGGATTTCCTCATTCAGGTTGGAGGACAGCAAACCATCCTCTTCCAAGTCGGCAGCGATGTCTGATATGAGTTTGCTGACATTGCCGACACTTCTATTCTCTTGAATTAGCAATGAAGCGGCAAGCAACAATCCGTTAGCATCGCCAGCACCTGAAATGTTCATGTCTATGAAATTGGCAGAAGATGAATTTCCCAGTCCTAACGCAGTGAGCACCTCGATTTGGGCACGGCTCTGAGCGTCTACGAAACTGGAACCATTGGCAACAAGGTACTTGATTCTATTGTAGGCAAGAGTAGTAAGCAGATTGACATTTACTTTACTGTTGGCGCTTGAGACGGCCTGTAGATTGATGGTCGATTCCGAGGTTTGTTGTCTGTTCTCGTTGTAATAGTAGCCATTTGCCTTGATGTCAATGTAATTTGCATTTACATTCGTGATGGTAAACGAGCCCATGTCATCCATTGTTTGCGTGGGATAGCTTAATCCTGATGCGCTGAGGGTTTTGTCTAGGGCATAAATGGTAACAGAAGAACCTTTTAGGAATTGCCCTTTCTGGGCCACACCAGAAATCATTCCATTGTGTTGTTTTTCACCACCACCTTCTCCACCATCATTATCCGATGAACAGGAGGATAGTGCAAATGACATGAAAGCCATAACAGACATGGATAAAGTCAAAAATCTTCTCATAATGCTTATTCGTTTGGGTTGTGTGTATTATATAATTCAAGTTTCGGATGTTTATCTTAACACGAATTTCACGAATTGATACGAAACCATGCGGACGGTATTCCTATTACTCGAAGCCGTGGACGGCAACGAATTTCACGAACCATCCGGATGGCATTAGTGCAATTCGTAGCAC
>JAFSKK010000057.1 GCA_017448965.1 Bacteroidaceae bacterium | reverse complement strand
ACCGGCCAGGCTTTCCTGCTCCATTGTTCGTTTATCGTCTTCTTGTAAAAGGAATGACTTCTGCTTGTGCGCACAACATGTGAACATGAGTGCGCGCTGCTTGTCTTGTTTATGTTCGCAGTCTGTCAAAGATCGAGCTTTGGGCCTCCCAATGTTGACTTTTTCAAGTCGAAAACCTGCTGCGCTTGGCAATGCACAAGTAAACTTGACAATGCTCTCACTGGCAAGGTTTTTCGGAAAGCGAGTGCAAAGGTACGGACTTTTCAGATACTGGCAAAATTTTCGGAGGACTTTTTTGAGGGAAATATTGCATTCGTCTCAAAATGGGATTATCGGCAATCGCTTAACGCAAGTTTTTTTGTTCAGATTAAAAAAAAGGCGTATCTTTGCACGTGTTATGAGACAAAAAGATAAATCACCCGTTTATAGCCGCGACGTCATGGAACTGGTCACGGTCGCTGTAGAATATTGTGCCTTTCTGGAACAAACGGAAGGCAAAGCGCGTATGGATTTTGTTGACACAATGATGAAACTGCTTCCCCTGCTGTATCTGAAGGCTGTTCTGCTGCCCAAATACGAGATTCTGGACAACGGATACTTCCCCGAAGACTTTGTAACAGAGGAAAATTATAATATTGTACGCGCGAACATAAATATAATAATGGGAGAGAAAGATGACTATTTGGATGTGTTCATGGAGGACATGAAATATAGTGAGTCTCCCATTTTGACGACTATCAGCGAGAACCTTGCAGACATCTATCAGGAACTCAAGAATTTCGTGATGGCCTACAAAAACGCCACCGACGAAGAACTGATGATGAATGCACTTGCAGAGATAAAGGAAGAGTTTCAATTCAGTTGGGGACAGAAATTGGTGAATGTACAGAGAGCCCTTCACGAAGTACGATACTCGGAGGAAGAAGATTATTAGCCTTGTAAAAATGAAAGTGATTCAAGAAAAATACGAGAAGGAGAAAATCCAGACCTTACCTTGCGTCCATTTCGACGGGAGAGTCATCGTCATTTTCACGGAAGATGAGGCCAACAAAGCTGTGGAATACCTGATGAAGCAACGCATATTGGGTTTTGACACCGAAACAAGACCATCCTTCAAGAAAGGGGTGATACACCATGTGGCATTGCTGCAAGTTGCCACACCTGACACTTGCTTCCTCTTCAGACTTAACAAGATTGGAATTCCTGATTCTGTCGTCCGTTTGTTAGAAGACAAGACCATCACAAAAGTGGGGCTTTCGTTGCAAGACGACATGAGAATGCTGAGGCAGCGAAGGGCTTTCACTCCTGGCACATTTGTGGAACTCCAAGAAGAAGTAAAGAGCATAGGCATTGAAGACAACAGTTTACAGAAAATCTACGCCAATCTCTTCGGAGGGAAAATTGCCAAAAAACAACAATTATCGAATTGGGAAGCAGACATCCTCAGCGAGGCACAACGAAGATATGCAGCAACAGACGCTTGGGCCTGTATCAAGATACACGAGGAGGTGACAAGAATAAAAGCCGAAAAGGATTACATCGTGGAAAAAGTTTCCACCACATGAGAAGAACTTCAAAAGAACTTTCCACCAACAAAACAACACCTATAAAAACATCAGGATGAAGAGCATTTTTCTAAAACGAGGAAAAGAAGAATCATTAAGACGTTTCCATCCATGGATCTTCTCTGGAGCCATCCATCACATGAATGAAGAACCCAAAGAGGGTGAAAAAGTGATGGTTTTCACCAGCGACGACGAATACATCGCCACGGGACATTTCCAAATCGGCAGCATCATGGTCAGAGTGCTTTCCTTTGACAATGAGGACATTGACCAACGCTTCTATGAGAAGAGACTTTCGATTGCCAAAGATGTGCGCCAGCGCATTGGTGTGTTAGGTGGCGACAACAACACTTACCGCCTTGTACACGGAGAAGGCGACAATTTGCCAGGTTTGGTCATTGACATTTACGGCAATACCGCCGTGATGCAGGCACATTCTGTAGGCATGCACCTCGACCGCCAAATGATTGCCAACGCCTTGAAGACTGTGATGGGCGATGACCTCAAGAACATCTTCTACAAATCAGAAACAACTCTGCCTTATAAAGCGGAACTTGGACAAGAGAACGGTTTTCTCCTCGGTGGAGACACCAACGATGTTGCCACAGAGAATGGTTTGAAGTTCCATGTTGACTGGTTACGAGGACAGAAAACGGGTTTTTTCGTAGATCAACGAGACAACCGAAGCTTGCTGGAACATTATTCCCACGGACGAAAAGTCCTCAACATGTTCTGCTACACGGGCGGCTTCTCCTTCTACGCCATGCGTGGTGGAGCCGAACTCGTCCACTCCGTCGATTCTTCCCAAAAGGCCATTGATTTGACGAAAGCAAATGTGGAACTCAACTTTCCCGACGACCCGAGGCATGAAGCCTTCGCTGAAGATGCGTTCAAATTTCTCGACCAGATGAAGACCCCATACGATCTCATCATCCTCGACCCGCCAGCATTTGCCAAACATAAAGACGCGCTCCACAACGCTCTGAAAGGCTATACCCGTTTGAACAAAAAAGCTTTCGAGAAGATACAACCAGGGGGAATCCTGTTCACCTTCAGTTGTTCACAAGCCGTCAACAAAGACCAATTCCGCACAGCTGTCTTCACCGCTGCTGCATCGGCTGGCAGAAACGTGCGCATTCTGCACCAACTACACCAACCAGCCGACCACCCCATCAACATCTACCACCCCGAAGGCGAATACCTGAAAGGATTGGTACTCTATGTGGAATAAACGTCTAAAAAAGGATGAAAGTTGTCTAAAACAGCGTGATAGATAGATGATTTCATGCCATTTTTAGTTAAAAAAGACTAAATAAGCGGGGAAGAAGAAATAAAACCTTGTTTAAATCAAGAAAAGTACATAAATTTGCAACGTGTTTTTCATGGTATTAGATTTATTTTAAGGTTAGTAAAGATTGCTTGTCGTGAGATAAGCAATTTTTTATTAGGGTGAACCATCCTTGGCGGATGAATCACCCTAATATTCTTTTTGTAGGGGCATCCCCTACTCTTTTATTTCTTCGCAACAATGTTCTAATTCTTCTCTATAATGTTCATGGAGGGGGTACATTCATACATGACCTTGGCATGATTGGTACGAATGAGTTGGCTGTCAAGGCATTCACCCGTTTCGCGATTAATCACATCTCGATACACTTTTCCATTCCGATACACCACTCCGTCTTCCCGAGAGAAGTATTCATTTTCCGCATGAATGTGGAAGGTATGTTCCTGTGGCGTGGTGGCACGGAGTTCGCCACACAAGTATTCTCCATCCACCCAAAGACGCAATTGGTAAGTGTTGGACGTGTTGTTCTGCACCCGGTAGTCGATGTAGTTATAAGAGATGCTGGTTCCCGTTCCGAAAGGAATTTGGCGACCATGATCAGGAAAGAGGTCGAGCGCATCGTGGTGATGATGTTCTGTGATAGTGAGGTCGCTATGGAGCACCATCCAATGGATGAGGTTGGAGAGTTGGCACATGCCGCCACCAATACCTTTGGCAGGCTTTCCGTGAGTGATGGTCAATCCCTCCTTGTAGCCACGACTTTCTGTGGTTCGCCCTATCTGTTTCCAAACAGAGAAGGTCTCTCCTGGATGAATCAGAAGCCCATCGATATGCTTTACTGCCAATGCGAGATTAACTGCCTTATTCTCTTGTAGTTGCATGTCAACATTCCCCAACCTGCGACGGATGAGGGAATTATGACGATAGATGACTGTTGGTAATGAATCTTTCGTTCGTTCTTTAGCGAACTTGACCTTTTTTGTAAAATCTCTTAAATGACGTTTCAATATTTCTTTCTCCACCGAGATACGGTAGGTGAAGGGAGAAATCTCACAAAACAGTTTTCTTTTCATGTGTCTATTTAATATTATCACCTTTCGTGCGGACAATGTCAAACAGATAAGTCATCTTGACCATGAGCGTCTGATTGGCAGAACGTCCGAAATCACCACGTTTGCTGTTGTCGTAAAGGTCACCAAGTCCAAAATAATAGCGTCCTTGCAACAGGATATGGCCAATGGGAGATGAGAACTCCACACCTAAACCTGCAGCAATGCCGTAGTCAATCTTGTTGTCCGGGTCTTTTCCATACTGATAAACCACCCCGTTCGGACGTGCCGAAGTGTCCCAAGGTGCGCCTCCCATGTGCTCCTTTCCGGAAAGATACAACCCCACTTGAGGGCCTGCCTCGAACAAGAATTTAAGGCCTTTCCGTTCACGTCCCCATCCCATCTGCATGAGAATCGGCATCTCGAGGAAGTGCCAATCGCGCTTGTAAGTGTTGCCCGAGCCATCCTCTATCCTTTCCTTCCATCCAAGGTTATTGTACTGCAATTCCAGTTCGACAGCACATATTGTCGTGAAATACTTTTCGCATATATAGCGAGAAGCGAAGCCAAACATGGGCGAGTTCTTTCTCGACTGCTTGATTTTAGGCATGAAGTCCATCGTATTCATGGTGTATCCTCCCGTGAAACCGATGGAAAAATCGTTGCGTCGTTCTCCCACTTGAGCCATCGCCACAAGGGATGCCCCCATGCATAGAATCAACAATATATAACGACCCGTCTTCATCATTCACCTCATCTTACGGCAACAGAACCGTCCGCCCTGTAAGTGACAATGTATAACGCTCTGTTCTGATAACCCGAATCCGCACTCTTCTTCTCAAAGTTGAAGGGAAATTCGAGCGATGTATATGCATAGTTATGAATGTTCTCGTAGAATGCAGAGCCATAGTCGTTCAGGCCTTTCAGGAAATAGGCACCGATATCATAGCCCATTTCTCCATAGCGTGGATAACTCTTGTGCTGATCCTGATTAAACCAACGGCGGAAGCGAGAGTTGAACTGCTGGGTGCGCCACGACTCGTTGTTGCTATAGAACGAGGTGAAGAACTGACAACGGTACTTGCCAAGCGTCTTCTGATACTTCGTATGGAATGTCTGCCACTTGGGGAATCCGAAGAATTGCACGGCATACTCCGCACCCAGATTCAGCCCGTCGATTCTCTTGTAGAGATTCTCAAAGGCTCCAACAGCATCGCTTGAAGGCACAATGATATTGTTTTGTCCTGTGCTCAAAGCCTCCCTCACCCCATTCATATCAGCAATATCAGCACTCTTAAACTGGATGCCCATATCGTTGAGCGCTTTCTTGAATTCTGATATATAGGTCATGTTGTCCCCGCTGTCGTTCATGTTCACAAACACAATGTTGTCTGCTCTATGATTCACGACAAAACGATTGTACACCTGACTGTACAATTGAGAATAAGGAAGGTTCACCTGAAACAAGGATGGATTGCCGTTGACCAGCGAATATTCATCTGACAACGGAACGACATGCACGATGTTGTTGTCGTGGGCAAATTTCGCAACCGTTGTGATATGGTTTGAACGAACAGGGCCTACAATCAACTGCAAATCCTTCATCGAAGGCTTGTTCAACATGTTGGTGAAAGCGTATTCACCTGCGGATTCATCGTAGGCGAAGACCTCGACCGAGCATCCACTCTGCTTCAGCGAATCGACAGCCAGCAAGAAACCTTGGTAGATATTGGTCATTTTCTGCGATTCCACACTCATCTTGGTTTCGGCAGAAGCAAATGGAAGAATCACAGCCACCTTAATGGTTGAATACATCTGAACCACTGGCTTTTTCGCTTCCTCTTCTTTCGCTTTCTGTTGTGCGGCAAATGCTCTGTTTTCCTCCTCAGAATATGGAATATTCAAAACTGCGCCTTTCTTCAACTTTTCATCTTTCAAGGAGGGATTTGCCTCGATCAGTTGCGTCGCCGTGATGCCATATTGACGAGAAATGGAATAGATGGTTTCCTTTTTCTGCACCTCATGTTTCGTCTTGTACTTGGGACGCACGGCTTCTGACACCTGATACTGAGCTGTCTGAGCGGTAGCCCCCACGGTTTGTTGTGCTTTAGCAGGCACATTGATGGTCTGACCAGCCATGACGACATCGGCCTGCAAACCTGGATTCAGTTCCAACAAGTATGCAACAGTCACCTGGTACTGACGTGCTAAACTGTAAAGTGTCTCACCCGACTGAATCACGTGCTTTTGAGTGGCAACAGTTTGTGCATTGATCATGGTTGCAACCAGCAAAGCAACGAATAAGAAAGATATTTTTTTCATCTTTGTATTGGTTTGTTCGTCAATTTGAGCGCACAAAATTAGTGAAAAAAGCCTTTACAAACAAATTAAAGTTAAACGTTCATCGTTTTTATGATGAAATGAGATGTTTTTCCCAAGAAAAGAAGTACATTTGCACTAAAATGAACACACTTGAATAGAAAAATGAAGAAATATTTAGTCATCTTTACCGCCTTGTGTTGTATGGTTTCTGTCGTATCATGCAACGACGACGACGAAGGAACAGTCGGCATGATGGACAGCAATGCCCAGGCAACAAGAGAGGGCGGCGAAACCACCTCCGACGACCCTGTCACAACCGACGAAATGGGTGCATCGCCCATCGTCCGTTTCTATTCCATCGACGAAGGAGACAGCGTTTCGGTGAATCCAGGCGAGTCGCAAACGGCACAAGCCCCGTTGAAGATAGAATTGTCTGCCAACATCAGCAACCCAGATGAGTATGAATACATCTGCGAATGGCGCATTTGGCGCACAAGCGATAGCGGAAGCGAAAACAACCCGTTGGTGACTCGTTTCGAGGAGAACACCGACTACACGTTGACACGTTCGGGAGGATATGGCGTCAAATTGTATATCACTTTCAGTCTCGATGGCGACACCATCGAATACGAGAGTGAGACCATGACTGTTGTCATCAGCGAGTCGAAGTTGATTTGTCCCGATGGCTTCTCTCCCAACAACGATGGCATCAACGACTCGCTTCGAATCACGGCTCAATCCATCGTGGAACTGGAGGCCAAGATTTTCAACCGTTGGGGACAGAAGATACACTCCGTGACACTTGCCACCGCCAAGCGAGTCGAAGACGAACCCAACAAACTCATCTTGTGGGATGGAAAGGTCGATGGAAAATTTGTAAAGAACGGTTCATATCCACTTCATCTCAAAGCACTTGGAAGCGATGGGATAAAGTATGAGTTTAGGAAAAATATTGCCGTGATGACGGGATTCCGCGAGGGTGAAGAAACAGGAGGCGGCTCATGATAAAGATTGAGGGAGCGAGGGTTCACAACCTGAAGAATGTGGATGTGGAGATTCCTCGCAACAGTTTGACGGTCATCACAGGATTGAGCGGCAGCGGCAAGTCTTCGCTGGCGTTCGACACGATTTTTGCTGAAGGTCAACGACGCTACATCGATACCTTCAGCGCTTATATTCGCAACTTCTTGGGAGGGATGGAACGCCCCGATGTGGACAAAATCAGCGGACTCTCCCCCGTCATCAGCATCGAACAGAAAACCACCAACAAAAACCCGCGTTCGACGGTCGGGACGGTGACGGAGGTCTATGACTTTCTCCGACTTCTCTATGCCCGTGCCAGCGAGGCGTTCAGTTATGAAACAGGCGAGAAGATGGTGAAATACACCGAGGAGGACGTGCTGCAACTCTTGCTGGAGCAGTATAACGGCAAACGCATCTTCCTCTTGGCACCCGTCGTGCAGAGCCGTAAGGGACACTACCGCGAACTCTTCGAGAGCATCCGCAAGAAGGGCTATCTCTATGCCCGTGTGGATGGTGAGATTGTGGATGTGACGGAAGGCATGAAGGTGGACAGATACAAGAATCACGACATCGAGGTGGTCATCGACAAACTCGCCATCAGCGACAAGGACGAGGAACGGCTGAAGAAAAGCCTCGAAGTGGCCATGAAGATGGGCGAAGGGCAGATTCTCGTCATGAACAAAGACACGAACGACATCAAGCACTATTCGAAGAAACTCATGTGTCCCACCACCGGCCTTTGCTATCGCGACCCAGCACCCAACAACTTCTCCTTCAACTCGCCACAAGGCGCATGCCCCCATTGCAAGGGCTTAGGCGTGGTGCCTGCTGTCGATTTGGAGAGTGTGGATTATCAGGAGATGGCGAACTACGTTCAGGGTCTCGGCATCGAGGAGCAGAAGGAATGGGCGCGGAAATGGGAAGAGTCGGTCGACAAGTTGATGGTTTGTCCCGAATGTGGCGGCAAGCGTCTGAACAAGGAGGCGCTGCACTTCCGCATCGACGGCAAGAACATCGCCGAGGTGTCGGACATGGAACTATCGGCACTCTACGACTGGATCATGCACGTGGAGGAGCGGATGGACTCCAAACAACGTGCCATCGCCCATGAAATCATCAAGGAAATCTCCACACGCCTGAAATTCCTCCTGGATGTGGGATTGCACTACCTGAGCCTCTCACGCAGTTCCGTGAGCCTGAGCGGTGGAGAGAGCCAGCGCATCCGTCTTGCCACGCAGATAGGCACCAAATTGGTGAATGTGCTCTACATCCTCGACGAACCCAGCATCGGGCTTCACCAGCGCGACAATGTGCGGCTCATCAACTCGCTCAAAGCATTAAGAGACGAGGGCAATACGGTCATTGTGGTGGAGCACGACAAGGACATGATGCTCAATGCCGACTACATCGTGGATATGGGGCCATTGGCAGGACGAAAAGGTGGCGAAGTGGTCTTTCAGGGCACGCCACAAGAGATGCTCCTGACCGACACGCTCACCTCCCGATTCCTCAACGGCAAGGAGAAAATTGAAGTGCCCACCACTCGTCGGAAAGGCAACGGGAAGAGCCTGCGCATCGTCGGAGCGAAGGGCAACAATCTGAAAGATGTGAGCGTGGACATTCCTCTCGGCATGCTGGTGTGTGTCACAGGCGTGAGCGGCAGCGGCAAGTCAACCCTCATCAACGAGACCTTACAGCCTTACTTGAGCCAACATTTCTATCATTCTAATCAAGAGCCACTTGCATTCGACAAAATCGAAGGCGTGGAAAACATCGACAAGGTGGTGAGCGTCGACCAGTCACCCCTCGGACGAACCCCTCGCTCCAACCCTGCCACCTACACCGATGTGTTCACCGACATCCGCAAACTCTTTGTCGAGATGCCCGAGTCGAAGATGCGTGCCTACAAGCCTGGGCGCTTCTCCTTCAATGTGGCAGGAGGACGTTGCGAAGTGTGTGGCGGCAATGGCTACAAGACCATTCAGATGAATTTCCTTCCCGATGTGCTTGTGCCTTGCGAGGTGTGCCACGGCAAACGCTACAACCGCGAGACGCTCGAGGTGCGTTTCAAGGGAAAGAGCATCTCCGACGTGCTCGACATGACCATCAATCAGGCGGTGGAATTCTTCGAAAACCAACCCAAAATCCTGCACAAAATCAAGGTGCTGCAGGACGTGGGGCTTGGCTACATCAAACTCGGGCAACCCTCCTCCACCCTCTCCGGAGGCGAGAGCCAGCGCGTGAAACTCGCCACCGAACTTGCCAAACGCGACACGGGAAACACCCTCTACATCCTCGACGAACCCACCACAGGCCTCCACTTCGAGGACATCCGCACCCTCATGCAAGTGCTCAACCGACTCATCGACAAAGGCAACACCGTCATCGTCATCGAACACAACCTCGACGTCATCAAACTGGCCGACCACATCATCGACATGGGTCCCGAAGGAGGACGACAAGGGGGCACCGTCGTTGTGACCGGCACCCCCGAATCTGTTGCTGCAAGCGGCAAAGGCATCACAGCCGAGTTTCTCAAAAATGAACTTTAATCACCGTCGTCGTCGCCACCGCCATCGGGTTCCTTCTCCGACACCTGCTCATTCTCGTTGATGCTCAGGTTGGAGAGCATCTCCTTGAACGCGCCGCCAGGGTAGAACTGAATCTTCTTCACCTTCACGGTGTCGAGCGTGGTCTCCTCCAGCGTGTGAGCCGTCTTCGAGTTGAACGTGGGCTTGAACGAGCCGAACGAGCCGAGCGACACCCCGTGACCAATCTCCATGTAGTGCACCAGCGACGTCAAGAGCGCGTCAATCACCGCCTTCGTCTGTGCCTTGTTCACACCCACAATCTGAATCATCGAGCACAACTGCTCATAACTCACCTGCGGATACGTCAACTGACGCAACTTGTACACCTCGGGCTTGCCCTCACGATAAGTGAGCTTCATCTTCGCCTTGCGAACCATAATTCCCATAGCAAAATCTCCTTTCTTTTTAAGACCCTCCCCAGCCCTCCCTGTTTAGGGAGGAAGACCGTTCGGGTCGTTAGTTAAACATTCGTTTTTGAATCACATATCTATCATTTGGCCATCTGATATTTCTAATCCATCTGCATTTTCTGTGATTTCTGTGATTTCTGTGTGAAATAACATTCTCTTTCTGCGAGAGCCCGCATGGCTCTCTTTCTTATCTCACACAGAAATCACAGAAATTCACAGAAATTGCTGATTTCGACGCTGAAATTCTGTGAGGTGCCATACGCCTCATACAGCAGCTGATCCAGCTTCGCGTACACCTCCATCCCGTTCTTCATGCCACGCTTCTTCGGGTACTCCACCTCGTTGCCCTCCCCGTCCGTGTAGTAGCGGAAGACAGGCTCCCCAATCATCACACGTCCTGCCTGCTGCTTCCTGTACCCGTCTCCGCAAGGCCCGAAGTAGGTCTGCCGATGCCCGGGGCACTTCACCACCCTCACCCCCATCGGCGAGTAAGGACTGCCGCCACACTCCAGCCGCCACTTGCCCCTGGGCAGACAATACCGAGACGCACCGGGGAACGCCTCCGCATAGTCCTTGTAACCCACCTCGCGAGCCTCGCACACCAGACGCGGCGTGTCCTCACCCTCCATCCACACCTCCATCACACTCTTCGTGACCTGCTCGTCACCATAATAACGCTTCAATTTAATCACCATAAGACATTCGTTTTTTTAACTTTCGCCCAGCGCGTGGGCTGGTCGTTTGTTCGTTCCTTCAAACCTCCGTCCAACGTGTGGGCAGGTTCGTTTTTCAAGACATTCGCCTCATTCGTCCCATTCGTTGTTTCTGCTACAAAGTTACGAAAAATCCCCGACATACGCAAGCGTTCAGCCCATTATTTTTTCAACAAATCCGAGTTTTTATTTCGCAAAAATCCACGCACGAAAAGTTCCGCCAGAATTAACGCGAAAAAAATTTGTCCGTGTTTTTGATTTGCACTACCTTTGCACCATTAACCATTTTAACCAACTTAAAACACCGTAAAAGAACATGAAAAAGAACCTGACCAAAATCTGGCTGCTGCTGCCCCTGCTGATGATGGGCAACCTCTTCGCGGCATGCAGCGGAAGCGACGGAGGCGAAAGCAACCCTCCAACGGAACACAAGATGACCGCCACCATCAAGACCGCAGCCCCCTACACCGAACTGGGCTTCGAGGACGACGTGGCGCACATGTTCAGCATCTCCAGCGACTACTCCCTGCTCGGCACCCTGCTCGTCTATGACCAGAGCGGCAAGCTGAAGTACACGGCCGAGAAGACCTTCCGAGACCTGAGCAACATCACCATCGAGGCTCCCAACATGGCCGAAGGCAACTACACAGCCATCTATTACCAGGCGGACATCCACCAAGGGGAGGCCTCCTGGACGCTGGAGAACAAGCAAGACATCAGCACCGTCCAGGTGAGCTGCAATAAAGCAAACACCGTAAGCCCCTACTCCTCCCTCAGCGTCGCCACAGGCACCTTCCACGTGGACGAAGAGGGAGGCGCACAGCTGACCCTCACCCCCAAGACGACAGGCTCCATCGTCAGCATGCAGGTGGTGCGCAGCGAAGCCATCAAGGACAACATTCTGTCCATCGACCTCCAGGAGTACGCCTACGGCATCCGCCTCAACCCAGCCCTGAGCGATGCCGACCGCTACATCTACGACAGCGAGGATGTACGTCTCAACTTCCTTTTCGGAACTGAAGACCGCTACGACGCGTTCGTCCTGACAGAGAGCAGCGTCACCTACTCCTCGCAGCTCGCCGCCTACCACGACAACGGCAACAACTGGTGGGACTGGGATGCCGACCTCACCTCCTGGCTGGACATCACCCTGAAGCGCGGCAAGACCTACATCTACTACTTCGACAGCACGAAATCGTCCGACAACTTCTTCTTCGGCCTCTCCAGCGACTTCCCCACCTGGAAGAACAGCCATTGAGCCGACCACGCCACCCCCACTGGCGTAATTACGGCAGCGACGTCGCCTAAATTACGGCGGTGGAAGTGGCGTGATTACGGTAGTGGAGTGTGGTGTTCGGTGCGAATGACAAATGACAGATGACAGTTTTGTTTTTACGTGTTGCCTTCTCTTCATGAGTTATTTTTTTTATAGAGTTTATATATAGAATAAAAAAAAAGAATCAAAAAGAAGAGGTGTGAGAGGGCGCTTGAAAAGAAACTGTCATTTGTCATCTGTCATGGATGAGGGTGACAGGAACTGACAGGACAAGTTGGCAGAGAGGACTGACGGAATGGGGTGCTGGCACGACTTTTGCATGTGGAGGGAGTGTTATTAAACATATATAAAAAAGACTCCTCATGAGGACATCACCCCACATAGGGCACTCGCACATGGAGCAGATGAACTTGATACTCGAGTTCGTCTGCCGTTTTGATGTGAACAACCTTTTGTACGCTATCAATGGAAAGCATTTCGACGAGGAGCAGATAGTAAGTATCACAAACGACATCTGCGAGTACCATGTCAAATTGAAGAAGCAGAAAGTACACTTATACAGTTTTGGCAAGACATGGAACAAAGAGTATACACACGAAGACAATGACCATTTCGACACCAGTGCCAAAGTTTCGTGGAAGATAAGGAGTGGAACAGCTGGCGCAAAGAAGGTGTTCAAGCGTTTCTGCAAGGCAGTCAGAAGGACTCTTCCTGATGGCAGGCCTAATCCGCAGGCGCACGAACGTTCCATGATCAGCACTCCCAACTATATGGGAGACTTGTTTGGTCTTGCGAGCTATCCAGAATGCGTGAAGGAATTGTTCCATGTGATGCTCTACTTTTATGAAGATCTGGATGCTTGCATCTGCGAGAGCCTGCGAATCATAAAGGAGGAGAAAGACACCAGGTACGACTACGTGAAAGTGAACGAACTTCTGGAGGATGCTTTGGAGAAGAGCCGGCAAGCGCAGATACACATCATCGAAGCCATAGAGAAGGAGCCTGAACTGAAGAAGGCGCTGATGGAGTCGAAATCCATCAATTCTGACGAGGAAAATCCTGTGCTGAAAGCATACAAGCAAACCAAGAAGGAGAACATGGCAGAATTTGCCTCCCAGCATTTTCATAATTGTTCCCCTGCCGACATCAGCAAGATTACGCTCTACAAGGCTTTCAACGAGGCCGATGAAGACCCCGACATGATGTGGGCAATGACCGTCTTTGGCAATGACAGAGAGAAAATACTTCGCGTCAACTATGCCATCGACCATTTTAATGAACTGTTGCCCGACAAATGCAAGCGAGGTGTGATTCCAGCCCTCCAGCTCTATTTCTTTATGGCGTGGAGCAATCCGATTGTTGGAGTGGAGTCGTTCCTCAACTACTTCAACAAACGATATGAAGAAAAAGGCAAGCAGGGAGACAAGTGGAAAACCATAGGCTATTCAGCCATCACTGGTGCAAACACAAAAGAAACAAAAAATGCAGCGAAGTATGAAAAGACGAAGAAAGACATGACGGCGAAGCTGGAAGAAATGCTCTCCAATGCCTTTCAAAATGTACAAATAACATCACCACAAGAGAAAACAGCATGAGGCACCATCAATTTGGTGTCTTTTTTTATGCCTCGAACAGACGTTCGTGTAGATGCTTCGTGTGCGTTGACAGCATCAAAATCCTACACGTAACGGATGTCCGTGATTTGGTTCGTGTATACAGGCAGTCGTTTCGTGATAATTGAGTTCACACGAAATGGCACGTATTTGCACGAAACACACATTACGTGTAAAACACATGAAACGTTCCTTGCACGTAACGGCTTTTTTGTTCATTTTCACGGATTTAACGCCAGCGTTAAGGTCTTCTCACGATTCCACTTAAATGCTTTGAACCGCTGAGATAAAGACGTAACTTTGTGTCGGATTTCAAAAGAATCCGCAGATCTGCTAAAAAAATAGTAAAAAAATATGGCAACATTCATTTTTGCAATCAACCCTCGTCTGAAGGACAGTAAGACAGGGCATCCGATGGGCAAGTACCATCGCGGTTACGCCGAGCCAGCAACGGCAGAGCAAGTATTAACAATGATCACGCGTGAGGAGGTTCGCCAGATGGTGCAGCGCATCCGAGGCGGCGAGGAGGCACTGAAAGAAGAACTCCCAACTGTCTGCCCTCACTACGCGCAGTTCAAGAACAACCACAGGGCACAAGCCGACATCATTCCAGAGGCTTTCACCCACAAGACCTGCGTGGATGTGGACGACAAGCAGTTGGTGGAACAAGCCATCCAGCGCGCCCAAGAAGTGAACAACGACCCTCTCTCCGACTGGGAGGGCATGGTGGAGTACATCGACTATTCGCCTCGCAAGAAGGTGCACATCTGGTTGCGTCTGCCCAAAGGCATGACCATCCGCGAGGCACAAGAGGCTTTCTGCCAAGAAATTGGTGTGCCATTCGACGAGAGCTGCATCACTCCCGAGCGATTCATCAACATGACAGGCGATGAAATCTATCGTTCAGAACGCTGGTTGCAGCCTCTCACGAAAGAAGAGGTGGAGGAACGCAGGGAAGCTTTTCTCGGGCGTGGATTGGATGTGGATGGCAGACCCTTGAAGCCTGTGAAGAAGCCAACCACAGACAAGAGTGCCCCTGCCTCCACCTACAGCGACGAGGTGACGCCAGCCAATGAGCGCACACGCTACAAGATGAAGGAATGTATGCAGGCAGCAGGCTTGCAGCAGAGTGCCTTCACCGATGAGGGTGGCCGACACAATGCCGTGAAGAGCGTGCTCTCTGTGGGCGCTGCCCAGCTGATGACGAAGGGCGAGTTCTATGGCGTGCTTCAGGAACTGATGCCCGAGCATTGGCAAGACAAGAACATCCGCCAGCTGGTGAACGACTTCTACAGCAAATATGTGGAAGAGAGCCAGCGACTCACCCAGTTCCAGCGCCGTGTATTTGCCCAAAGCATGCGTCTTGGCACCTCTGCGTCAGCTTCTGTGGAGAACGTTCAGCAGACTTCCGTCTGTGGCGACACGGCACCCCTGAGCGTCATCTACGGCAATCAGCAGCCGCCATTGATGCCAGAGAAACTGCCAGCCTTGGTGAAGCTCGTCACATCGAAGACACCCAAGGCAATGAAACCCACAGTGGCACAAGGAATGTTCCCTTCGCTGGGTGTCTATCCACGCCATTTGAGCTTCGAGTACATTGACGGTCAGTATCGTGAACTGCGCATCAACTGCCTCACCATTGCAGGCACGGGAAGCGGCAAGGACACCTGCCTGAAGCAACCCATCAAGCACCTCGTCGCCCCCATGGTGGCACGCGATGCCGTGAACCGCCAGCGTCTGAAGGAATTCAACGAACAGTACAACGCAAAAGCCGCCAATAAAGAAAAGCCCGCACGCCCGGAAGGGTTGGTCATTCAGCATGTAAGCGCCAACCTCACAGCCGCACGTCTCGCACAGCTCATGGACGATTCACAAGGAGCCTTCCTCTACACCCACCTCCACGAATTCGAACAGTGGTACGGCATTGAAGGAAAGGCAGGCACCAACTGCACCTTCCAGAACCTGAAACTGGCAGACGACGAAGACAACCCCTTCGGACAGGAACGGGCAGGTGCCCAAAGCGTCAACTATATGGGCTCTCTCGGACTCAACTGGAACGCCAGCACCACCCCATCTCGCGCCCAGCAGATGTTCCGCTACGTGCTGGTGGACGGGCCTCTATCGCGTGTATGCCTTGCCACCACGCCCGATGTGGGTCTTGGAGCACCCATTCCACGCTATGGCCGCTATGACCAGCAATACGATGACGCTCTGCGCCCCTACATCGACCGCCTCATGGCTGCCACAGGAGAACAAACCTGCAAGCAAGCATGCAAGCTGATTGACAAATTGAAAGCAGAGTGCGACCTCTTCACCCAGCAAACACAGGACGAGGTCTTTGACAACCTCAACCATCGTGCCCTCGTACACACCTTCCGCAAAGCCTGCCTGCTCTATGCCGCCAACGGCTTCAAATGGGAACGTGCCATCGAAAGCTTCTGCCGCTGGAGCCTCCACTACGACCTCTGGCTCAAGCTCCACTTCTTCGGCGACCTCATCCGCAAGGCCGACAGCCAGACACAGACCTCACGACGTGGCCCCCGCAACCTCCTGGCACAACTGCCCGAAACCTTCACCCGTCAGGATGCCATCAACGTGCGCCAGCAGGCAGGCAAGAATGCCGAAGGCACAGGCAACATGCTCTCCCAATGGGTGCACCGAGGCTACATCTTACAGATGACAGATGACAGTTACAAAAAAGTGGAGTCAGAGAAGAAGTAAACCACAACATGAACACAAAAGAACCACCCGCGCAGCGTAATGTGCCGCACGGGTGGTTGCTGTTATTTGAGTGCATTTACTTCACATACACTTCTTCACTATTTTATTCCTCTACGATATGTTTGAATTTTTTCCATTCTTCCGCATTCTTATACGCATAAAGCGAACCTTTTGGAACATATAATGTGGCATCCTGATAGGTACCGGAGTCAAAAGGAGGATGATCATAATCATCAAAATCGCAATAAATAGATGGAGGAGTTTTCCCCTTACATTTTATTGAAGTCAAACCCCAGCAGCCAGCGTATTTGTAAGCATCTATATATCAGCTAATTGTATATTAAAAGGTAGAAAAGTAATTGCGTAGAATCTATTGAAGAAAAAACAACATAGAATTTAACATTTTTAACACTATTAAACTACAAAATGCGAAGCATTTGTGCATTTTTTGACTGTGTTTGTCCTTCGGTCTATATCCATTAGTTTGTGTCTATGACCTCTGTGAGTACCATAGCACTTCTTATAAACATACGAAAAAAGGATTGTCCTCAGATGAATTAGACAATCCTTTTGTATATGACCTTTGAACTGAAACTCACATTGCTGCAGCAACAAACAATCCATTATTGCCATATATCATCTGTACAAAAGGCAAGTCCTGGGATTGCTGTTCCTCCCACAATTCTTCAAACTGCTTTTTGTCAGTTACGCTTGGAGTGTTAGGCATTTTGGGATGTGAATGCCACTCTCCCAAATATCTCACTTGATGATATGTCAATTTCGTTATCCTCTCATATTCCGCAGTTAATCCTTTAAATCCACGAACAAACGATACGGGGCTATGAATGCTGTCCTCTGGGGCTGGAACCATGTAATATACATAAATAATATTATGGTCGCGGTCATAACTACCAAATAGGCATCCGCCCGTTTCCTTATTTAGCGATGCTGCTGCCATTGTTTGTATTTCCTTTTCTACGGCATCGGAAATATAAATTTGAATACCGCCCAATACTTCATGACGCCAATTTGTTATTGTCATCGGCAAACTTGACACTGTCCCATTTTCAGCATCAAAGTGCCAAATATTCAAACCAGCTTTCCCCGACGTATAATGTTTCCTTATTTGCTTTGAAATAATTGCCGACAACACACGTACATTCTCATAGTTAAGAATCATTGATTCTGATCTGCAACTGAAAGTATTTGTGCGCACAGTTTCTGTCTGTTCCAAATGCTGAGAAAACCTATCATCAACTATCAGGTTACGATAATAATCCATCTCCAACAAGTCGAGACGAGAATTTCTTTCTTTGTCTTCCATTAGCAATACTACATCATCCCCCTTAGGGTTCAAGAATGAGGTACATCTACGGAAAGTGCGTTCATCATTTACAAGTTTCCTTTCAACCGCTATGGAGGTGCTAAAATCCATTACCAACTCCGTGTTCTTAAATAGACGTTCTCTGTCATTTCGGTTTAATGTTAGAAAGTTTCCTTCTATGGCATTTATTTTCTGATTCAACTTTCGGAAGTTACCGCTTCGCTCAGGAGTTAAAGGAGTTATAGGAGTTAAAGCCTATACTCTGTCAACTGTGAAGAGGAGTTTTCACGCCAGAATTACATTCGGCTTTAACTCCTCTAACTCCTTTAACTTCTTTAACTCCAAGAAAGTGGAACTTGCGAAACTTAAATTTCTGAAATAAGATGCCATGATAGGTGTCTTTGATGGAACGTACCTTTGAAGTCATCACTTTGTCAGTGGAAAGCGTATGTCGGCTAAGATTATGCGGTAGTAATATATCACAATCAACTAAATTGATTTCTTCGGAGCATCCTTGTCTCACCCAATGGTCGATTACTGCAGATCCTAGTGTGCCTGTCCCGACAACACTCACTTTATTGAAGTTGTCTTTTATTCCATTATTAATGGCATTTCCATAACGTGAGGTCATGAAATCTAGAAGTACCACTTCTACCGACAATTCATAAAACCATTTTTCAAACGCATCCTTGCTAAGAACCTTCCTTTTATGTACAATATCCTTAGGAAGGCAGTTTGTCTTGATGAGGAACAATTCTTGTGAAGTCTTTTTATCATCTTTGCTTGTCTGAGTGATATAGATTGATATAACTAACGGAAGCGTAGCCTTTCCTGCTACACTTTTTGTTAATACAGCCAAGAGACTATCCGTCAAAGAGAATTGGTCTGTTGATTGAACGTCTTTCAAATCTCCCATTGTTTGGGGGATCCGTACAAAATTGCTTGCATGTATTTTTTCTGTAGAAATACCGATCAAGTAGTGAGTGGCTTTACTTTTCTCAACAAACTCCAATGTAGAGGAATACTTCGTCTTTGGGGAGTACTTTATGTATGGATTACCACCCGAGCGTTCATTCAAAATACAACAGACCTCTTGAAATCCGAAGAACACTTCCAACGGCCGATTTGCCTCATGCAGTTTATTTATGCTATTCAAGCTAAACCAACGTCTTATTGAATTCAGAAAATCATGTGCATTAAATTGCGGCCGAATGTCAGCAAATGCAACATCCGATACACACAGTGATATTGGACGTGTAAACGGCTTTGCATTTGAATGAGGCAGCTCTATTGGAAAATCTTTTCTTAATGCATATACTTCTGGTATATTGACGTCATCTGAATGGCAAACAACTGCAATTTCCTCTTCATCACGAATGTCAAAAACAGGCTCATCTGGAATTTCAAGATGCGTCAAGTGCATTTTGATGATAGCGTCACCTTTACTATTGACATAACATTGTACATCCTTTGTGTAAGGATGTACAATGGCTGCCTTATAGATTGCCTTGGCTCTAAAAAGTTTTAGGTGTTCACCTCTAATTGAAGAGCCATTTGTTATTTTATGATTATAATCTGTCATCTGCCGGCTCTTGGTGCAGGATTAGAAATAGATGTAGCTCCTGCTACCGTAGTATTCTCTTTCAGTGTCTTCCCGTTCTCGTTAATCTTAAACACAATGGGCTGTGGTATATTCCCCACTTTGCTATGCGTCGCAGTATTAAGGAAATGTGAAGAACCAGACTTCAGCTTCTTTATATATTGCAGTTTAGCTTCATAACAAGGGGGATTGTTATTATCGTTCTTAATTTCATTTGATGAAGCTATAATATGAGCAGAATTACCAATCTGCTTATTCAATATGGCATCAGCAGATGGCTTGATTTCCTTCTTGTTATCTGAGTCATTAAAGAACGACCAAGAGCAATGATGAGGCGCAAGGAAAATATTCCACTTCAGTTTCTCATCATCCGCGTTGTTGTCCAAAATGTGCTGCCAAATTTCGTGTTCTGCATCACCTCCCATCAGCACACGGCTCTTGTAACCCGTGTAACCGTCTATTTTAAAACCGAACTGTACAACGACTGAAGTAGCATTCTTATTGTCATACTTCTTGCTAGTCTCAACATCTTCTTTAAATGGAGCATGAATAAAGATTTCCAACCAAGATAGACTTGATCCATGAACAGTAGTTACGAGTTTGCCAGGAACATAACAATATCTGCGGTCGAACTCTTTGTCTTTATCGTATCCTATAATTCTCAAATAGTTGCCTTTAGATCCAGTGAAGTTCTTGTCATCATCGTATAGTTTTCTACGTCGTTTCGCTTCTTTGCGTATATCTTCAGCAGGTGAAGACAAATTATTATTTAAGCCGCGAGGTGTAATCCACAATTCTTCTATGATAATCTCATCCTTATTATTGTCCTTGTCGTAATCTTCCACTTCACCGTGGTAAAAGTTCTCAGCAAATCCCTTGCAATGATCATCGTGAGGGTGAGTGCTGATAAATAGGTCAACAAAAGGACGTCCAAATCCATCCCTTTTTAATTCCTTTAGTAAATCTGCCTTTACATCAAACATCACCTGCTTGCCATGACCATCGGTAAGGTCAGCCAATATTTGGCAATCCACTATAATGGTCTTGCCGTTATCTAACTTGATCAGCGTGCAATCAGCGTTGCCCACTGGATAATACTTAATAATGTGCTCCATAATCACTTCGTTTTTAAATATTCAATCAGTACTTCTCTTGCATAATAATAACCTCTCTCTTTACAGCGTCGTCCTACTAGTATTATTACAGCTAAAGCAATTAGCCATGCCCACCATAAGTCGTAAAACTTAGGCATGATAATACCTGCTGATACTATGGCAAGAGTTAACATAACGCGAGAAAAGGCATATTGTGCATTGAAATCTGGTACACGAGTCTTTTCATTTGAGTTTGAGTAAGACATAGCTTTGCCAAACATTTTTCCTTCGCAGGCTTTATCGTCATCAAGTTCTTGCTTCAAAAGCTTAACTGCTTTCTTGTACTCATAAAAACGAATACGTCCAAATCCTGTATAATTTCGCGTCTTGCCGCAACAATTTGGTTTGGGTGCCTTTAATAGTTTATCTGAAGGCTTGCCTCCCATAAACCAATAATACAAAGGCTCTAATAACGCACTTAACTTAAGTTTCGCAAGCTCCACTTTCTTGGAGTTAAAGAAGTTAAAGGAGTTAGAGGAGTTAAAGCCGAATGTAATGCTGGCGTGAAAACTCCTCTCCACAGTTGACAGAGTATAGGCTTTAACTCCTATAACTCCTTT
>JAFSKK010000056.1 GCA_017448965.1 Bacteroidaceae bacterium | reverse complement strand
TAAAGAAGTTAAAGGAGTTAGAGGAGTTAAAGCCGAATGTAATGCTGGCGTGAAAACTCCTCTCCACAGTTGACAGAGTATAGGCTTTAACTCCTATAACTCCTTTAACTCCTGAGAGAAGCGGTAACTTCCGAAAGTTGATTAAATAATGTGTGTCCGACAATTACAACAATCCACCTACATTCGAAGCAGATGGCCGCTCCAGCACCTTCACAGACTGTCCGTCCCGCACGTGATGCACACCTGATGCCACCACTCTCTCTCCCGACTTCAATCCCTGACGCACCTGCATGGTTCCATCGCGATTCACCGACGAGACGGTTACGACACGCGCATTCACCTTGCCCGACTTCTCATCATAGACAAACACCTGAGTCTTTCCATCCTTTTCCAGCACGGCTGAAGAAGGCACGTTCACGATGCCCGATGCCTCATCATTCGACACCTCAGCATAGACAATCGTGGTCATCCCTGGAGTGATTTTCTTGGGGTCGATGGGCTCCAAGAATCTCAAGCGCACCGTGTAAAGTTGTGACGAATTGGCCTCCTGATTCATACGCACCACACTCAACGGGAAAGCCTTGTCACCTGTTACATCAAACTTACAATTAAAATCCACAAACTTCTCAATATGAGCAAAATCTGATGCACTGATTTTAATTTCCACCTCAGTGTTTCCGCTACCAAAAACACTAATCACAGGCATGCCTGCTCCGACCGTTTCGCCAGCCTCATGGAACTTCGTCTGCACATATCCGTCAATGGTGCTTCTCAAATGCGTGTCAGCCAATTGATTCCGATGATTGGCCAGTTTCTGCGTGATCTGCTGCAATCCGAAACGTGCCTTGTCATTGTTACTCGCCGTTGTATTGCCCTCAGCATAAAGTGCCATCACACGCTCAGCATCCGCCTTCACCTGTGCATATTCAGCCTGCGTGGCAGCCAACTGCACCTGATAGTCGCGAGCATCCATCACGGCGACCACCTGCCCTTTACTCACGTGGTCACCTTCTTTCACCAACAGCCGTTCAATCTGACCAGCCACACGAAAAGCCAAATGCACTTCTGAGGCAGGTTTCGTCCTGCCCGTGAAAGTCGTCGCATCCACTTCATTGATGCTTTTTGCCACTGCCAAGTTGACCGTGACCGCTTCATCTTGCGAGGTTTTCTTCTGGTCACACGACGTAATGCCTACCAGCAGAATTGTACTCAATACAAAATTAACCCATCGATTCATAGAGTATGTTCCTTTCTTCGTTGTTTTCCGGTTGTCACACAAATGTGTATGAAACACCATTTTCTGATGCAAAGATAAAGGATAATTTTTCAATGAACATAGCGTTTGTTGTACAAAAATTATCCTTTTTGTAACTTTTTAACCCAAAAGTACACCAAACATATTGCTCATTTGTTCAAAAAGTAGTTATTTTGTGCTTAAATACAATGAACATGAAAGAAGAAAAGGTAACCATCATGGAGTTGGAAGGTGGTGAGGTGAACATCCTCAACGCCGAATATGGCAGTGTAATACTGAATAAGACGGGGCTATTTCTTTGCAAAGAGGGAGAAGTGAAGCTCACCATCGACGGAAAGGAGTATACTCTTTCCAAACATTCGCTTATCGTTTACTTTTCCTACAGCGAGTTACACATCATCAGCCACTCACCCAACTTGCGCGGCACGGTGATAGGCGCCAATCTTGAGACCATCCAGCCCATGCTCTATAACGTGACCAATTTCAATGCGCTCTTTGTCATCAAGCAAGTCCCTCTTCAAGTGGTTTCCGAGCAGCAATACAGCGCCCTCTGTCAATACATCACGTTGCTGAAGAGCGTCACAAAGAAAGAGCAGATGGAAAGCATGAACCAAGCCGAACAACGCAACAAACCTGTCCTCGAAATTGCCCGTAAACAGGCCGAACTGCTCAGTTATGCACTCATGCTCGAAGTGCTGCAATGCTATGCCAATGTGGCACAGAGTCCAGAAAACCTTTCACGCAAGGACGAGGTGTTGCAGAAGTTTGTCTCCACCCTCTACCGTCACTACCGCAAGGAGCACGAAGTGAGTTACTATGCCGACCGTCAGTTCCTCACCACACGCTATTTCAGCACCATCATCAAGGAACGTTCCGGCAAATCGCCCAGCCTGTGGATTGCGACAGCCCTATTGGTCGATGCACGCAACATGTTGAAGAACACCAACATGACCATCAAGGAAATCTCTGACCAACTCTATTTTCCCAACCAGAGCTATTTCGGCAAATGGTTCAAAAACCTCACCACACTCAGTCCGCTCGACTACCGCAAGGGAAAAGCAGAGGTGACCGAAGAGGACACCAACTTCACCGATGTCATCCAACGAGGACTCAACCACCTCCAAAACGAGAATGAATAATAGTTTGAATTACATACCAACAAAACAACAACAAAACACAATGAAAAGAAACATCCTTCTGCTGTCACTCCTCCTGCTACTGGTCGCAGCATTCTCATCTTGTTCCAAAGATCCGCACGCCGAAGCAACATGCACTTACTACGTGGAAACCGACAGCATCAAGTTCACCGAAGAGGACGAAGCGCAATACGACTCCATCCTGACCCTTTATGTAGCCGAAAATGGCATCTCTTCTTACGTCTTCAAAGAAAATGCCTCGACCGACAAAAACCTGCTTGCTCTCGCCATCGATATGTGCGACCAGAAAGCCCTCAACACTTTCCAAACGAAAGTGCCTGTATCGCTCGACCTCGCCACCGTGAAGACAGAGCTCTACAACTCTCACACGGATTTCTTCACCCAAAAGGGCATCCAGAGTGTCGATGAAGTACAACTTCACCCCTTCACGGTATACGTCACCCTGCTCAACTACACCTACGGCGTACCTTTGAAGAGTGTACAAATATTTGCTCAATAACCCCATCAACAACTCTCACACACATGAAAGCATCTCTCCTCACCACCCTTATCGCGCTCCTCACTGCCAACACAGCTATCGCTCAACCCAACTATGCCTCCGACATCCAAAAGGAGCGCCTTGGACGCGGCTTCGTGTGTCTGAAAGAAGGCGACAGCTTGGCTTTCTCATGGCGTTTCCTCGAAGGAGAAGAGAAAGTTCCATTCAGCATCTATCAAGAGGGTAAGCGACTGAACGAGCAGAATATATGGAATGCCACTTTCTTCAAAACTTTAGCACCGAAAGAAAAGACCACATTCCTCTTGACAGCCATTCGGGACAACCGCGAATTCTCTTACGAACTGACCTATCATCCCGACCAGCGTGACTATCTCTCCATTCCCCTCAACAAGCCAGCCGACGGAATGACACCCGACGGGCGCCCCTACACCTACTCTGCCAACGATGCCAGCGTGGGCGATGTGGATGGCGATGGAGAATATGAACTCATTCTCAAGTGGGATCCCTCCAACAGCCGCGACAACAGCCATGAAGGTTACACTGGTCATGTGTACATCGATTGCTACAAGATTCCTGGCATTTCTGGCAAAGATGGAGAATCCGCTTCTCCCTTTCTGTGGCGAATCGACCTTGGCCCCAACATCCGTGCAGGTGCCCACTACACCCAATTCCTCGTCTATGACTTCGATGGCAATGGCCGTGCTGAAATCATCATGAAAACCGCCGACGGAACAGTGGACGGAACAGGACAGGCGATTGGCGATGCCAACGCCAACTGGGTGATGAGCGGCACCATCAACAAGGACATCGACGGGAAGGTGAGCAAGAAAGCCACCAATGTCTCAGGCAGAATCCTCCAAGGGCCAGAATATCTCACGGTGTTTGAGGGTCTCACAGGACGTGCGCTCAAGACGGTGGATTACATACCACCACGAGGCGATGTGGCCAGTTGGGGCGACAACTACGGCAACCGTTGCGACCGCTTCTTGGCAGCAGTGGCCTATCTGGACGGCAAGCACCCCAGCGCCGTGATGTGCCGAGGTTACTATACCAAATCCTATCTGGCTGCCTACGATTGGAATGGCACTGATCTCACCCTGCGATGGCTGTTCGACTCCGAGAAGGAGCCAGGCTATTCAGGGCAGGGAAATCACAACCTGCGAGTGGGCGATGTGGATGGCGACGGATGCGACGAAATCACCTATGGTTCCATGGCGGTTGACCACGATGGAACAGGACTTTACACCACCCGCATGGGACATGGCGATGCCATTCACCAATTGGCTTTCTATCCCGACAACACCCATCTGCAAATTTGGGATGTGCATGAGAATCAGAAAGACGGCTCTGAGTTCCGCGATGCACATACAGGGCACGTCATCTTCCAAATCAAAAGTTCTGACGATGTAGGACGAGGCATGGCAGCCGACATCGACCCCACCAACAAGGGTGTGGAGATGTGGTCATCCTCACAGTTAGGCTACTTCGATGTCAGAGGACAACTGCATGCGCCCAATGCACGAATCCCCGCCAACAGCGCTGTGTGGTGGGATGGCGACTTGCTGCGCGAATTGCTCGACCGCAACGCCGTGATGAAGTGGAACTGGAACAAAGAAATCACTGAGACCGTCAAGGACTTCAAGGCTGAGGGATGCGCTTTCAACAATGGCACCAAGATGAACCCCTGCCTGTCTGCCGACATCTTCGGCGACTGGCGTGAAGAAGTGGTCGTGCACAACCGCGAGAGCAGCGAACTCCGCATCTACTCCACCACTCTGTCCACCGAGCACCGCTTCCCTTGCCTCATGCTCGACATTCCCTACCGCATCAGTGTGGCCACCGAAAACGTAGGTTACAACCAGCCACCCGAACCAGGCTTCTATCTGGGTCACGGCATGAAGCGTTAACAAGCTTCACACCTAAAACACGCCCATTCGACAAACAAAAAAGGTGCTGATCGATTAAGATAATCAATCAGCACCTTTTTTGTGGTAGGGACGATCGGGTTCGAACCGATGACCTCTGCAATGTGACTGCAGCGCTCTAAACCAGCTGGGCTACGCCCCTATCATCTTGTTTTCGGGCACAAAGGTAAGACTATTCGGCGAAACAGCCAAACAAAATCACACATTTTTTCTCATCTGCACACTTGTTTCCCCGAAAAAGCCTTCCTCACGCAGGTGAACGGACATCATTCCACTCACTTTTTCAGCCAGAAAAGAGCCGTCTGACCTTCCGTCATCGGGAAGGAATACTCACAACCTATATATTCAGTAGGACGCTTTCCCAGTTCCTCCAAAATCTGTTCAATCTGCTCGTCGGTCAATTTCGCAGGGTCAAGGCTCATCACCTCGCCAAACTCGTTCAACTTAGACACCGACTTCGGATACTGGAGCTGCAAATTAATATCATCCACATACCCAGCCGGACGGAATACCAGTTCGTCCGCTGTATCACAATCAGCAATGAGGCCGACAAATCCATCCGGATAATAGATGACACCATCTTTCAGCACACCAACCCACAGCGTCTCCTCTCCCCACAATTCGTTCACCTCAACACGTATCACAAGCCCCTTGTACTTTCCTTCCTTTTTCACGACCGTCGGCATCCACGCCTGTTCTGCAGACGTCTCAATCCACTCAGCCGTCACCGCCTCAGGCTTCATCTCCTCCGTATCCGATTTGAGCACATAGCCCGACTCGATGTCGCACCACTCCCTATCCTTGACACTCACCTTGTAGTAGTCGCCTTCCTCGCCCAACACAGCCAGCACCGTGCCAGCATAGCGATCCCAATCATTATTGCTATACCCCCTCGGCACCTTCTCGTCGCTCCACTGCACCCTGCTATCCGCCATGTCAGACTCCATGTCCTCCATGCAATTCACCAATATGGCACTGCCCTTCGCTGGCTCCCTCAGCACGGGTGTCTGATCCGCCGTCACCACCACAAACTTCTCCACCTTCGGCACCTCCTTCAATCCCATTCTCTCAGCCAAGGCATTATCAACATCCGAAGAACCATCAGAGCTTTTGCCCTTGCAGTTCCACAACATCAGGGACACACAGCATCCCAGCAAAATAATCGCTAATTTCTTCATAATCATACAGGTTTTATAGGGTTCGTAAATATAATTATTCATTCCGAATGGTTTTCAATTGCAAAGATAACTGAAAGATTTGAGACAACAACCATTTCCCCCTCAAAAATCTCGATTTTCTCATCCGATTTCGATAATTCTATTTTTTGATTTTTCTATTTTTCTATTTTTTGACAAAGAAAGAAAGGATGGCGTTTCACAACGGCATCCTTCTACAATCATGAGCACACACGAAATTGATTCGAAAAAGTATGTCATTCAAGGAAATCCTTGTCAATCATATCCCAATCGATGCCATCATCCGACGATTCTTTGGAGAGAGGCGCATTGCTCTTTCTTTTGCAGAACTCAGGACTCTCCGTAATGAGCAATTCCGCGTACCCTCTTTTCGCTTTTGTCGGCAACTCTCCCATCGCCATCTTTTCCATGATGAAGCGGTCAAGTACATTGATGACGGTTTTGCTGTCCGATGGATGCCCGAACCAGTCAAAGCTTCGAGCCAACACGATGTCGCCCACGTTTTGGATTTTGTTCAACTGGAACACGGCTTTGTTGTATTTGCCCAATCGCATCACCTTGAAGGTGTTTCTGTTCTCCAATGGCAGGTATTCATTTCCTATCTCATAAAGACCGCAGAACATCGCCTTCCGGCTTCTTTGGAACGCATTGTCCGATTCTTTCGGTGGGCATCTTTCAAACGTGGCACAACGGAACCCCGAAGTCATCTCTTTCAATTCACCGAAAATGCCCCAGTCGTTGAAGAACATTCTGGTTAGCACGAACTCAATCATGGCGCCCTCCTTTCTCCCCAAACGTAAAATCCCACGCTTCATGGATCTGTTGAGTGGTCAATCTGTCTTCACCATTCTCCACCAACGCCATCGCTGCCACCATCTTGCAGCACATCTCCTTGTCCACCACCTCGCCAAACAGAAACACATCGTTTGGTTTAGCTCCCATGTAATTACATACCCGCTTGATGTAGTGAATGGTGTTATTCTCGTTCTCGGGTGCCCATCGCTTGATGATGCTGGCAATCGAGAGTTTGCCATGCTTGGTTTGATAGATGGACAGCAGCTTGAAGGCGGCACGGAGACCATATTTCATGGTGATGAACTTGCAGAAAGCGCCATCGCTGCCCATGCAGCCCAGCCATGTGTTACCCTTCACGTATCGGATGTTGAGCGGGTTGCAGTTGCGCAACCCTCTCGGTAGTTTATTTACTTTTTTTGCCATTCTTCTTTTCCTCCCTCTTTTCTTTGATTACTTCAATGATGTCCTGAACAAACAGTTTCAGTACCTCTCTCAAAAGCGAGAACAATGCCTGCTTTTCTTCTTTATTTAACACGATTTTTTCCATTACTTTGCTTGGTTTTTGCGGTTTTGATAAATTGATTCTCTCCATTTTTCTCAATCAGCCCATTCTTCTTCCAAAGGTAGATCACTTGTGTGGCAGTGGATTTGATGAAGGCACGTTTCAATGCGACACTCACATCATTCTTTGCGAACGTCTCTCCCAGCTTGTAGAAGATGCCTTCCCAATTGAACGCCTTCTTATGAGAAGTCTGCTGCAACTCGTTATACCGTTCTCCAAACTGGTTCAGCGAGTTTCGCAAGTCAATGCTGCAGAACCACAACACGAACTTCGTGATCACCTCTCGTTCCGTCTTCGTGATTTTATTATACAGCGCACAGCACAGCAAACCCAATCGGAAACCCTTCACGGCTGCTCTCCTTCGGAACACGTCACGAGCCTCATTGAGCGTTTCAGCACTTTTCACGCGCTCCTTTTCGAGCCAATCAAGGAGAGGCTTGTACAGCCAACTGAGGTCGATGTGCTCGAAGGGCTGGAACTCGTATTGCCAAGGAACGACGCTGTCGAAGTCTGCCTCTTCAATGTCCATCAGTTCGCTCTTGTCGAACTTCAAGGGCAGCTTGTAGTTCTTCATCTCCAGCTTGTTCAGGATGTTCTGCACTTGCAGCTTTTCCTTCAGCGGAATGGGCTTCCAAGGCTTGAACTGCGCATACTGCTGATTCTCGATGGGGCAGACGGAGAAGCGGGTCACCAAGCCGTCCTCTATGTTCTTGAAGAAGCGGTCAATCTGGTCTTGCGTCGATGTGAACAGCAGGTTGAGAAACATCTGCACCTCGCCCTTAAACGTGTTCACGCTCTTGTAATACTGACCGTAGTAGCCATTATCCCAAGTCACGCGCCACAAGTCGGATTTGTCGCCTCCAGCAGTCTTGTTGCCCTTGTTGAAGGTGTCGAGTTCTTCTGCCTCAATGTACATGTGATGCCCTTTGTTGTTCCGCATCTTCGTCAGCAACTCAGGAATGGAAATCAGCGGCTTCACGATGCGGACACTCACTTTCGGCATCTCTTCGCCCTTATCGTTTGCCCCTTTCTTGCGCTCACGATTCGCATAGATCTCCTCCCTTGCGTTAGAGAGTTCATCCCTGTCTCGCAAGTTCTGCAGCAATTTAGACAGCCGCTTGATGAACGACTTTCCCGATGATGGCGGCGCGAACAGCAACGAGATGAACTCCGTCGATTGCTCCGTGCCATCAAAATACTCCGCTCTCACATGGCTCGTCAACGTTCCCAAGATGGGCAGCAATGCCACCACCGTCGGAATCTTGAAATCATCAGGAGCCGCATTCACATACTGCCTGAAGATGGGCGGCAACTTCGGCATGGGCGGCAATGGCTCCTCCGCCTGTTCTTCCTCATTCGTGACAGGAACACGAGGGGCAAGCATCCCCTTATTCTTCAGCCAGAAGTACAGACGAGAATCCAACTTTGTGGTGCGGTTGTTGGAACAGAGGCTCACACATTGTTTCCAAGTTTCCTCCGTCGGCTGATTGAATGTAGGCAGCACCGCATGAACGATTTTTGGGTCGTTGTTGCAGAGGTTGCGGAACAACACAATCATCTCGTTGTACACCGTGTGCCTCATGCCCTCTTGCGGTTCACCGCCTGTCTCCTTGAGGTAGTCATCCACGATGTCAGCCACACGGAAACCGTTGTACTCGAAATCCTTGTACTTCATGTCGTTGGCATCCACCTCTCCCAAGTCTGCTTGCTGATTGGACGATGGAGCATACACACCCGTACTCTGGTACTTCTTCATCGCCTCAATGCTGACTGCGGGAACCTCATCGAACAAGCCTTCCTGATAAATCACATAATCAAGAGGCACCATGAAGGACAGACGAGACAAGTCTTTGCAAGCAGGGTCAACATGACCGAACTTCTCCAGTTCCAGTGCCTCCACACAATGCCCGATAGTCGCTTCCATGCCCTCCGCATGGCAACACACCAGCAGTCGCAATCCCCAGCCCGATGGCGTGACATGCACCAGACGAACGCCCATCCTTTCCATCGCCTCCTTCCTTACCTCAAAGTGCTGGCTCACACCCTTCATCCACTCCGCATGGCTCTTCTCTATCTCCGCACACCCCGCATGGTCCTTTCCCCCCTCAACAGGGGGGCAAGGGGGGTCTATATCCACCATGACCAATCCTGTTGGAGTGCAGTTCTCCTTCTTTCGGGTCAAGTCACCCACCGTTCCCATCGGCATGATGGCTGGGAGGTTGTCTTTGAAAGACTTGTCGCCCGTCTCCTTGATTTTGGCGCAGTTGACCGCCACCTCCTTGTGGTAGTCGAGCCAGTTGACCACATCAGCCCACGACCTGAATCGTGTCATGGGCTTGATGGCCTTTTTGTTTTTATATACGTCAAGTATCATAACCTTTAATTTTCAATTGTAACATCAATCTAATTCCTGAATCCCTTTTTCTGTGTTTTCCAACACCGCTCACGGTGTCTTTCTGTGTTTTCCGTGATTTCTGTGTGAAATGAAGTTTTTCTGCGAGAGCCCGCATGGCTCTCTTCTTATCTCACACAGAAAACACAGAACCTTTAGCTCGACGAAGTCAAATCACAGAACCTTTAGCTCGGCGTAGCCAATTTGGGATTTATTGTCGATGCTGTGCATCGAGTTCCTTAGTTCCTAAATTCCTTAGACATAAAACTCACATCATGATTTGCACGTTAAACATCTTGGCATTCTGGAACTTCTTCCCCTGCCACTCCCTCACGTTGAACCCGATCGAGAACTCCAGCCGTTGCCGGTTCTGTTTTGCCTCCTGCAACTTCGCCAGATACTCATCGTTGCCAATCACGTGATCTGCAATCAACTCGTCAGCACGTTCCTTTCCGTCCTTCCCGATGAAAGGCACTTCCACCACGATGGGGTACGAATTCATGGTGTTCCCTTCCTTCGACTGCCACGAACGTGGCTGTCCAATCTCCTTAATAAAACCTTGTATATTCATAATCTTTCTAATCTTTTTTTAATTGTTAATCACTAATTTTTTCTGAACCACAGATTTCACAGATTTCACAGATAAAATTATTGGATAAAATTATTGTCAATTATTGGTAATTATCGTTTTTCGAGACACCGAAGGTGTTGAGAGCAGAATCCATTTTCAACTAATTTCCCGCGTTTTCAAAAACCCCACCATCTCGTTCACCTGTTCCACCAGCTGCTCCACCAGCCTTGCGCTTCCCATCCCAATCGGGAACGACAGCTTCGCCACCAGTTTCGCCCTGCTCGGTCTATTGGGGCGACGAGTCCTCATCAGTCCTCCGTTCGCCGTTTCCATCAGGCTCTCATACCTCTCGCCCGTGTTTTCGCGATATGCCCGGAAATACCCCGTACCATCATTCTGCAAGTTCAGGCAACCCCTTCGCTGTCCGCACCTTCCGTTCGGCAAGTTAGCAGGTTCACCACAAGGGTTGATCCCCACATTCCCGTTGATGAAATAAGCCACCTCGGCATCCATCCTCACGTCACCGCAGCCATGCTGCTGTTTCTGTTTTTTAGTCATAATTGTTTTGAGTTTTAGCGAGCGAAGTTCCGAAAGGGTGGCCACCCAAGTCTTGCAAGACCTCCGACACCTCCACTCAAAGGTTGTGTGTCACTATTGACGATGCAAAGGTACAGACATAAAAAAAGGCGATGGATTTTTTTTCCATCGCCGTAAAGTTTCTGAAAGTTTTTCTGAAAATCTTACCCTTTCAGCAGGTGTTTCTGAAAGTTTTTCTCGAAATTGCCCCTTTTTCCGTAAAGTTTCTGAAAGTTTTTGCCTCTTTTCCGTAAAGTTTTACGGTTTTTGACCAATTTCTCCGTAAAGTTTCGCCCTTTTTGACCAATTACTTCAATAGCAGCAATTCCGTCTTTTGGGCGATTTCCTTATACAATTTGAATCGCTTGCCCTTCACAGGCGCATCATTCTCATCCCACAGCACCACAGCTTTCGTGAAGCTCAACACATCCAGTCTTTGCAAATCATCCACCACAGGCAAGTGCCCATGATTCGGCACTTCCTCCTTCACCATATCGCAAAAGCCTTTCACATCGCCATCATCCACCACACCCAACTCCGTCATCTTTCGATATACAGCAAACCACAACCTGTTCACCTCAATCTCCTCTGCAATCTCCCTGACAGCTCTCCTCACCTTCCATTCAGGCACAGCCTCATTCTTCCTTCTCTCCTCCTTCTCCCTGCTCACCAGTCTTCGGAGGTTGCGAGTCGGCACACGAAGCTCGCTCCTCATCACAAACGCCACCACACCATACACCTGCACATTCTCCTGCTCCTCCAGCAGAATAGGACGATACTCATCCTCCTTCTCCTTATTCTGAGCCACCAGCCAATGCTTGCCCTCATCGTCCTCATAGAAGCACTTCACCGTGTAGCAATCGTCAATCCGCACCACCACGATGTCACCATCGTGAAACCGCTGCGTCATCAGCACCAGCACCCTGTCGCCATCATACAGATTGGCATCCTCCATCGAATCCCCGTTCACATCCAATATCATCGCAGGAGTCGATGCCAACATCTTCCTCGGCAGCGACATCATCTCCACAAAAGCCTCCTCCGCCCAGTTCTCCGTAGGCAAGCCTGCTCTCACCGATGCCTCAAAATAAGGCACCTCCGTATCACACAGCTGAGGGTTCGCCCCAGCCTTCTGCAAGAATAGGAAAATCTCCTTCAGTTCTTTCTCATCCATAATCACAATATTTTATTTCTTTTTTCTTGTTTTTCAAAATTAATACCTAAATTTGCACCGAAAATAAAAAGAAATGAATATGAACACAAGCGTTCTGCCATCCCCATCATTTGCCAGCGCACGGTATTGGTCTGAGCTGAAAGACCTCAGCGATAGCGTCAAGTTGGAACTCATCACCTTGCTCAGCAGTTCCATGACGCGCAGCGAACAATCCAGCCCGTCATCCCATTGGGCAGATCGTTTCTGTGGTGCATGGAAAGACAGCCGCTCCGCAGAAGAAATTGTCAATGACATTCGCAGCATGCGAACCTCCAACCACTTTGATGTCGAGCTATGAAAGGATACATGCTCGACACCAGCACCTGGAAGGCATCACCATCGAAGACTGGGTTATCTAATGCAAACTTCGTCATTCCGCAGTTGCTGATTTTTTCATTTTTCCTATTTTCAATTTTCAATTTTCAACTTCCGTTATGGTTATGGTTTGAGTTTAACCATTAACCCTGAACTCTGAACCATAAGTAGACCTTAATCATGAACCAAGTTCCCTGTCCCTGAAGCTTCTTGGCACCATCTGCTCCTCCTTCACCACATCACCCACACCGTTCGGCACACCGCACGGCACCTCATTGTCATAGAACGTCATAGGAGTGTCGCACACCATAGGTTCCCACCCCAAACGTTCCAAACTCTCAAACAACTTCTCAAAATCAGTTACTTCGGACCTTGCCATAATATTGAAAATTGGTTTTATTGAATATTTCTGATAGAATATTTGGTTTTTTATTTAATTATGCACTACCTTTGCATTCTGAAACAAAACTCAATGAGTCATGACACAGATAGTATTGAACATAGAAGATGCCAGTCTCGTCCCAAGTCTGAAGCAAATCTTTGCAGCAATCAAGGGAGTGACGATTGACAAGTTAGTCACCCACCAGTCTGAGGCGGAGAGTGAGAAGACCTTTATCGCAGATACGATTACTCGTGGCTTCAGCGAAGCTAAGGAAGGGCGATTTGCCGGCCGAAATCTCACATCGCTTGACGCATTGGTCAAAGAGTTGAAAGCCGAAGCTTAACAGACAATGGTAACCTTCAACTATACAGAAGAGTTTTTGCGTCAGGCAAAGCGACTGGCAAAACGCTACCGTTCGCTGGCTGACGATATTGACGACTTGCAACATGATTTGATGCAGAATCCCAACATTGGCGATTCTCTTGGTGGCGGCAAGCGGAAGATCCGTCTTGGTGTCAAGAGCAAGGGTGGCGGCAAGCGCGGCGGTCTCAGGGTCATCACGCTCAATGTGGTCATTGAAGCGACCGACACGTGTGTCAACCTGCTTACCATCTATGACAAGAAGGAAATACAGAATGTTTCTGAACGCTACATCAATCAGATTATTCGCAACCTTTAGCTGTCTACAAATAACCTTCTGAAAATCCTTAATATCAGATTGTCTCATAAAAATATTTCCTTTTATTTTGTTGTTATTTAATAATGTACTACCTTTGCACCAAATCCATTATGGATTGAGCCAACTCTACGGAGCGAGCATCGCGGAGGCGTAAACTCAATTTTAGGGCTTGAATACCGCGCCTAATTGGATCTTAGGAGGGAAGGGTTCAAGCTTACATGCGGGGGGTGTACCACGAAAGTGGAGCCTCCCGCTCCCTTTTTTATTTGAATTTAACAGCATTTGCAGAATAAGTCAATGTTAATGTCCTGCATTAGCGTTATACTTTAGTTGTATTTCTTAAAGTTGTTCATGTGGACATACTCACTGCCTACGGCCATTATGGGGACAAATAGTGTCCCCATTCTTATTTCTGCTTCCTTCATGTTCAACTTTTCATTTTCACTTTTCACCTCTAATTCGTGTCGGGCACAACTATTATAGGTCCTTATTTGATTTTATATAATGCCGAATTAGCTTGTGTTAATTTCTTACTACACTCATCGATTAAAGCAGAGTTTGTATCAGCATTAGTCATCCTTAATACTAAATTGGACTCCCATGCGTAAAAATCAATACAATCTCGTACCTTCTTCATCTCCTTCCTGTATTTTTGCAAATCTAACTTACTTTGGAACTTTCGTGGATTATAACCTAACACCTTCACCTCTTTGTAATCAGGCTGGAACTTTGGCAGAGACTCGGCAATGAATTCTAAACATTCCTTACACTCCTTCACCAATGACATGTTCGTAGCATATATGTCTGCCATAAAAATCTTCTGATTTACCCAAAGAGCTAACTGCTTTCCTTCTTTCTCAGCAATCAGATTCAAACAATCAATGATTGCTCGAATATCACTCAAAACTATATTCAGTTGTTTATTATCCATTTGATGTTTTCTTCTTTTTAGATGTTAGCTGAATATGGCAAACTCTTCATATAATCTTCCACAAACTGCCAGTCTACATTATCTGTATTGGGAATAATAGGCAATGGTAGCTCGGTCTTCTTAATTATATCCATGCTGAATGCTCTCCCATAATTATAACGAAAACGTTCCTTATTAAGCAGAGTAACAATAAATAAACCTGTGTATTTATTAAGATGATTGGATCTTAATATAACCATATGATCGCCACAAATAAAGTCTTTTGCCTGATAATTAATAGTGGCAGTTGTGTCACCTATTGTTATGGCATTCCCTCTTTCAAAGCTTGTTATCTCATTTGACTTTTGAACATAAAATTTGCATCCATTGTTTTCTTCAGTTCTTGTTATATACGGTATAGAGTCCCTCGCATTGGACGAGCATGGTTGCAATTCAATAGCATTGTAGGCCTTTGCCTTATATGGTTCTTCGCAAATATCTTCTATTCGCTTAGATTTCCATTCTCTCTCAGACAATAGCACTTTACCATTCTTAACTGGCGCTCTATTATATGTGTTCTTCCACACATTCATTGCGAGTTTTGGCAGTTCGTTGACCAAATGTTTTTTAACATATTTCGTAATCCTTTCCCAATCAGGAGAGGTTCCATCATCGGAAATTGGTAATGGTATTGCTGTATTTTTTACATACTTACCATATTTCCTTCCAAAAGAATATTTGGGTCTTTCTTTATCTAACAATGTAGTTATAAAAAGAGCTGTATATGGATTTAGAAAGTCTGCGTATGCTAGAATTAAATCGCCTGAAGCCATGAAATCTCTATCCATATAATTACTATAGCCTACAGAACCTTCTCCATTGCAAATAAAAACAATACAATTCCCCTTACTTATAATCCCTTTATCATAGCCACATTTAGTCATAATGCCGCATCTTTCCTTTTTGGCGCCAATATAAAGATAATCATTACCATCAGGGAGATTGCTTTGGGAATGTACTTTACCTCTCTCGAACGAGCTAAAAAGCTCTTCCATCGTAAAATATCTCCAGTTCCTAATATCCATTATTTTTTTCTTTCGTTTAGTACGACAAAGGCTGCATAGTCCTTCATGTTATTAATAAAGTCTTCATCGCAAAGAGTACTGAAATCAGTCTTCATATAAGCTTCTGCGCACCATTCATTTTGATATGATACTTTGTGGGTTACACAAAGACCTGCTTGGGTTGAACGATGTTCATAAAGACTGAGCCATTGTTCTTCTATTTTTTCCCAACGATCTTTTATGTCCACACGTCCCACACCCTTTCTTTTTTCAAAGCCATCATTCCTATAGTATCCAAAAAAAGTATCACGATCCGTATCCTTATGTGGTTTCCCTAAGTCAAAAACCATACAGCAAGCAACAGCACTAGCACCAGGGTAGAACATTTCTGTTGGGAAGGAGAATACCGCATCAAGAGTGTGCTTTTCCAATAAAGATCTTTTTATTTGTGCAATAATACCTTTATCACCTATTGCTGCCTGCATAGGCAAAAGAGTGATAAGCCTTCCCGTTTTAACCACATTTGCCACATGTTCCACAAAATGAAGCCCTTTTGATGGATCAGTCGAAGATTTCCCCCAAGTCATTGCATAAGATTTGTCTACTTGAGTTTTGCTTGCATTATATGGAGGATTCATTAAAACGAGGTCAAATTTTACATCTTCCTCTTTCCCTTTCCTTTTGTCTTTGTTCTGAGAGTCCTTAATCAACTTCCATATATCTTTCTTATCTCCTGTATCCTTCTCGTCGAAACAAGACCCCCAATAAATATTGGAATTACCATCCCCATGTATTAGCATGTTTGTAGTTGCTAATCCATACACTTTCTCATCAACTTCAATTCCGTATATTTGTTTCTCTTTTACATGCCGACGTTCTGTGTCAGTTTCGCATTTTGCAAGAGCTTGTGACATAGCCTGTACTAAAAAAGTGCCGCTCCCACAAGTTGGGTCAAGAACAACGGTGTTGCGAGTTATGTGCCCCACTTTGCACATAAAGTGAGCAATATGGTTAGGGGTAAAGGCTTGATTTTTATCTCCTTTTTGAACATATTTATTGAATGTGGTAAAGAAATAGCTCAAAATATCATGACCTTCTGTGCTTGCTTCATTAATATAGGGTAAAATTTTCTCTTTAATAAAGTCTAACAACTTGCTAAAATTTTCCGACTCAATATTTAATACATTTTTATCTTGTAAAACTTTTGTATCGAGTATGGATATTTTGTTAGCTTTATCAACACTATCCTGTAGTAGATTTCCCAGAGCTACTTTGATTCCTGCCAAAATTTGTGGGGTGGAAAGTCTTTTATATACTAATCCTTCCTTGAGCGCTAGTAAACATGTCCCCACAAATTGACTGCGCAACCCTTCCTGAATGCCATTATCATGAAGGATTCTGTTTAGAGCGGCAGTGTTTTCTAGAACTCTGGTTTTGTCATTTACGTTACGTTTGATAAAGTAAGAGCTGTATTCCTCAAATGATTTTAATTTAGCATCACTCAATTCCTCGTTTTCATCATTGAGAATTTTCCAAACTCGCAGTGAACCATCATGCGTTCCTGCTAAAATAGCAATAATTTTAGTAACGCTTGAAAGTTCTTGCTCTAATTTGACGTAATCAAAAAGTTGTTCAACATCACTTTGCTTGAATTTTTTGTCTTTAGTCTCAACAAGAACTGCAACTTTTTGAGACTCATTATAAAATCGGATGTCAAGTTTATAATGTCCCACAATGTGACGCTCAATAACTTGTTGATAACTAAATTCTCCATTTTCAATATTCTCTACTTGATATTTTCGACCTATCGTGTCGATAATATCAATGCGTGGTAACTTTGCCATATCTTTTTCTATCTTTTATTTCCCATGGGGGTGTATATTATTCTCGGTCTTTCTTCACATTCTTTACGAGCTTTTTCTCGTTCAGTCTTCGCTTTCATCCTTGCTTTCTCTCTTTCTCTACGAGCTTGCTCTTTCTTTCTCTGCTTGGACTTGCGTATTTCTTCATCTATTTTTTCCTTGCTCTCCCCATTTGCCAAAGTAACACCTTCTGGAATCGCATAGCGTCTCCAGACCCTTCCTTCTGTATCTACAACATTACACTTTAACATCACTTTCTAATCCCTAAATAAAATTCTTTCTTCCTCTTTCGCCAAATCCCAATCATCCAGAGCCTCCAAAGGTCGCATATTCTGCCTCCGTGCGGTCTTGTATTCATGAACAAGCCCTTGCCGTGAAGCAATCTTCATGGCAATTCTGTCTTGTGGGCAGCAACGTGAGCCACCCACTAAGAGGTGGAAGATATCAAGTAAGAGGGCTTTCATGGTATCAATACACGGTGCTATCGTCCGCAGGAATATTGAAGTTGATGTTGGTTTCCTCCGTCGGGGTGTTGTCTCCTGTGATGCCCACTTGCAGGGTGGTTTGTGGTTGCTGCTGCTGAGTGATGGGAGGTGTGGTGCGCGTCTCTTCCTCTTCATCGTCGCGGCTGCATGCGCAGAGCGCCACACCTGCCAGGAGCAGGGCGGCAAGGGTGTTGAAAGTCTGTTTCATAAGATTGTGTGATAAACGAAATGCCCTGCAACGCTGATGGCGAGTGGGCATGCAGCGGTGCAGGGCAATGGGTATTGTCCTAAATGTGAATAAATTGTTAATTTCTGTTAAATGGGGGGGGGTAATTTTGAGAGGACTCCTCTCGCTGCTTCTGAACAGCATGATAGCCTATCTCAGGAAAGGCAGCAGGAGTGCTGGGGTTCTGCAATTCTGCCAGCGCAGTGCTGATGGCATCGAGCTGAGCACGAGTCTCCTCGTTGATGTCGTTCTGATCGTGCAGAATATCCTCAATGTCCAGTTTCAACTCCTCGAAATCCTTGCGAAGTTGGGCGATGTCGGCAGAGGGGTCGGAAGGAGGAAGGGCAGATGCCAAATGACGGAACTCCACGAAAGCCCGCATGATTTCTCTGTTTACACGAATGGCTGTTTCAGACTTCAGCACACTACTGAGCATGGCAACGCCTAATTCGGTGAAGGCGTATGGAAGGTATTTTATATTTGTTCCACGCCCTCTGTTCAAGGTCACAATTTGTGATCTTGAACGTGAAGAGTCTTCCAAAAGCCCAGTATTTACAGGCGTTTCCAAGGTCGCAATTTGTGACTTTGAAAGTACAGACGTGGCTTCATCCTTCGTCAAACGGAACATGAAATCATCGCCTTCGAAACGTTTAGAATTGCGCTTTACCGCTTGATTCAGCACTCTTGTCTCCACGCCATATAACGCAGCCAAGTCGGAGTCGAGCATCACACGCTGACCCCGAATCTCGTATATCTTGTTTTGTATCTGCTGCAGTTCGTCCATCGTTATACAGGTTTCGACTACAAAGGTACGAATAAGTGAGAGAAATACCAAATTTATTTGAGTATTTCCGAACGTGAGTACCTTCGACGGAGTCAAAGGTACGATTAAATGAGAACAAAACAAAGAAAAAACTCAAGTTTTTACTTTTTATGTCGAGCGTGAGTATCTTCGACGTAGTCAACGGTACGAATAAGTGAGAACAAAACAAAGAAAAAACTCAAGTTTTTACTTTTTATGTCGAACGTGAGTATCTTCGACGAAGTCAAAGGTACGATTAAGTGAGAGAAATACCAAATTTATTTGAGGAAGGGGAGATTTTCATGAGTGGCTTTCCTCAAAATCAAAAAATAGAAAAATCTAAAAATCAAATCATCATTTTTGTGTTGGTTTGGGGGATGATTAATAGGGGGGAGTAAGTAAAGAGTATATATAAAATATATAATATCACATCGTGCCTCCGCACACGAAATTCGATAATTCTATTTTTCGATTTTTTGATTTTTTGATGATTTCCATCTTCTGCGGCTAATGACTGAAATGCAGTCAGGGGGGCGACTTCCACTTGATAAGGCACGTCACTTCCATGTAGTAAGCAGGAGCAGATGGAAGGTGAAAAGAAAAGTGTTTTTTTTGAAAACAAAAATCGACTTCCTATTGACAACCGCATCCCCCATGTCGTAACTTTGCAACGTGAATTCACACACACAACTATTGTTTAACTTCAAAACACAAAATGAAACATGGCACTACAGTATCGTAAAGCAAAAATGCGCTTGACCTACCGAGAAGGCAAGCCAGAGGTGTACAAGATTCGTCAGCTCACCTACCCTCCCATCAAGGAGAAGGACTTGATCAAGTATGCAGCCAACTCTGCACACATCCCCGAGTCCACCATGACCGCCTGTGTCGAGGCCATCGTGCAGGGCATCGTCTACTTCGCCATCAACGGCATGCAGGTGAGCGTTCCCGACGTGGGCGGCTTCTACGTGAAGGTGAACTCGAAGACGGCGCACACGCTCGAAGAGTGCACCACGGACACCATCACCCGCATGTGTCTGGCGTTCCGTCCGGCCAGCGAGCTTCGCAAGACCATCACGCAGACCGAAGAAACCATCGTCGATGCTCCCTACTCCTATCAGGAGCCTGAGGGTGACGATGACGACGACGATTAAATTTCCGTGATTTGACTCCGTCGAGCTAAAGGTTCTGTGTTTTCTGTGTGAGATAAGAAGAGAGCCATGCGGGCTCTCGCAGAAAAACTTCATTTCACACAGAAATCACGGAAAACACAGAAAGACACCTCCGACTCCCCTGTTTAGGGGAGGGAAAGACCCCCCCCGACTCCCCTGTTTAGGGGAGGGAAGAACAATGAGAAATTAAATGAAGTATTAACCTAAAACAAAATGCCCTACATGCCGGATGGCTCTCCCCATTACGGGGGAGATGTCCAAAAGGACAGAGAGGGTCTTAAAACTTTATCATTATGGCAAATGCAGCAAAATCGTACTCGACGCTTTCCGTAAGCGGTTCCATGCAGTACTACAAGAAGAAAACGCGCCTCACCTTCCGTGAGGGCAAACCCGAAGTGTACAAACTCACCATCGTGCGTGGCCCTGTCATCAAGGGCGAGGAACTCATCAACTACGCCGCCAACGCAGCCCACGTGCCGGCATCGACCATCCGTCAGGCCAAGGCAGCCATCTTCGACGCCATCGCCTACTTCTGTGCGCAGGGTCGTGTGGTTCAGATTCCCTCGCTGGGTTCGTTCTGCCCACGCACCACTTCGAAGACGGCTCACACGCTCGAAGAGACCACCCTCGACACCATCACGGCCAAGAAACTGGTGTGGGTTCCCAAGAAGCAGGTGGCCAACCTGGGCAAGTGGGCGAACATCAGCCTCGTGGAGAACAAGAAACTCACCGAGTTGGCGTGTCCAGAAGAAGGTGGTGGTGGCGATGATGAAGACGACGAGGGATAAGACCCTCCCCAGCCCTCCCCTGTTTAGGGGGGGAGAAGACCCCTCCGACTCCCCTGTTTAGGGGAGAAGACCCCTCCGACTCCCCTGTTTAGGGGAGGGAGAGTAATGAGAAATCAAATGAAGTATTAACCTAAAACAAAATGCCCTACATGCCGGATGGTTCTCCCCATTACGGGGGAGATGCCCGCAGGGGCAGAGAGGGTCTTTATGTGGTCTGTAAAAGAAATCCAGGCAGCCTTTGCGCTGACCATCGCGGCACTCCTTTCCGTCTGGGCGATGCTACTCCCCCCGCAGGGTGACATCGAGGAGAACATGCTGATACTCATCGCACAGTTCCTCGTCTTCGCAGCCACGCTGCTGGGTGTGGGAGGAAGCATCGAAAGGATTCTCCGCAGGTTCAAAAAGTAATTCCAACGTATGTAATGAGAGAGATGGGGTAACGTTTTGTTATCCCATCTCTTGTTATTGTCAAAAAATAGAAAAATAGAATTATCGAATTGTCAATTACTCATCACTTATGAACGACTTCGACACTGTCGTTATGATTCTGTGGCCAACAGCATACAGTCGCCATCGCCCCTATAGTAGAGGACGGGCAGGAGATGGCGAGGAAGGCTCTCGTTCACTCGATTGTAGTTATCACTGTAACTCACTTTGGCGAGTTCAGCCAGTTCTGCCTCTGTGATGGGTTGATTGCGAATGAGGTAGTTGTCGTAGGTGCGGTCATCACTCAAATCATAACTGTCGAAAACAGGGTAGCTGGCGTAGAGACACCCCACGTGCATGCCTCCAACTGTGCTTTTCGGCTTGACGCTAAAAGCATCGAATTCCCCTCGTCTTATCTTTCCCATCAGGTCAACATGGTCACGCACATCCTGCCACCCTCTGAATTCATGCCCCAGAATGGTGACCACATCCTTGATGTTGTAGCACTGGATGTCGAAGTCGGCCAAGGGCAAATGCTTCTGCAACCTCTCCCCCAGCCCTTCAAGCGCATCCTTTTTTTCGGCCAGTTCGGGAGCCTCCTTCAGCAGCCTCGCTTTGAGGCCTTCGACACCCTCCTCACGCAGGCAATCGCGATACTGCACATTGTAGAGCACGATCGAGAACAACTTATATTCCAGCCACCAGTCCACATCCTTGATGGCCGCCTGCAGGTTGGAATAATGCCGCGTGCCATACGTCATTTGTGCACAAATGTCTGTCTTTTTCACTTTGGCAACCTTCTGTTCTTCAGACCCATTGCCCTGGCCATTCTGTTGCTTGAACCACATCATAATTTGAACCTCTTTTTAAAATTCCGTTTTCGTACTTCTCCATTCCTTTTACGCCGCAAAGATAGCAGAAAATCCGCACAATTCTTGTATCTTTCTTAAAAAAGATATATCTTTGTCGCCTGAACTAATCAAAACAGAACTATGGAACAGAAAAAGTACAACATTTGCAATGTGAAGTCGGTGGCTGCATTGCTGGTTATTGCGCTGGTCGCAATGTTTTCGTTACAGGGATGCGGAGGAAAGCAATCTCCTTCGGACATAACCACTGACAGCCTTGCAACACCAGTTGAGCAGGACGGTGGAAATCATGCTGAGTATGAGGGCATATCACTCGACATGTCGATAGATGAATTCAGAAAGGCCTTGGAGGACGAGGGATATGCATTGGGAGAGAAAGACCCTGCACACAAGATGATTAAGATGTACAATCAGTTTGAGGCGCTATGGGTTTACTATGACAGCGAAACCAACAAAGTGTGGAATGTCGTGAACATCGACTTGCACTATGAGGATATGGAACTGGGAAATGAAGGCGACAGAAGGGTTTATGAGATTCTGATTCCTGAGTACGAACAGAAATATAACACACAGCACACAGGCTTCTGCGAAGGTGTGGATTGCATCGACATTCCTGGCGGATGCATCATCTTTGCTTATGATGAAATTCTGGGAGGAATGATTATGACGGTGGATGAAGCCAACTCGAACAATTACGACAATCTGGCGGATACCACCTACGGGATAAGCCCATACGGACTCGAAGACTAACCTCCTCAATCTTTTTTGAGGAAATCAAGAAATTTGAGGAAAAAGTTTTGGTCATGTGGGGAGAAAGTTGTACCTTTGCAGCCGATTTATGTCGGAAAGGCTCGAACAAGTGGGCACAGAGTGGTGTCTCGCCTCCCGATGGAACCCTAAACAATTCAAAACAAAATGTACGTAATTGCAGAAATTCAGGGTCAGCAGTTCAAGGTTGAAGAGGGCAAGAAGCTCTACGTTCACCACATCAAGGATGTAGAATCCGGTGCGACTGTTGAGATTGAGAAAGTGTTGTTGGCTGACAACGACGGTGTAGTAACAGTTGGTACTCCCACAGTAGAGGGTGCTAAGGTGGTGCTCGAAGTGGTGGATCCACTCATCAAAGGCGACAAGGTGCTCGTGTTCCACAAGCGTCGTCGTAAGGGCTACCGCAAACTGAGAGGTCACCGTGAGCAGTTCACTCAGGTACTCGTTAAGTCAGTTGTTGCATAACAAGCCTGCGCGCTTAGCGATTCTCTTAAACAACTCAAATGTAAAACAATCTAAGACAGTTATTTTAACATGGCACATAAAAAAGGTGTAGGTAGTTCTAAGAACGGCCGTGAGTCACACTCTAAACGACTCGGTTTGAAGCACTTCGGTGGCGAAACTGTAAAGGCTGGCAACATCATCGTTCGTCAGCGTGGTACGAAGCACCACCCGGGTAAGAATGTAGGTATTGGCAAGGATGACACTCTGTATGCACTGACAGACGGTGTGGTAGTGTTCAAGCGTGGTCGCGAGAACCGCAGCACAGTATCTATCGAACCAGTAGCTGCTGAGGCTTAACAGCTTTTGAAAGAAAAAAGTGACGGGCAATAGCCAACAGGCTGTTGCCCGTCTTTCTTTTCCAAACAAGAAAGGGAAACATGACGAAGAAGGAAAGATATGCGCGATGGATGGCCTACTGCAAGCAAGCGATGCCTGAGGCCAACACGGAACTTCACTACGAGAATCCGTTTCAGTTGCTGTGTGCGGTGATGCTGTCGGCTCAATGCACCGACAAGCGCGTGAACATGGTGACTCCAGCCCTGTTTGAAGCCTACCCCACTCCTCAGGCGCTGTCGGCTGCGACGAAAGAGGAGGTGCTGAACTATGTGAAGTCGGTGAGCTATCCCAACAGCAAAGCAGAGCACTTGGTGAAGACGGCTCAACTGCTGATGGAGCGTCATGGCGGTGAAGTGCCTGGCGATTTCGATGCATTGGTGGCATTGCCTGGCGTAGGAAGGAAAACAGCCAATGTAATGCTGAGCGTGGCTTTCGATCAGGCAGCAATGGCTGTCGATACACATGTTTTCCGTGTGAGCCATCGCATCGGGTTGGTATCAGAAAAGTGTACGACTCCATACGCTGTGGAAAAAGAACTGGTGAAGCACATTCCTGAAGAACTGATTCCTCGTGCGCATCATTGGCTCATCCTGCACGGCAGATATGTGTGCAAGAGCCAGCGTCCTCTCTGCGAGTCCTGTGGCATCAAGGCAATCTGTAAAGAAGGTTCAAAGCACTAAGAGGATGTAAAGCAGAAGGGGACCATTGTAGAGCAAGCCCTTCAGGAGGAAGAAGGCCGTGCCATCATCGCCCAACAACGGGAGTATGCCTGTGAAATCAAGACATGCCACCAGTTGGCTGGCCAGAAAGAGCATGAAGAAGTAGTTGGCGAGGGCTGAGAAGATGGACACATGTGCCCGCACAAAATCGTGCATGGTGGAGAATCGACCCGACGTGAAACCATACACATTCCCTATGAAAATGATGAACAATGCCACAAGTCCGTCCAAACCTTTGGAGAAGGCTGAATGATGAATCGTGCCAAAGGCGCTGAGGAGGACTGCATTGGGCAGCAGCAACAAGAGCGAAAAGAGACCGATAATCACCAAGGATGAGATGCCTGTGATTTGCAAGGCTCTCCGCTGTTTGAGCGAAGAGGGCGAACGCAACGCCTTCAGGATGCCCGACTCCCGCAACACACTCATGGCCATCAGTCCCAACAAAATCTTGGCCAAATGCACCGTGGCGAAGTTGGGGATGATATTGGCGCATATCCAACGGATGCCTCGTGGAGTGAGCAAGCCTTGCACTCCTTCCACATAAATGCTCAATACCCACGAAGCGAACAGCAGCAGAACCAGCATGATGACAATGCTCCAGAAGATGCATCGCAGGATGGTTTGTATGTAGTCGCGGTAGGTGGACATGAGTTTTAAAGTTTAAAGTTTAAAGTGTAAAGTGTAGAGTTGGGGGCTATTCGTCGTCGGGCTCAAGATGGTCGATGTCGAGGATGCGCAGTTCGATGGCTTTGGTGACAAGGCGGGTCGCATTGATGCTGCCATGATCTTCGCCAAAGAGCCGGTTGGTCAGGTCGTTCTGCCGCTTTTCGATAGACTTCACGCCAAACGGCATGCCTTTCAATGCTGCTATCATATCTTTTGTGTAACCCAATGCCAGATGGCGAAGGAAACGTTCATCGTACTCATCGATATCGTAGTCGAGGAAGGCTTCTTGACGACGTGACTCGTTGAGAACTGACTTGCGGAAACGCTGCAGAATCTTTTCGAGGATGGGCTGATTGAACACCATTCGCTTACCGTCGAGCACACTCTGCACATCTCCCTTGGTGAGCAATTCGCCACTCTTCAGAATGATGCCGTCGGCACCTGCATCGAGCGCATCCACCCATAGTTTCTCGTTCATGATTTCACCTGTGAAGATGAGCACATGCACATCAGGATAGCGACGCCGCATCTGCTTGCACACATCCACTCCAGCCGTGGTGGAACCACCCAATCCGAGGTCGAGCAGTACAAGGTCTGGCTGATTGTCGCGCATCAGTTTCCAGAGATCGGTCTCATTCATGGCTGTTCCGACAATCTCGGCTTCTGGAATTTCAGAACGGAAAATCTCTTTGGTACCCTTCATTTCGAGGGCCACATCTTCGACTATAATCACTTTGAAAGGATTCATGGTGTTGTATGAATTTGAGGGTTGAATGATAATCATATTTGAATGGCAGGCAACGTGAAGACGAAGGTGGAACCTTGTCCGTCGGCCGTATTCTCCACATAGATGCGACACCCACGGCGAGGTGAGTAGGCATCATGTTCACGCACAATCTGTCGACAAATGAGATACTGCGCCCCGGAGAGCGTGTCGGTCTTGGGGTCATATTTCACATGGTCGGCATAGAAAAGCCGCGCGATGTCTTCTTCTGCATATCGGTATGCCGTGTCTGTGAATGCAAATTTAGCAAAACCATCCGAAACGGCAAAATCTAACTGCAAATCTCCACCTGAATGATGCTCAAAAAAGAGTGAGATGATGTTGTCGACAAGGGTCTGGAGGAAAATCACATCGCCCATCACCACCACACCAGCTGCTTTGGACACCAACAGTTTGCTGGAGGAGGCACACTTCCCTGCTTGCCGTTTGAAGGAACGCATGGTCATATCGCCAATCTTTGCCGCCGAAACCTGTGTGCGCTTGAACAGCACCTGCTCCACCTGCTTTGCAGCACATGCACTCAGAATGGTGAAGATTTCCTTGTAATAGGTCAGGAGTTCGTCGATGTCGCTGATGAGCGCATCGTTCATGGAGGATTCAGGACTGCTCAGAGCGGCATCCACCAATTGCTTGATACGGTGCGGATAGTACATGGTCTCATGCTTCAAGGTGGAGAGGCTGTTATCCATAATCTGATTGCGCACATGCACCTTCTGCAATTCGCCCACAATACGTTGGCATTCGTCCTGCTTGAGTTCGAGCGACTCGTTCATCTCGTTCACCTTATGGTAGGAGAAATAGGAGTGGATGCTCATGAACTGCACCACCAGCCGCATGATGAGTGTCTCTTCATCGGAAAGTTTGCCATCGATGAAAGAAACACCAAGTGCACCAGCAGGTTGATGATCTTCCACACCAGCCACATCGAGCGGATAGGCGTGGAAACGCTGATTGCTGCTCACTTTCTCTTGTCCACTTGTGCAGGCCTCCTGCATCATGTTCTCGTAGAGGCTGCGTTCATCGGTGTTGCCTGTAAAGAAGAACTGGAAACGTCCAGGCTCTTCTTTCGATGGTATCATCATTCCGACGGTTGCAACGGGTTTGATGTCGGACAAGCCTCGATGCAGTTTCTTGAGCAAATCGGTTTCAGAGGAAGTGAAGACGCTGTTGTTCAGCTGAATGAACTGCCGAAGATTGAAGATGATGAGCAAGTTGTTCCGATAGTGAAGGAAGAAATAAACAGCAAGAACACTCAAAATCAGTACACCCAACATGATGATAGTGGTCTTCTTGTTGCGATTGGCCATGCGGATGTCATCACAGTATTCCTCCAGCGTTGGGTCGGTGCTGGTGAGTTGGTACAAGCGCGTAAACGCCTCGTTGTTGTAGTGATAGAGATTGCTCTGATTCAGCGAAAGTGCTGCAATGGCCACCTCGTTGCGAATGCTGATGATGAGTTCGTAATCGGTGTCGTAACCACGTTTCCACCATTCCAGCTCAGCCATGTCCCCACCGCCCAATTTCATCTGATGGAGCGTGTCGGCATAGTTTTCAGCCACATGACGGTTCAGACAGCAGATGGCCGAATCGGCAAAGAGGACTGCCTGATTATAGTGCCCCGACACATTGGCAGCGAAGATACTGTCGGAGAGCTCGTGAGCTTTTATCCAGTGAGCTCGCGAGGTGACTGGAGGTACACTTGCAGCAAACATGGCATCAACGCCACCCCACAACGTCAGAAGAATCGCCAGCACCTTCAATACACCCTTGGGCAGTCGGAAGAAGAAGCGGCTTCCCTTCCCCACTTCACTCTCCACACCAAACTCGCACACATCGAACATCGCATTGGTCTTTTTATATTTGCCGATGATGCCTTTGCAGTTCATCAACCCGAAACCAAAACCTTTGTTGCGCCGGATGTCGGAAGCATGCGCGCCTTCCGCTCCTATCTTCGAGGAGTCATACACTTTGGAGTTATTGAGCGTGTCCACATCCTCAGCTGACATGCCGTGTCCTGTATCCTTCACCGACACCTCCACATAGCGGTCGGTCTCCTCTGCGAAGAGTGTGACCTCTCCACCCTCTGGCGTATACTTGCGGGCATTGTCCAAGAGGGTGTTCATCATGAAGAGGGTCAGCGCCTTGTCGGCCTTCACCACGCTGTTGGTATCCTCCACCGTCAGGGCAAGCCGTTTGGCCTCGAAGGTCTTCGTACCCCGCTTCAGCGTGTCGAACAGTGGCTGCAAAGCAAAGTTCTCGACTTGGAGCGTCACCATTCCCTGACGTATTTTCACCCAATGGCCCAGCACGTCATTATACTCGTTGATTTTGTCTATCAACTCGCTCAAATACTGCAAGCGGTCGTGCAGCAACGCCGACGATGCATCCCTGCCACCTTTCTGTTTACGCACCTCATGCAAAGCGCGGTCAAGGAAAGGCGTGATACCATTCACAATGGACATGGAGGTCAGTTTCTCGATATACTGGCGCTTATTATCATGCAGGTGCTTCTCATTCACATAGGTCTCGCTCTCCAGCACACGTTGCCGTTCCGCCATCTGAAGATATTGCAAACCCTTCTGTCTCATCCAATGATAGAACACTTGCAAGACACTCAGCATCTCCTTGTCCCATCCTTTCATCTGGTTCACATCCTCTTGAGTCCAATCCACTCCCTTCAATTGAGGGAACAATGCTTCCACCTCCTGATCGGCCACCGTATGCAAGGCCGCTGCAAGGTCTTCTTCATCCTCCACATCATCCAAAAGCACAGAGGGGAGTTTTTTGCAAAGGTCTATCACCTGACGCAGTTTCTCCACTTTCTGCCGATAGCGCGCACGGCTTCTTTTGTTGTATTCATAGAGCAACCACGCCAGCAACACGATGGCTACGATAAAGAACCACAAGAGGATGTTGAGCACACTTTCCTCCTGTTTCAGGTTCTCCTCTTCTTGCTGCACACGCAAATCCTGACGAGTGGCATCCAGAATATCAAAGTAAATGTTGTGATTGTAGTCGGACTCTGCCTTCATGCCCAACGCACCATACACGATGCTCAACTGCTCCCTCACCATCGCCATCCACTCAGGAACTGCCACCACTGTCTGGTCGGCAATCCAACGCATCTCCGTTGAGAGCGAGTCGTCGATATGGGCATAAGCATATAATTTCTCCTCCGAGTTGCCGCGACGTTGTTGGTAGTGATTCTCGTTGATGAGGGTTAGGGCACGTTCCATCTGCGCCACCGCCAAACTGTCCTGTCCACGCTGGAGATAATATTCAGAGAGTGTGACCAGCACCGTGGTCGCCACAAAACTATTTCCATACTGATAGGCCAAGTTCAAAGCCCTTTGTGCCAGCAAGAGTGCCAAATCGCCCTCTTCATAACCATGCCCCAACTGCTCACGCAAAAACACCTGTCGGGACGGCTTCATCTCGTTCCCGGAAACCATGACTTTCGCAAGGCTGTTCAGAGCAGAAGCCTCAAAATACACATAGTCCTTCTGACGACTCACCGACAACAGACGCAGAAGATTGCGCTGCATCTCCTCTCCCGCATCATTCGCCGCGCCCTCTTGGGAACCCAACAAAGCCTTCAAGAAGAGATATGCCGACCACTGGGTCGTGTCAGACACGAAGATGTCCTGATGCTCATCGAGCCACTTAAACTCTTCACGAACACCCTCATCCTGCCGCACCTTGTTAAAATAGTTGACCGACACGAAATGATATTCCGTCTGCACCGAATTCCACACCTTCCGCTGATGTTCGGTCATATCCTCAAAGGCTTCCTCCACATTGTAGAAACGTTCATGGGCATCGCTACGATAGTCGTAGAACTCCTTGCTCATCGATGTCATCAGACAGATGGACATCATGTCCACATCAGCCACGCTGCAGAGCAGGTCATTGTCCGATTCTTCCAACACCTTCTTGTAGCAATACTGTGCCGAATCATAGGCCATCCGCATGCCATACACATCACCCTTGTTCAGCCATGCCTCCTGCAAACCGTCCTGATAACCCGAATGAGCATACTTCGTCAACACTTCATCCACATACTTCGAAGCCTCCTCCAGCGACCTGTATTTTGCCTCATAGGCTAACGCATTGAGTGAATCAATCTGCACACGTTCCACTTCAGAGACGCGCTCACATGCCACGAGGCACATGAACACCAACAACACCCAAAGTGACGGCAATATGTGGACTTTCTTGCTCATTATATATATAATATGTGTGCAAAGTAAAACAAAATTTTTGTTTTCTTCTTTCTTTTCTGTGCATTATTCATAACTTTGTAACAAAATATAACACATCACACCCCATGAATTATCAGGAAACCATCAACTATCTGTTCACTTCCGCACCACTTTTCCAGCATGTGGGAGGAGCAGCATACAAGGAAGGATTGTACAACACCCACCAACTGGATGAGCATTTCGGGCATCCACACAAGCAATTCAAGACAATACATGTAGCAGGAACAAACGGCAAAGGTTCATGCTCCCACACGTTGGCTGCCATTCTGCAAGCGTCAGGGCTAAAAGTGGGGTTGTTCACTTCTCCACATCTTGTGGATTTCAGAGAGCGCATCCGTGTGAACGGAGAGATGGTGAGCGAAGACTATGTAGTGCGATTCGTAGAGGAGCATCGTGATTTCTTCGAACCCCTGCATCCCTCATTCTTCGAACTGACCACCGCGATGGCCTTCAAGTATTTTGCTGAACAGGAAGTGGATGTGGCCGTTGTGGAAGTGGGACTTGGAGGCAGGCTCGATTGCACCAACATTATCATGCCAGAAGTCTCCGTCATCACCAACATCAGTTTTGACCATGTAGCTTTTCTGGGCAACACTTTGGCGAAGATTGCCAGCGAGAAGGCTGGCATCATCAAAGAGGGCATACCCGTAGTGGTAGGCGAATTGACAGACGAGACAAGACCCGTATTTGAGGAAAAGGCACAAGCCATGAATGCCCCCATCCACTTTGCGGAAGAGGAAGAAGAGATAGTGAAGTATAAGGTGAACAAAAAAGGTGGATTCAACTATCAAACAAAAACATACGGAAGCTTTTCTGGAGCATTAGGAGGTTTCTGTCAGCTAAAAAACACCAACACCATCCTGTGCACCGTCAGCCAGTTGAGACGGCGCGGATTCCATATCAACAACATACATGTGAGGCGAGGATTCACCCGCGTGTGTGAGATGACGGGATTGATGGGACGATGGCAAAGGCTCCTCAATCGGCCACGTGTGGTGTGCGACACGGGACACAACGTGGGCGGGTTCACCTGGATTGTGCAGCAACTAAAACAGGCCTCCATTATATTAAATAATGTGGGGGGCACCCTACGCATCGTCTTCGGCATGGTGAACGACAAGGACATCAGCGGTGTGCTGTCAATGATGCCCAAAGATGCCACTTATTATTTCTGCCAAGCCAGCGTGGCGAGAGCGTTGCCACACGAAGAAATCAAAAAGAAAGCGTCGGAATACGGCCTGATGGGCGACAGCTACCCCACCGTGGAGAAAGCATACGAGGCCGCATTGAAGGATGCCAAAAAGAAGCAGGACTTCATTTATGTTGGTGGCAGCAGTTTTGTGGTGGCGGACTTACTTTCCAGCTCTCTAATTTGTCAAAAAAACTAAAAACTGAAAAATAATTAGCAGAAAGTTCGTGTAGTTAAAAATATTTTCGTTTAATTTGCAAGAGAAATCCACAAACGGACAAAAACGAGGGTTAGTTTCACTCACGAATCGCAATGACGCCAGTGGAAGAAATCATCCAAAACCGACCTATTTACAAACTTAAACTTAAAATAAACACTCTATGAGCACTATCCAGCCCAAACTGAGTGGTCTGAAGGCCGAGGATTTCCAGAAGGAAGTGAAAGGCAAGAAAACAGACCTGTACACGCTCGTCAATAAAGACGGCTACGAAGTATCAATCACCAACTACGGAGGCGCCATCGTTGCCATCATGGTGCCCGACAAGGACGGGAAAGTGGCCAATGTCATTCAAGGCCACGACAACATCGACGATGTGATCAACTCTCCTGAGCCTTTCCTCTCCACCCTCATCGGTCGTTTCGGCAACCGCATCGCCAAGGGTAAGTTCCAGCTGAACGGAAAGGAGTATCAACTCGCCACCAACAATGGTCCCAACCACCTGCATGGCGGTCCTACCGGATTGCATGCACAAGTGTGGGATGCCTACCAGACGGGCGAGCAGAACCTGACGCTCGACTGCATCCTGCCTTACGGACACGAAGGCTTCTCTGGCGAGGTGAAGATTTCTGTCGAGTTCACTTGGACAGATGACAACGAACTGATTATCGAATATTTGGCAACCACCAACAAGAAGACCATCATCAACTTGACACACCATGCGTTCTTCTCTATCCAAGGTATAGCCAACCCAACACCAGGCATCGAGAATCAGATTCTGGAGATGAACTGCGACTTCTACATTCCTATCGACGAGACCAGCATCCCAACAGGCGAAATTCTCAAGGTGGAAGGCACTCCATTCGACTTCCGCACTCCAAAGGCGATTGGTAAGGACATCGATGCCGATGACGAGCAAATTAAGAATGGTTCCGGTTACGACCATTGCTTTGTGTGCAACAAGAAGGAAGTGGGCGAACTCTCCTTCGTGGCTCGCCTCACCGACCCAGTTTCTGGCCGTACACTCGAGACCTACACCACAGAGCCTGGCATGCAGGTTTACACCGACAACTTCGGTTCAGGCATTCCTGGTCAGTTCGGTGCCACCTTCCCACGCCGTTCGAGCATCTGCTTCGAGAGCGAGCACTTCCCAGACTCACCCAACCGTCCATACTTCCCAACTACTGTGCTGAAACCCAGAGAGAAGTACACACAGAAGACAGTCTACAAGTTTGGAACCATCTAAGTATAAACAAAAACCACGTGTGATATTTTTAACCGCAAGCGGCCTTTAGAAAAACAAAAGAAAATAAAAAAATATAAGAAAAAATATTTATTTGATTATCTTTTGTTTTTCTGAAGGTACGAAGCGTAAGAAAGTATTATCGCAATTACGAACAAAATGAAATCAGCATTAACTACAGCACTGATAGGCCTATTATGCATGACTGTCTGCCAATTCTTGTGTGTAACAATCAATCTTTTTATTACAATTTCAAAAGAATCGTTTATAGGAGACACAATAGGTATCGATACTTATCAAGTATTTAATACTTCATTGAGTCTTTTGAACTTAATCGGTCTTATTTTGTTGATAATTGCTTGTTTTATGGGATTTTTCTCAATTAAAAAATAAAAAAATGACACAACAAAAACAAACTCCGAACTACACGTTCGCACTTATCGTGGTCATTGCAGTATGCTTCCTCATCGGATTCGTCACCACGATGAACAATTCAATGATTGCATTCTGCAAATCAACCTTTCAATTGACCGACACACAAGGCCAGCTCGTTAATTCCGCATTTTATGGAATGTACGTGTTCTCCATCCTTCTCGGCATGTTGATGAACAAAATCGGTTACAAGAAAACCATGGTTGGCGGTCTTGGCATCGTTGCATTGGGCTTCCTTTTCTGCTATTTCGGCATCGGTTCATACGCAGAGGCAGATGGACTTATTCACGTTCCAGCCGAGGCTGCTGCAGCAACAGCACTCACAACTAGCGTATTCTACACATTCCTTAGTTGTATGGCATGTGTAGCTATCGGTATTGTGATGTTACAACTCGTTGCCAACCCATACGTGATGGTGCTTGGTTCACCAGAAAAGGGCGCTTTCCGCATGACCCTTTCACAGGCCATCAACTCTGTTGCCACCGTACTTTCGCCCATCTTCGTGGCCTCACTTATCGTCAGTGGAAATGCTGAAGATGATGCAAAAGTAGAGACATTAAAAGGTCTTCTTGCCAACGATCCCAACACAGCATATGCCAACCCAACAGAACAGGGTATCGCATCAACTATTGACCCGACCCAAATCACCACTCCATTTTTGGGATTATGTATTTTCGTTGCCGTTCTCTGTATCGTATTAGCCCTTCTCAAACTGCCAGAAATTAAAGAAGGTGAGCAAGATGCTGCTCCAACAAATACACCTGACAAAGGTTCTGTCTTTAAGTATCCCCATGTGTGGTTGGGCGCTTTAGCCATATGCCTCTATATGGGTCTTGAAATTGGTGTTCCATCCATGATTCCAGCAAAAATACAAAGTCTCTATCCTAACGTAGGCGACCACTGGATTTCTGCCATAGCCACAGGTTATCTTGCATGGTATTGGGGTGGTATGATGGTCGGCCGTTTTGCAGGTTCTGCTATCCTTTCCAAGTTCCAGCCACGTGCTATTCTCTCATTTTGCCTTATTGCTGGAGCTGTTTGTATCGCAGCATCCTTTGTTTTGCCAGGAATGACGGGAGTTTATGCCATGCTGTTAGCAGGTCTCTTCCATTCCGTAATGTGGCCACTTGTATTCAATCTCGGATTACAAGAGTTGGGCAAGTATACCAAGGCTGGTTCTGGCGTAATCAACATGGGAGTAATTGGTGGCGGTTTCTTGACTGTCTGCATGGGACTTATCATCACAAATTATACCAATGCAGGCGACATCCAGACAGGTGTATCTATCGCTATCGGCCTCATGTTCCTCTTCTACCTCTACGAGATCTGGTTCTGCTGGAAAGGCTCAAAGATTGGACTGAAATAATTTTACCGCAAGCGGCCTTTAGAAAAACGAAAGAAAACAAGAAAAAATAAAAGAAAATATTTCATGCATGGGCATGTTCATTAAGAAAGAATTGCAGTCAGACTTGAAGGGAAAACTCAAGGACTATGTTTTCGATGTAATTGGCTGTTGCCAAGATGTACATCGGGAACAAGGTCCAGAGTTGACCGAATACGTCTATCAAGACTCCCTGAAGATTGCATTCGATCAAGCGAACATCCAACATGTGAAGGAATTTTTCTTCCGTCCCAAATTCAGAGGAATAGAATTGCAACATAAATTATTTGTTGACTTTCTATGCAAAGACAAAATCATCCTCGAATGTAAAGCTATTGAAGAGATTGGTGTGCATGAGCGTCTTCAACTCTGGAACTATATGCGCTGTTCGGGCAAGAGAATTGGCATTCTATACAACTTCGCCCCAGTGATGGCAGAATGTGAGAAATACTATTACGACCCTGAAACTCGTACCATTTCCTACTTCTAATCTTTCCAATAACAATATTTTTTTATTTTCTTTTGTTTTCTTTTGTTTTTCTAAAGGCGCGAAGCGTAGAGAACTTATAATTTAACACATATTTTTTAACCTATTAAAACCTAAACAGTTATGAAATTAAAAATTGATGATGTAAGAACTCGTTTCATCAAGCATCTTGGCGGTGAGCCAGGTTCAGTTTACGCTTCACCTGGCCGTATCAACCTCATTGGCGAGCACACCGACTACAACGGTGGTTTCGTATTCCCCGGTGCTGTTGAACAGGGCATGATTGCAGAGATTCGTCCTAACGGCACACGCACTATCCGCGCCTACTCTATCGACCTGAAGGACTATGACGAGTTCTCCATCGACGACGAGAAGGGACCAAAGGCCAGCCACTTCCGCTACATCTTTGGTGTGGTACGTGAGATGATGGCACTTGGCGTTCCAGTACAGGGCTTCGACACCGCATTTGCTGGTGACGTTCCTAATGGTGCAGGTATGTCTTCTTCTGCCGCTTTGGAGAGCTGCTATGCTTTCGCCATGAACGACCTCTTCGGCGACAACAAGATTGACAAGATGACGCTTGCCAAGGTGGGTCAGGCAACTGAGCACAAGTACATCGGAGTGAACTGCGGCATCATGGACCAGTTTGCATCTGTATTCGGCAAGAAGGGCAACCTCATGCGTCTCGACTGCCGCTCAGGCGAGTTCGAATACTTCCCATGGAATCCAAAGGGCTACAAGCTCGTGCTCATCAACTCTTGCGTGAAGCATGAACTTGTGGGTTCTCCTTACAACGACCGCCGCAACTCTTGTGAGAACTGCGTGAAGGCCATCAAGGAACTCCATCCAGACAAGGAAATCACCACGCTCCGTGAAGCTACTTGGGAAGAGTTGAAGGAAATCGAAGGCAAGGTGCCTGCAGAAGACATCAAGCGCGCCACTTTCGTGCTCGGCGAGAAAGACCGCGTGCTGGCTGTCTGCGACGCACTCGAGAAGGGCGACTACGAGACCGTTGGTCAGAAGATGTACGAGACTCACTACGGCCTTAGCAAGGAGTATGAAGTGTCTTGCGAAGAGCTTGACTTCCTCAACGACATCGCTAAGGAATGCTCCGTTACAGGTTCACGCATCATGGGCGGTGGCTTCGGCGGCTGCACCATCAACCTCGTGGCTGAAGAACTCTATGACAACTTCGTGAAGACAGCTGTCAGCAAGTTCCAGGAGAAGTATGGCAAGAAGCCAATCGTTATCGATGTAGTCATCGGCGATGGCTCTCGCAAACTCGCATAAAGCAACAACCGAGAAACGACCAAAGGGGGAGGTTCGCCATGCACGAACCTCCCCCTTTTTTTATTAGCAACAAACGCCTTCACAAACAAAAAAGCCGAAACGCAAAATAAGATTCAAATTTGGCCATGTGGTTTCATCAAAGTACAGGAAAAGTGTCGAAAGCACACTATATGTTTTATAACATGTTTTTAACAGGTTTTATGAACGGAAAAAGCAGTAACTTTGGCGAAAAGTTTATAAACTAAAACATTTTCTAACCCAATTATGAAAAATCTTAAAACGATTTTGATGGGGAATGCTGCGGCCGTAGCATTCCTGTGTGCGTGCAACACGGCACCACAACCAGCTGAGGTTCAGCTGACTAAGTCTGGTATCAATCCAGCCGACTACGACACATGCATCGCTGTGACTTACGATGCTGCAACCCGCAAGTTCGCGGCTGACACGACTGACGCAAAACCTGTGAAACTTTACACTTTGACGAACAAAAACGGCATGGAGGTGTGCATCACCAATTTTGGCGGTCGCATCGTGAGCATTATGGTGCCTAACAAAGACGGCGAATTTGTTGACGTCGCTTGTGGCTTCGACAAGGTGGAGAACTATTTCCCTTGGAACTTCGAGACAGACTTCGGCTGCTCTGTAGGTCGCTATGCTAACCGCATCAACAACGGCGAGTACACTTACGACGGCACGAAAGTGACTCTGGACAAGAACAACAACGGTGTGGCTTGCCTGCACGGTGGTTACACGGGTTGGCAATATCAGGTGTATGATGTGGTGGAATCCACTGAACAGTCGCTCACCATCAAGCGCGAATCTGCCGACGGCGACAACAAGTTCCCGGGCAACGTGGTGGCTACGGTGAAGTTTGAGCTGACAGATGACAATGCCATCGTGATCACTTACGACGGCACAACAGACGCTCCAACCGTGCTGAACATGACGAACCACACTTACTTCAACCTTTCTGGCGACCTAAACAACACCATCGACGAATCTATCCTAACGGTGAATGCTGACAACTACACTCCGGGCGACAACCACCTCATCCCAACAGGCGAGATCAAGCCAGTGGAAGGCACCGTGTTTGATTTCCGCACTCCAAAAGCCATTGGTGCTGACTTCGACAAGAACGATCCAGAGATGGTTTCTGTAGGTGGCGGTTACGACCACAACTGGGTGCTCAACACGAAGGGCAATCAGGATGAAATCGCTGTGACCATGACTGACCCACGTTCAGGCATCAAGATGGACATGTACACCAACGAACCAGGTGTGCAGTGCTACTCAGCCAACTTCCAGGACGGCACTCGTCCAGGCAAGGGGGGCATCATGTATCAGAAGCATTGCGCCATCTGCCTCGAGAGCCAGAAGTTCCCAGATTCTCCTAACAAGTGCATGATGCCAGGTTGGGAACTAAGCAATCCTTTCATCACCCCAGAGAAGCCTTACCATTCCTACTGCAAGTATGTCTTCTCAGTTGAAAAGTGAGAATCGGCCCATTGAACAATCGAAAAACAATCAACATTAATAATTACTAATTCCTACTTAAAACAATGGACACACAATTGAGTTTCACCGAAGCGATAAGTCAGAGTGGCTTTGAAACCATCGACTTCATCATTTTGGTTGTTTACATCATCCTGCTCGTGAGCCTTGGCATGTTCCTCAGCCGCGACAAGGATGGTAAGGGCAAAAGCGCCAGTGACTACTTCCTTGCCGGCAACACGCTGACCTGGTGGGCAGTAGGTGCTTCGCTCATCGCCGCCAACATCTCGGCAGAGCAGTTCATCGGTATGTCTGGTACTGGTTATGCAGACGGTATCGCCATCGCAGCATACGAAGTGATGGCAGCAGTCACGCTGGTGGTCATCGGTAAGTTCCTGCTTCCGACCATGATCGAGCGCAAGATTTTCACCATTCCACAGTTCCTCCGCGAACGTTACAATGACGGTGTGGGTCTCGCATTCTCCATTCTGTGGCTCTTCCTCTACGTGTTTGTGAACCTGACCTCTGTAGCTTGGCTGGGTGCTCTCGCTATCGAGCAGATTCTGGGTCTTCAGGGACTGACGGTCACCATCGGTGGCATGGCCATCTCAATGCGTATGATTATCATCATCGGCCTCTTCCTCATCGCAGGTATCTACTCCATCTATGGTGGTTTGGCATCTGTGGCATGGACAGACGTGATGCAGGTGACCTTCCTCGTGGGTGGTGGTCTCGTGACTGCATACTTCGCCCTTTGTTCTGTGGCAGGTGATGACGGCACGTTCATCGACGGTTTCAACAAAGTGTACACCTATCTCACCACGGGCGACTTTGTCAACGACACCCACTTCCACCTTGTCATCCAGCGTTCTAACGCTATGGCACACCCACATGCCGACGGTTCCAACGCCTTCGACAATGTGCCTGGCATCGCTGCCATCGTGGGTGGTGTGTGGTTGACCAACTTGGGTTACTGGGGTTTCAACCAGTACATCATTCAGAAGGGTCTTGCAGCCAAGAGCATCGACGAGGCAAAGAAAGGTCTCGTGTTTGCAGGTTTCCTCAAGATTTTGATTCCATTCATCGTGGTGCTCCCAGGTATCTGTGCTTACTACATGGCACAAAACGCTGACCAGTTTTCTCATCTGCAGGGTTCCATCAATGTGGCTGACGACGCTTATCCTTGGCTCATCCGCAACTTCACACCAACGGGTATCAAGGGCCTTTCGTTTGCAGCCCTCACCGCAGCCATCATTTCCTCGCTGGCTTCCATGTTCAACAGTACCTCCACCCTCTTCACGATGGATATTTATAAGAAATACATCAACAAGGGTGCATCTGACAAGGTGCTCGTGAATGTTGGTCGTGTCGTAGCCGTTGCAGCCCTCGTGATTGCTGCTGTTGCTGTGAAACCTCTTCTTGGCGGTCTCGATCAAGCATTCCAGTACATTCAGGAATACTCCGGCTTCATCTATCCTGGTATCATCACCGTGTTCGGTCTTGGTCTTCTTTGGAAACGAGCATCTTCGACGGCTGCAGTATGGACAGCCATCCTCACCATCCCAATGGGTGTGCTCTTCAAGGTGTTCCTGCCCGATGTGGCATTCCAGTTCCGTGCTGGCTACATCTTTATCATTCTCGTCAGCTTCTTCATTCTTGTCAGCTACCTCGACAAGAAGTATGTCAGCGTTGAAACTCCATCCGCTGCTGAACAGAAGGCTATGCTGAACTGGGCGAAGATTCTTGGCGGTGCAGGAATCGTGATGATTCTCGTAGCCATCATCGTCGTAGCAATGGGCAACACCACAGAACTGACCACTTATCTGAACGACATCGGCTTCCAGGCATTCATCTTCTTCGGAGTGCTCGTTGGTTGCAATGCCGTATGGCTCTACAGCAACTCGAAAGACAAGAAGGCCGATCCAAAGGCATTGCCTATCGACCTCTCACTGTTCGCCACCACTCGCGGTTACACATATGGCACCATCGGCATCTGTGTTATCACGATGATTCTCTACATCCTGCTCTGGTAATCCAGATTTAGACTTACACATTATTTATATATAAGAGCCTCCAATCAATGACAGTTTACAAGTCATACCCGAAATTCTACGTGTCCGTCGATTGTATCATCTTCGGATTTGCAGAAGGACATCTGAAGGTGCTGATACATCAGCGTCCTTACGAACCGGGCATAGGCGAGCTGTCACTAATTGGAGGCTTTGTTCAATCTGACGAAAGTGTGGACTCTTCCGCCAAGCGCATCCTCAAAGAGTTCACAGGACTTGACAACGTGTACATGCAGCAGTTGGCCACCTATGGTGAAGTAGAACGCGACCCAGGCGAACGTGTCATCAGCATCGTGTACTATGCCCTCATCAACGTCGACAACTACGATGCCCATCTCTCCGAACTCCACAATGCAAAATGGGTGGATGTGGAGCACCTCCCTACCCTCTGCTTCGACCATAACGACATGGTGCAGCAGGCTCGCCACACCATTGGCGAAACCATCAAAAACGAACCCATCGGCAGCAATCTCTTGCCTCGCTACTTCACGCTGAGCCTCTTGCAGACCCTCTACGAGAGCATTCTCGGCACCTCGATAGACAAGCGCAACTTCCGCCGTTCTATCTCCGAAAAAGATTATATTAAGCCCACAGGCATGGTGGACAAAGTCTCTTCACGCCGTGGTGCAACACTATATGAGTTTAAGTAACACGAATTATTATAAATCTTAAAATGGTTATACTATGTTAGAAGAACTGAAAGAAAAAGTATTCAAGGCTAACCTTGACTTGGTAAAGCAGGGTTTGGTCATCTTCACTTGGGGCAACGTGTCTGGCATCGACCGCGAAAAAGGTCTCGTAGTGATTAAGCCATCAGGTGTAAGTTATGATGAGATGAAAGCAAGCGATATGGTTGTCGTTGATTTGGAAAGCGGAAAAGTGGTGGAAGGCGACCTGAATCCTTCTTCCGACACTCCAACCCATCTCGTTCTTTACAAAGCATTCCCCAACATTCAGGGAGTCGTTCACACACACTCCACTTACGCTACTGCTTTTGCACAGGCTGGCAAGGACATTCCTAACATCGGCACCACACATGCTGACTATTTCTACAAAGCCATCCCATGCACTCGCGACATGACGAAAGAGGAAGTGGAAGGTCAATACGAACTGGAAACTGGCAATGTCATTGTGGACGAAATCCTCAACATCCGTAAGATTAACCCTGATCACACACCAGCAGTCCTGGTGAAGAATCACGGTCCTTTCTCTTGGGGAACTTCTCCTGACAACGCGGTGTACAACGCCAAAGTGATGGAGCAATGCGCCAAGATGGCATTCGTAGCCTTTTCCGTTAATCCTAATCTGACCATGAACCAGCTGCTTGTTGAGAAGCACTACAACCGCAAGCATGGTCCTAACGCCTACTATGGTCAGAAAGGTCAGAAACACTAATTACTTCAATTAACAAAAAATTATTAACTCTATAAATAACTAAGAATTATGGCATTTGAAAATTTGGAACTTTGGTGGGTGACTGGTGCACAGTTGCTTTATGGTGGCGAGACAGTGAAGATTGTTGACGGTCACTCAAAGGAAATGGTGGATGGACTGAACAACAGCGGTATCATCCCAATCAAAGTGGTTTATAAAGGCACCGCCAACTCTTCTAAGGAAGTGGAAGCTGTGATGAAGGCTGCCAACAATGATGCGAAATGCGCAGGTATCATCACTTGGATGCACACATTCTCTCCTGCCAAGATGTGGATCAAGGGCTTGCAGGCACTTCAGAAACCTCTCCTCCATTTCCACACACAGTACAATGCAGAGATTCCATGGGGAGAAATTGATATGGACTTCATGAACCTGAACCAGTCAGCTCACGGCGACATCGAGTTTGGTCACATCTGCACCCGCATGCGTGTTCCTCGCAAGGTGGTTTGTGGCTACTGGAAGGATGAAGCCGCTCAGAAGCAGATTGCTGTTTGGGCACGTGTAGCAGCAGGTGTTGCTGATGCGAAGAACGTGCGTTGCCTCATGTTTGGTATGAACATGAACAACGTTGCTGTTACTGATGGCGACCGCGTTGAGTTTGAGCAGCGTCTGGGTTACCACGTTGACTACTACCCTGTATCCTCTCTCATGGAATACTTCAAGCAGGTGACTGACGCTGAAGCAGATGAACTCGTTGAGGAGTACAAGAAGCTCTACACCATCAAGATTGACGAAAGTGGTGAGGAAGTATATTGGGAGAAAGTGAAGAACGCAGCTAAGGCGGAAATCGCTCTTCGTCGCGTATTGAAGGATGAGGGTGCAACTGCCTTCACGACCAACTTCGACGACCTTGGCGATGCAGACATCAACGATCCTAACTTCGTAGGTTTCGACCAGATTCCAGGCCTCGCTTCTCAGCGCCTGATGGAAGAAGGTTATGGTTTTGGCGCTGAAGGTGACTGGAAGACAGCTTGCCTCTATCGCACTCTTTGGGTAATCCAGCAAGGCATGCCTATCGGTTGTTCCTTCCTCGAGGATTACACCCTCAACTTTGGCGACCGCTCTTCTTGCCTCCAGAGCCACATGCTCGAAGTTTGTCCACTCATCGCAGTTGACAAGCCAAAGCTCGAAGTTCACTTCCTCGGCATCGGTATCCGCAAACAGCAGACAGCCCGTCTCGTGTTCACCTCTAAGGTGGGTCGTGGTATCAAGGCAACCGTTGTTGACCTTGGCAACCGCTTCCGTCTCATCTCTCAGGAAGTTGAGTGTATCGAGCCAAAGCCAATGCCCAACCTTCCTGTTGCATCGGCTCTCTGGGTTCCACAGCCAAGCTTCGAAATCGGTGCAGGTGCATGGATTCTCGCAGGTGGTACACACCACAGCGCCTTCTCTTACGACATCACTGAAGAGTATTGGGAGGACTTCGCTGAGATGGTTGGCATTGAGTATGTGAAGATTAACAAGAACACCACTATCAGCGAGTTCAAGCACGACCTCCAGATGAACGAGGTGTACTACATGTTGAACAAAGCACTCAAGTAATATGACAGCAAAACAAACCATAGAATCAGGTAAAGCCATCCTCGGTATCGAGTTTGGCTCTACCCGCATCAAGGCAGTTCTCATCGACCAAGAGAACAAGCCTATCGCACAAGGCAGCCACACTTGGGAAAACCAGTTAGTGGATGGTCTTTGGACATACAGTACAGAGGCGATCTGGTACGGTTTGCAGGATTGTTATGCACAACTCCGCAAGAACGTACTCGAGCAGTACGAGGTTGAGATTGAGACACTTGCAGCCATAGGTATCAGTGCCATGATGCACGGCTATATGCCTTTCAAGGGTAACGACATCCTCGTTCCTTTCCGCACTTGGCGCAACACCAACACCGGTAAAGCTGCCGCTGAACTATCTGAACTCTTCAACTACAACATCCCACTCCGTTGGAGCATCTCTCACCTCTATGAAGCCATCCTCGACAACGAGGAGCACGTGAAGGACATCGAGTTCTTGACCACACTCGCCGGTTACATTCACTGGCAGATCACTGGCCAGAAGGTGCTGGGTGTAGGCGATGCTTCAGGTATGATTCCTGTTGATCCCAAGACGAAGACCTACGATGCCACGATGGTGGAGAAGTTCGACAAACTCATTGCCCCCAAAGGCTTCAGTTGGAAGTTGCTCGACATTCTTCCAAAGTCACTCAACGCTGGCGAAAACGCAGGCTTCCTCACCCCTGAAGGTGCCAACCGTCTCGATGTGTCTGGCCACTTGAAGCCAGGCATCCCTGTATGTCCTCCTGAAGGCGATGCAGGTACAGGTATGGTGGCCACCAATGCTGTGAAGCAGCGTACAGGTAACGTATCTGCAGGTACCTCATCCTTCTCAATGATCGTGTTGGAGAAGGAACTCTCCAAGCCTTACGAGATGATTGATATGGTGACCACACCTGACGGTTCACTCGTCGCAATGGTACACTGCAACAACTGCACCTCCGACATCAATGCATGGGTGAAGATTTTCAAGGAGTTCCAGGAACTGATGGGCATGCCTGTTGACATGAACCAACTGTACACCAACCTCTTTAATGCTGCCGTGAAGGGCGACGCTGATTGTGGTGGCGTACTTTCTTACAACTACGTTTCTGGTGAACCTGTGACAGGTCTTGCAGATGGCCGTCCACTCTTCGTTCGTTCTGCCAACGACAAGTTCAACCTTGCCAACTTCATGCGTGCCCATCTTTATGGCGCTATTGGCGTGTTGAAGATTGGTAACGACATTCTGCTGAAAGAAGAAAAAGTGCAAGTTGACCGCATCACAGGTCACGGTGGCTATTTCACCACCAAGGGTGTAGGTCAGAAGATGCTCGCAGCAGCCCTCAACTCCCCTATCTCCGTGATGGAGACAGCAGGTGAAGGTGGCGCTTGGGGTATCGCGCTCCTCGCTGCATACGCTGTCAACAATGACAAGCAACTGTCTTTGGCAGATTACCTCGACCAAGTGGTGTTTGCAGGCAATGCAGGTGAAGAGATTAAGCCAACACCAGAAGATGTGGAAGGCTTCAACGCCTACATCGAGAACTACAAGAGAGGCTTGGCCATCGAACAAGCAGCAGTAGATAATAAGAAATAATTTAATAATGAGGAATTAGGAATTAGGAATGGATACCATTTGCTCCACAAACAAATCCTCACTCCTAATCTAACATTGAGTATTCAATATTATTATAATTTATATTATGGAATATGGTACAGATAATTTAGATTATGATGATTTTGAATTTGAATATGGAAATCAAAATTATCCTACAGATAAAAAAGAGGTAAAGACTGATACTAAAGAAGAAATTAAAGCAGGATTATATTTTCTGATTTTTCTTTTTATTGCAGGTCTTGTAATTATTTCTTTTATTTATTCTATTAGTGATTATCGATTTTAGTTAATATTTTAAAAATTATTTGATTATAAAAGTTTTATGGCAAATTCTATTCAAGTTTTGAATCATGCAGCGGACAACATCCGTATCCTCGCTGCATCAGCTGTAGAGAAGGCTAAGTCTGGTCACCCAGGTGGTGCAATGGGCGGTGCCGACTTCATCAACGTTTTGTATTCTGAATATCTGAAATATGACCCAAAGAACCCAGAATGGGTAGGCCGCGACCGCTTCTTCCTCGATCCTGGCCACATGGCTCCAATGCTCTACTCTCAACTTTGCCTCATCGGCAAGTTCTCACTCGAAGAGTTGGCACAACTCCGTCAGTGGGGTTCTCCTACTACTGGTCACCCAGAGTTTGAGATTGCTCGTGGTATCGAGAACACTTCTGGTCCTCTTGGTCAGGGTCATGTGTTCGCTATTGGTGCTGCCATCGCTGCCAAATTCTTGGCTGCTCACACTGGCAACCCAACTTTCGCCAAGGAGACAATCTACGCTTACATCTCTGACGGTGGTGTTCAGGAAGAGATTTCTCAGGGCGGTGCACGTATCGCAGCCACCCTCGGTCTCGACAACCTCATCATGTTCTACGACTCTAACGACATCCAACTTTCTACAGAGACAAAGGAAGTGATGACCGAAGATACTGCTGCTAAGTATCGTGCTCTTGGTTGGGAAGTGATTGAGATTGTTGGTAACGATGCCGCTCAGATTCGTTGTGCGCTCGATGCTGCACAGAAGGTGGAAGGCAAGCCAACCCTCATCATCGGTAAGTGCATCATGGGTAAGGGTGCCCTCAAGGCTGACGGCTCTTCTTACGAGGCTAACTGCAAGACTCACGGTGCTCCTCTTGGTGGCGACGCTTTCATCAACACTATCAAGAACCTCGGTGGTGATCCAGAGAATCCATTCCAGATCTTCGACGATGTGAAGGAACTCTATGCCAACCGTGCCAAGGAACTCGAAGGCATTTGCGCAGAGCGTTATGCTGAAGAGAAAGCATGGGCTGCTGCTAACCCAGAGAAGGCTGCTGCACAGGCCGACTGGTTCAGCGGCAAGGCTCCAAAGATTGACTGGAGCAAGTGTGTTCAGAAGGACAACGATGCCACTCGTTCTGCATCAGCTGCATGTCTCTCTGTTCTCGCAGAGCAGGTTCCAAACATGATTTGTGCTTCTGCCGACCTCTCTAACTCTGACAAGACTGACGGCTTCCTCAAGAAGACTCACGCCTTCACGAAGGGTGACTTCTCAGGTGCTTTCTTCCAAGCAGGTGTGGCTGAGTTGACAATGGCATGCTGCTGCATCGGTATGGCACTTCATGGTGGTGTGATTCCAGCATGTGGTACATTCTTCGTATTCTCTGACTACATGAAGCCAGCCGTTCGTATGGCTGCTCTCATGGAACTCCCTGTGAAGTTCATCTGGACACACGATGCATTCCGTGTAGGTGAAGACGGTCCTACTCACGAACCTGTTGAGCAGGAGGCACAGATTCGTCTCATGGAGAAGCTGAAGAACCACTCTGGCAAGCCATCAGTTCTCGTTCTTCGTCCAGCTGACGCTCAGGAGACCACTGCTGCATGGGCACTCGCAATGGAGAACATGGCTACCCCATCAGCACTCATCCTCTCTCGTCAGAACATCAACAACCTCCCAGCAGGAAACGACTACTGTCAGGCAGCAAAGGGTGGCTACATCGTAGCAGGCTCCGACGAGAATCCCGATGTCATCCTCGTGGCTACAGGTTCTGAGGTATCTACCCTTGTGGCTGGTGCAGAACTTCTCCGCAAGGATGGCAAGAAGGTGCGCATCGTCAGCGTTCCATCCGAGGGTCTCTTCCGTCAGCAGTCCAAGGAGTACCAGCAGAGCGTTCTCCCACAGGGCGTGAAGAAGTTCGGTCTCACCGCAGGTCTGCCAGTCAACCTCCTCGGTCTCGTGCCAGAGGCAGAAGGCAGCATCTGGGGTCTCGAAAGCTTCGGCTTCTCTGCTCCTTACAAGGTGCTCGACGAGAAACTCGGCTACACCGCTGAAAACGTTTACGCACAAGTAAATAAGCTCTTCTAATGATTCCCATTGGTTTAGCATCCGATCATGCCGCTTTTCCTCTCAAGCAGTTCGTCAAGAGCTACTTGGAGGAAAAGGGCATTGAATACAAAGACTACGGCACCTACACCGAAGACAGCTGCAACTATGCCACCTATGGCCACAAGTTGGCTGAAGGCATCGAAGCAGGTGAGGTAGAACGTGGCATCGCCATGTGCGGCTCCGGCGAAGGCATCTCCATGACCCTCAACAAGCACCAGAGCATTCGTGCAGGTCTTGTTTGGCAGCCAGAGATCGCCCACCTCATTCGTGAGCACAACAATGCCAACGTGATTGTCTTCCCTGGTCGCTTCATCTCCGAAGAAGTTTGCCGTCAATGCCTCGACGAATTCTTCAATACAGAGTTTGCTGGTGGACGTCATCAACAACGCATCGAAGACATTCCTTGCAAATAAGAGCATACAAAAGAAGTGCGCCTGACATTCATTTGCCAGGCGCACTTTTTTATGTCTATATTCGAGACATCATTGCTTCTCATTCTCCCTTGATCATATAGCCAAAATCGTAATACCACCAATAGGTATTGCCAAATTGCCGACGTGTTCTGTTGATGAGTTCCGTTTTGTCCTTCAGACTTGATTTGAGTTCGTTGTAATCGCGAAAGCGGTCAATCATGTCGTAATCCGTGAAAGTGGTCAACGTATCAGCACCCACAACCACCTTGCCATCCAACGCATACTTCCTCTGCCCTATCAGCAACAATGCTTCACGATACGCACGTGGCAAACCATCATACACACCCTCGATGCTGTCAGCCAGATTGTAATAACGAGGCAGTTCCTGCTTGAACTGGTTCAGTTTCTTGTCGAGCAAGAGGCTACACAGATAGTAATCCACCGTATGCTCATTCCAGATGGAGTCGCCAAGCACCAGTTGGTAATAGCGTTCCGTCGAATGAACGGAAGGATCGCTATACGCACCCAGATGACGGCAGATGCACTGTGGGCTGAAACGATAAACAGAAAGCGTGTCCGTCACATCCAGCAATCCCTTCGAACCATAATACTGCGGATAGTCAAACATCCGTTCTGCCAGCAAATCCTGTTCCGACAATGCATACATACGCAACTGCGTCAGTCTCACACTCGAGCACAACGACCGTTCACCCACCTTGGTGGCCTCCTCATATTGTCCGTCCAGCAACAGGCGTTCCGTCTTCAGTTCATAGTGGTACACATCCGACGATTGCGGAACGGCACCCACACCCAAAATGAACAGGAACAGAAGGATGAAATTCGGATAAATCTGCGACTTGATGTTATACAAATCACTCTCCGTCTCCCAACTGAATGCTCTGATCAGGAGCACCGCCACAACATAAGCAACCAAAGCAAGAGGAGCCAGCCACACCCATACTCCAAACGAGAAAACCTCAATGGTTTCCCTGTCCACACAAGACAGAATGGCCAACATGAGCGCAGAAGGAAAATACGACAGCGCATGCCAACGGGCTGGAAGCCTCGAGAGCAGAGCGACAATCCATTGCACCACTTGCAAGATCAGCGAGATGATGATGGCACCTCCCGTGATGCTATACGTCGTGACACCCTTCGAAAACACATACTGCGCTTCCGCCAAAATATCACCTTGCAGGAAATAGAGATAGCAGAAAGAGAAGAGCATGAACAGAATCCCGCAGGAATAACGAATGATTCCTGCGGTCTCCTGTCCTTGTGTATGATATTTATTCACAATCTAAAATGACTAAATTAACTTATTCAGCGTTCTTGCGGAGAACGACGGCTGAACGTGCTGGGATGTAGAGTTTCAGCCAGCCCTTTCCGTCCTTCTCATAGATGGGGTCATAATTCGTGAAGTGGCGCACAGAGTCGTCAGCCAAGTCATTGCCGCCATAGAGTTTGTTGTCGGTGTTGAGCACCACATCATAACTGCCCTGTGGCACGATGAATCCATAATCGGTGTAAGACCTGTCAGGCGAGAAGTTGAACACGAACAGCAAGTCGCCACGAGAGAACGCCAGAATCTGGTCACCATCATTGTGCCAAACCTCCACTACAGGAGTCTTCTGGAAATTCTTCACCGTCTTGATCACCTTCAGCATCGCCTCGTCGAAGTCACCCAGATAGTGATAACAGAGTTCCTTGTTATCGACGAGGTTCCACTGACGACGGGCATACTTGTAGCCCCATCCGTTACCTTCGCGTGGGAAGTCAATCCACTCTGGATGTCCAAACTCGTTGCCCATGAAGTTCAGGTAACCACCATTCATGGTCGAAGCCGTCAAGAGGCGAATCATCTTGTGGAGCGCAATGCCACGATTGGCCATAAAGTTCTCGTCACCCTTCTTGAAGTGCCAGTACATATCAGCATCGATGAGACGGAACACAATCGTCTTGTCGCCCACCAAAGCTTGGTCGTGACTCTCTGCGTATGAGATGGTCTTCTCATCAGCACGGCGGTTCGTGGTCTCCCAGAACATCGATGAAGGCTTCCAGTCCTCATCCTTCAGTTCCTTGATGGTCTTGATCCAATAGTCAGGAATGTTCATCGCCATGCGGTAGTCAAATCCATAGCCGCCATCCTTGAAAGGTGCAGCCAAACCAGGCATACCAGACACCTCTTCAGCAATGGTGATGGCCTTCGGATTCACCTCATGGATGAGCAGGTTCGCCAACGTGAGGTAAGCAATTGCCTCATCATCCTCATGGCCGTTGTAGTAGTCACCATAACCGCCAAATGCCTCTCCAAGACCATGACTGTAATACAGCATTGAAGTCACACCATCGAAGCGGAAACCGTCGAACTTGAACTCTTCGAGCCAGTATTTGCAGTTCGACAGCAAGTAGTGAATCACCTCGTTCTTGCCATAATCGAAGCAGAGCGAATCCCATGCTGGATGCTCACGTCTTCCACCTTGCATGAAGTATTGGCAGCCATCGCCGGCAAAGTTGCCCAGACCCTCAATCTCGTTCTTCACGGCATGAGAATGCACGATGTCCATGATCACCGCAATGCCCATCTCGTGTGCCTTGTCAATAAGTTCCTTCAGTTCCTCTGGAGTGCCGAATCGGCTCGAAGGAGCGAAGAAATTGCTCACGTGATAGCCAAACGAACCATAGTAAGGATGCTCAGCCACCGCCATCACCTGAATGGCATTGTAACCATCCTTCTTGATGCGAGGCAAGATGTTATCCTTAAACTCTGTATAGCTGCCCACCTTCTCCGCATCTTGTGCCATACCGATGTGGCACTCATAAATCAGCAACGGATTCGTGTCGGGCTTGAAGTTCTTCTTCTTGAACTCGTAAGGCTTCTCGGGAGCCCACACCTGAGCAGAGAAAATCTTCGTCACATCGTCCTGCACCACACGGGTGGCATACGAAGGGATACGCTCCCCTTCTCCACCGTTCCACTTGACCTTCAGTTTGAATAGGTCTCCATGATGCAACTGCGAAGCCTTCAGCTTGATTTCCCAGTTGCCATTGTCGATACGCTTCATCTTATAGGCATCCTGTTCCTGCCAGTCGTTGAAGTCACCCACCAGATAGATGTCTGTCGCATTGGGAGCCCATTCGCGCAACACCCATCCACGTGCCACCTTGTGAAGACCGAAATAGAGATATCCGCTGGCAAAATCCGAGAGTGTCTGCTTGCCACCGTTCGTCAATTCGTTCAGTTTCCACACCGCATGATCATGACGGCCACAGATGGCACCCTCGAAAGGTTCGAGCCAAGGGTCGTTCTTCACCAGTCCTATATGCTTCACTTTAGGAGCCGCCTCCTTCTTTGCCGGAGCAGCCTTCTTTGTCTTTGCTGTTGCCATAACCTATTGTCAATTATTATCTTTCGGAAGTTATCGCTTCGCTCAGAAGTTATAGAAGTTATCGCTTCGCTTAGAAGTTAAAGACGAATGTTATGCTATTGACAGAGTATTGTCTCCAACTTCTTTTAACTTCTTTAACTTCTAACAAGTTGAGCTTGCGAAACTTGAATCAATGTTGAATTATCAATTATCTAAGCTTTCACTTTGAAAATCACTTTCTTATACTCAGGAACTGGTGAAATGCAAGGTGCATGACCATCCTGTGGGAAGAAGATGACGAACTCTCCTGGGTGTACCTTGATGTACTGCTCAGGTCTGTCAGGATAGAACGTGATGTCCTTGGCTGCATCATACTTTGCCTCCGACAAATACTGGCGAGGCATGTATCCCATCACCTCTGGACATGAAAGTGGAATCTGGATGTCAATCATCGCATCGTGAGTCTCCATCTTGGCCTCATCCACCGTCTTTCCCTTTGTCACATTGTGGTTGACAAAGAGTTTGTTGCCATCGATGTTCACCCTACCTGGCTCTTGCGCCATCAGGTCAGTGTTCTGCAGATACTCAGCCACCTTGGGAAACAAGGGGTTCAGATTGGCATACTTGCCAAAGTTTTCGAGCGTGTCTAAAATCATAACTACAATTCATTTAAGGTTTATAATTAGTTTAATTTTCAACTTTCAACTTTCGATTTTCAACTTTCACCTCTCAACTTTCACCTCTCCCAGCATCCTCTCATGCAACGCACCATTCGTCGCCAACACCTGCCTACCGCTCGGCCACAATTCATCCCCACCGCTATAGTCCGTCACACGTCCACCAGCCTCCATCAAGATGCAGGCACCTGCCGACACATCCCACGGTTGAATGAACGACTCCACATACACATCAATCTTTCCAGCCGCCACATAGCAGAGTTCTGCCTCCGCGCTGCCGTTGCTCCTGATGCTGGCACAATGTCCATACAACCGTCCTGTCAGATTCAGGCAAAACTGCCGCCAACCGTCCGCATTATATGGATATCCTATCATCACCAGCGCTTGATCCAAATCCGTCTGGGCAGACACATGGATGGGCTTTCCGTTCAGATAAGCACCCCCACCCTTCACAGCACTGTAGAGTTCCTTTCTCGTCACCTCATACACCACCCCCAACAGGAGCGTCTCTTTATTTCTCAGAGCGATGCACACGCAGTAAGGTGCCAAATCATGAATGAAGTTCGTCGTGCCGTCCAGCGGGTCAACCACCCACAGCAGTTCCACATCCCCATTCCTCTGCTCCACCGTCTTCTCCTCAGTGATGAAACCCGCTTCAGGCAGAATCTCCTTCAGTCGCGACACCACCATCTGCTCACACCGCCTGTCCACATCACTCACATAGTCGTGGCTCTGCTTCGCCTCCACCCTGCTCCAGTCAAACCCTTCGCGCTGCTCAGCAATGAACTCGCCAGCCTCCACAGCCAACGCCTTCACCTCCTCCAATATGTCCTTCCAAAGCCTCATCACCTTTCAACTTTCTATTTTCTATTTTCAACTTTCACCTTTCAATTTTCACTCTCCCATCAACTTACCACGGTTATAAATTCCCTTGCGGATCACGTTGCCGTTGCGGTCTTTCTCCACAAACGAGCCATCCCTCTGGTCGTTGAAGAAAGAACCCTCGAAACGCACACCATCAGGAGTCTCCTCCACACCTTTTCCGTTCTTCATGCCATCCTTGAAGTGGCCTCTGAACCTCGTTCCGTCAGCCAGACGCAGCACACCCTCACCATTCATCTCTCCAGCAGCCCACTGCCCGTCATACGTGTCACCCTTCGCCGTGATGAACTTACCTGTACCATGCTCACGGTCTTCCACCCAATAGCCCTCATACTTCGAGCCATCAGGCCAATAGAATGTTCCGAAGCCGTCCATATAGCCATTCTTGAAGTGACCCACATAGCGGCGCTTGTCGGCGTATGTGAATATACCCTGACCCGTGCGTTCGCCGTTCTGATATTCGCCATCATACGTATCACCGTTCTTGAACTTATAGATGCCCCTACCGTGCATCAGGTCATCCTTCCAGCCACCTGTATATACATCACCATTGGCATACGTGTACTTGCCATTTCCGTTGCGCATGTCGTTATCCATCATGCCATCATAACGCGAACCGTCGCGCCAGTCAAAAATACCATGACCCGACTTCTTGTCATCTTTCCAACCACCATCGTAGAAGATGCCGTTTGCCCACGTGTAGCGACCCTTTCCGTTGCGCTTGTCCTGAAACCATTCGCCCACATACTTGTCACCGTTGTAGTAGTACATCGTGCCCAAACCCTCCTGATAGTCCTTGTTCCAGAGGCCATCATACTTGTTGTTATTGGCAAAATAATAGGTACCATGTCCATGCTGATGGTCAAGGTGCCAACTGCCCTCATACTTCTCACCATCGGTGAATGTGTACACACCCTCACCCTGTCTCTTTCCCTTCACATACTCACCCTCATAAGTGTCGCCATTCTGGAAGGTCGTCTTGCCCTTTCCATGCGGCTTTCCACCCTCCAGTTCACCATAATATGTTGCCTTCTCCTTCGTGAAGACATAGTTGCCAATCGTCACTTTCTGGGCACTCACCGACACACCAAGCAGCATCATCGCGCCCACCATCATACATCTTGAAAAATTCATATATTATACTTCTTCTTTTAAGTCATTTAAAATTTCACTCCACAAAGATACTACTTTTTTTTCAATTATCAGCATTACATTAAGTTTTATTATGAAAATTGCCCTATTTTTCACAAGAAAACCTGCGCTATCATCACAGACAGCGCAGGAACAAACAAAACTTAGAATGTAGAAAATGCGATTCACTACAACTGGAATGCGCGGTAGTAAACGACTTCCACCTACTTGGCCTTGCGAACGAAAGGTCATACGCCGTCTTACTGAAAGGCAATAGGGCATAGCATGTGGGAGTGTCTTATCCACGTGGGTCGTCGTCCACGAAGAAGTCTTTCCCAAATCCATATCTTCAGCTATTCTCGGCAGGAAGCAAAACTCCAGTCCTCCACGTTGAAACTCTTCCAGAATCATGTCATAAACCTCATTGATAACATCGTATGGCCTGTGTTTTCTATTGATGCTCATCACATCAAAATAAATAACCACATTTGACTTGGGCTTAAAGGGTAGTCTGTCTTTATAAAAACTGATGTATTGCATATTGTTTGACTTTTTATGTGCAAAGTTACATAAATTTGAAAATAATTTCGTAACTTTGTGGGCAAATAAAACGAAACGGACATGAAGAAATTTTTCCTCTTTGTATTTGCATCGATGATGTCGTTGGCGATGATGTCGCAAGACCAAATGTGTTATCTGGTTCACAACAGCGGAAAGGTGCTGGGAATCGGTCAAGACAACAGGGCTGTAATTCTGAATCCTGATGATGCGTCGCTGACGAAACTCCATCTGACAAAACAGACGGATGGCACGTATCTCATCAGTTTGGACAAGAATGGCACTACGCTATATCTGAGTTTGGGAACGGCAAATGGATGGAGCACTTATTTTGTCACGAACTCGGAGGATGCCCGTGCTCACTACACCATTGAGGAGTCGGGCAAATATGTGCAACTGAAGAATCAACAGACAAACGGGTATCTGGGCACAGATGAAACGAACGCAGGATCTTTCGTCTATTCGGACAAAAATGGATCGGACACCAAGCATAGGTGGAAGCTGAGCGACACGCCTGTGGTGGAAGAGGTGGTGGAGACCGTCAGCTATCCCGTCAGCGCCGATGCAAAGCGCCAAACGGTGGAGGGATGGGGTGTCAGTCTCTGCTGGTGGGCAAATATGTGCGGCAAGTGGAGCGACACGAAGATTGACCAGTTGATTGACTGGATGGTGAGTCCTGAGGGATTGAACTGGAACATTTTCCGCTACAACATTGGTGGCGGCGATGACCCCAACTGGACGAATTGCACGGAGCATCACATGGGAAACGGTAAGGGTCTTCGTGCCGAAATGGAGGGTTTCCAGATGGAACGTGGCGGCGAATATCTGTGGGATCGTGATGCTGCACAACGCAAGATCATGCTGAAGATTCGCGAGAAGCGTCCTGATGCCATCTTCGAGGCATTCTCGAACAGTTGCCCGTGGTGGATGACGGTGAGTGGTTGCTGTGCCGGTTCTTCTGATGGCGGTTCTGACAATCTGAAGCCTGATTATTATGAAGATTTTGCCCATTATCTGGTGGATGTATGTAAGCACTACAAGGATGAGTATGGCATTGAGTTCAAGACGTTGGAACCCTTCAACGAGTCGGTGACGAACTTCTGGTACCAATCGGGCGTACAGGAAGGTTGCCATTTCGGCTATACAAGTCAGGCGAACTTCATCAAGGTGCTGGCTCCCATTCTTGCCCAAAGCGGTTTGAACACGGTGATCAGCGCCAGCGACGAGACGAATGTGGGTTATGCCTGCGAGGGCATCAGACAGTTCAAGTCGCAGAATGCACTGGATCTCATCGCACAATGCAACACACACACCTACTCTGGCGACAACCGCAACCGCAGTCAGTATGGCTCGTTGGGCAGATCGAACGGCAAAATCGTCTGGATGAGCGAAACAGGTTCGGGTGGCAGCGGACTTGGCGGCAATCTCTCAATGGCACAACGTCTGATAGATGATGTGCGCTACATCGCTCCTTCTGCATGGGTGGATTGGCAGTATATGGAGGAAAACAACGACCAGTGGTGTATGGTGCGCGGAAGTTTTGCCAACGCCACTTTCAGCAAGGTGAAGAACTTCTATGTGCGCCAGCATTTCTCACGTTTCATCGAGCAGGGCTACAGCATCGTGGAGAGCCTGAACGACCATTCCATTGCCGCTGTCAATCCCGAACGCAACAAGATGGTGCTGGTGCTGCTGAACACAGATTCCAAAACCATTCACAAGGTGACGATGCCCATGTTGCGGATAGACGGAACCATCAAGGCTTGGCGCACAAGCGAGAATGAGAACCTCAAGGTAGTGACGGGCAACTGCACGGTGGTGGATGACAACACCATCGAGGTGGTTCTTCCAGAAGCAAGCATCACCACACTCGTCATTCCAATTGAAATGACGGTGGAGGACACTCCCCTTCTCTCTGAAGGCGACACCTACATGATTATTCCTCAGAGCAACGTGAACAATGCGGTGACCCTGACGGGCAACGGCCTCACCATCCAACCTGCTGACCTCAACGACAAGGCGCAACTCTGGAGCATCGAGAAGCGGTCGAACGGCTCTTACTGGATTAAGAACAGCAATGGCTACTATGTGCAGGCCACCTCAAGTTATGCGCTGAGTTGTTCCAATTCCACCTCTGCCAACGCAAGGAACTTCACCATCGACTTCATCGACGACATCCATTGCCGCATCTCCGTGACGGGCGATGCCACGTTGCGCTCATGGGATCTCGACAACCAGAACCTCAATGCCGGCACACGCGTGGGTGTGTGGCAATATGGCAATTCTGCCGATGCCGACCACCGCAACTGGTTCCTCATGCGGGTAGGCTCCACTCACGAAAAGGCCACTTCCATCGCAGAGGTTCAGAAGAATGCTGACGAGTTGCCCGAAGTAATCTACTCCCTCTCTGGCACCAAGATGAAATCGCTCCAGCGTGGCGTGAACATCGTGCGCAAGAACGGGAAGTTCATCAAGGTGGTCAAGTAAGCAAATGTGGTTTACAAGGGAGCAATTAGGAAAAACGTAGGGTGCTGACTTTCTCCAGACGTGTTCTGAGACGAGGCATGGAGTCTTTACGGATACGAAGCGTCATGGAGCAGTCATTGTCGTAACCTTGGGCAACGATTTGGGGATTCTCCTCCTTGACAATGCGCATCACTTCGTTCATGAAGGGATATTCAAACAAGAAAGTGATGTCCTCATCCACCGTCTTTTCAATTATCTCTGCTGAAGCAATGGCTTCAGCGGCTGCAAGACGGTAGGCGACAATCAGGCCTGAGGTGCCCAATTTCACGCCACCAAAATAACGAACCACGATGATGAGGATGTCGGTGAGTTCGTTGGAGTTGATTTGTCCGAGAATGGGTTTGCCAGCGGTGCCAGAAGGTTCTCCGTTGTCGTTGGCACGAAAATCCTTCCGCTCCGCTCCCAACATATAAGCATAGCAAACGTGGCGGGCATCGTAGTATTTCTTCTGATACTCTGCCACGATTTGCTTCACTTCGACCACAGAACGTACAGGAAGGGCAAAAGCGAGAAACTTGCTACGTTTCTCGCTATATGTGCCTTCGGATAATGCTTTTATCGTTCTGTAGGAATCCATTTTTCACTTTTCAACTTAACTTATGTATCACCAGTCCTGAACGCAATTTCGGTTCAAACCATGTTGCCTTCGGAGGCATGATGTTGCCCGAATCGGCAATGTCCATGATTTGCTTCATGGTGACAGGATAGAGTGCCAGGGCTGTCTTCATCTCGCCACTATCGACACGACGTTTCAGTTCTCCAAGACCACGCAAGCCACCCACGAAGTCGATGCGCTTGTCGCGACGCAAATCCTTGATGCCGAGGATGTCGTCGAGAATCAGTTTGGAAGAGATGCTGACATCCAGCACACCGATAGGGTCGTTCTCATCGTAGGTGCCAGGCTTGGCTTTGAGCGAATACCACTCCCCTTCCAGATAGAGCGAGAACTCATGCAGCTCCTTCGCACGATACTCTGCCGTGCCCTTTTTCTCCACCGTGAAGTTCTTCTCCAATGCCTCGATGAACTCAGCAGGAGTCAAACCGTTCAAGTCCTTGATGACACGGTTGTAGTCGAGGATGGTCAACTGGCTGGCAGGGAAACAAACGGCCATGAAGTAGTTGTACTCCTCATCGCCACGATGGTTCGGATTCTGCTTCGCCTTCTCAGCGCCTACAAGAGCCGCGGCAGCACTACGATGGTGACCGTCAGCAATGTAGAGGTTGGGCATCTTGGCAAAACGCTCCGTGATGGTCTTGATGTCCTCGTCGTCGCTCACCACCCAAAGTTTATGGCCGAAGCCATCGATAGGAGCCACGAAGTCATACTCAGGAGTCGTCTTGGCATACTTGTCAATCAACTGCAGCAGCACCTCGTCGTCAGGATAAGCAAAGAAGACAGGCTCAATGTTGGCATCGTTCACACGCACGTGCTTCATGCGGTCTTCCTCCTTGTCGGCACGGGTCAGTTCATGCTTCTTGATGACACCCGTCTGGTAGTCGCCGCTGTAAGCACCCACCACGATGCCATACTGCGTCTTCTCCTTGCCACCGTTGGCAGGCAAACAGGAAGTCTGGGCATAGATGTAATACTGCTCCTTCTCGTCCTGCACCAGCCATCCGTTCTGCTGGAACTTGGCAAACTGACGTGCAGCCTCCTCATACACGCGAGGGTCATACTCGCTCGTGCCCGGCTCGAAGTTTATCTCTGGTTTGATGATATGATACAATGATTTCTCGTTGTCGCCAGCCTCCGCGCGTGCCTCTTCACTATCCAGCACATCATACGGGCGGCTCTCCACTTGCTCCACCAGTTCCTTCGGTGGACGCACTCCCTTGAAAGGTTTTACAATAGCCATAAAGTTTATTTACAATTTGACAATTTACGATTTACAATTTCGAATGATGGTACAAAGTTAGGGCTTTCCGTCGAGATAACCGAAAGAAAGCCCTTTTTTTTCATTTTTCTCCCACATTTTCAAAGGTTCCCCCTCCCCCTTTCCACCACATCCACTGCCGTAATTACGACATACCCAGTACCGTAATTACGTTACACCCACTATCGAAACGACGGCAGCGGAAGGATTTCATTATTCAACTTTCGGAAGTTACCGCTTCGCTCAGGAGTTAAAGGAGTTATAGGAGTTAAAGCCTATACTCTGTCAACTGTGAAGAGGAGTTTTCACGCCAGCATTACATTCGGCTTTAACTCCTCTAACTCCTTTAACTTCTT
>JAFSKK010000069.1 GCA_017448965.1 Bacteroidaceae bacterium | reverse complement strand
GAAGATGCCGATGATAGGACTGGGTGTTTATAACATCCCCGAGCGTGAGACTCAGAGGGTGGTAGAAGATGCTCTGTCCGTTGGTTATCGGAGCATCGATACGGCAGCCATGTACTATAACGAGAAGGGTGTCGGAGATGCAGTCAAGGCATCCGCCATTCCCCGTGAGCAACTGTTTATTACGACAAAAATATGCGACTCATGCTACACGAGGGAAGAAACCCTGCGCTCCATTGATCATTCCATGAAACAACTTGGACTCGACTATGTGGACTTGATGCTGATTCACTGGCCTGTGGGCAATCCGACAGTCATGTGGCATACACTCGAAGAACTCTACGGGCAAGGTATGTTCAAGGCTATTGGCGTGTCGAATTTCTATCCCAATACGTTCCCCAAGATCGTTGATGGTGCGAAGGTGATGCCTGTTGTGAACCAATGTGAGACCCATGTACTCTATCAACAACGCAAGATGCTCGAATACCTGAAGCCTTACGATGTGGCTTTGGAGGCATGGAGTCCTCTGGCAGAAGGAAGGAACAGCATCTTCAAGAACAAGACTCTTGTGGCCATTGGAGACAAATACGGAAAGACTTCCGCCCAGGTGGCCTTGAAGTTCCTCATTCAGAATGGCGTGATAATCATTCCGAAAACCACCCACGGGGAACGTATGAAGGAGAATATCGATCTCTTCGATTTCACATTGTCTGATGATGACCTCCACGACATTCGCTTGCTTGATACAGGCAGAAATGTCACAGGTTGGCCGTCAGATGCATTGAAATACTCAGTATGAATGAAGTACTAATGATGAAATGATTACTGGAATCCTTGGCATGGTTGTCACAAGGTGAGCGAGGGCTGCGAGCATTGCTACATGTACTTCCTTGACAGCAAGCGCGGTCTTGACACTTCGCACGTTTTCCGTACGGAGAACTTTACCATGCCCATTCAGCGTAGGCGTGACGGACAGTTCAAACTGCCATCGGGCATGACGCTCTATGTGGGGCTTTCCACCGATTTCTTTGTGGAGGAGGCAGATCCGTGGCGGGACGAGGCATGGCGTATTATACGACAAAGACCTGACATCTTCTTCCGTCTTCTCACCAAACGACCACAGCGTTTTGCGGATTGTCTGCCAGATGATTGGGGCGAAGGTTATGAAAACGTGATGCTCAACGTGACCACGGAAAATCAGAAACGTGCCGACGAGCGATTGCCCATTCTTCTCCAGACCCCAGCCAAGCATCGTGGATTTATGGCAGCACCATATATTGGCCCTGTGGATGCAGAACAATATTTGCAAACAGGACTTATCGAGGAAGTTCTTTGTGGCGGTGAGAATTATGATGGTGCGCGTCCATGCCACTACGAATGGGTAAAAAAACTCAGCGAACAATGCCGCAAGTATGACGTAACCTTTGATTTCATTGAGACGGGAACGGTGTTTGTGAAGGATGGCAAGACATATCGCATACCCAACAAACGCATACAAAGTAAACAAGCATTCCTTTCAGGTCTAAGCTATCAAGGCCGCAAGGTTCCTCGTCTGCTGAGAATGCCTGAAGGAACGCTCTTCGGAACGGACATCATATCGCCAGAGCCGTTCTTCCGTGAACATTGTGCCACCTGCGGCAGCCGTATAACCTGCAACGGCTGTAGTAATTGCGGAGCATGCGACGAACAATAAAGAATAAAGTAATGAATATAGAAGACTATCGTGAGTTTTGTCTGTCATTAGGTGCAGACATTGAAGAGAAGTTACCTTTTCAGAAGTTTAAGAACGGAGAAGGAGTCTTGGTATTCTATGTTCTTTGCGAGCAAAGCGAACAAGTTCGAGCGCATGGACACATGTTCTCATTCTTCGACTGCAATGATTTTTCTGTCATATCGCTCAAATGCCAACCAGAGCGCATCGAAGAGTTGAAGGCACAGCATGACTGTATCGGGAATCCATATAACGAATCGCCTAAGCATTGGATTGGCATAGATCCAGGCAATGCCCCAGATGAACTCTTGAAGGAATTGACTCGAAACTCATACGAGATAGTAAAGAACAAGTATAAGAAGAAATAAATTACGTTTTTATGGATACTATTCAACATATTATTATAGACCACACGTTGGCGCGAATAGGAGATGCTGCGTTTGCCGACTATCTCTGCCATGCCTACTGCTATGGCGGGTACTGCACGTTTGAACGCAATAACACGGCATTTCGTTTCGAGGCTGGCGACTGCATGATTATTCCCCGCAGGGGTGACTTGGTGAAGGACTTGCATGAGAGTGAAGATTTCAAGGTGGATGTGATTTACGTGACGCAGCAGTTCATCGAACTCTCCACGCCACAGAGCAATTACGGTATGCGTGGCCAGTTGTCGTTGTTCCAGAATCCCATCATGAAACTGACACCTGAACAGCAGGAGGTTTGCCGTCAGAACTTCGATGCTGTGAAACGGAGATTGGCACAGACAGGACATCATTTCCGTCATGATGCGCTGATGAATGCTATTGAATGCATGATTATCGACTTCTTTGATTTTCATGCCCAACTTTATGGTGCAGACAAGATTTCGTCGCAACAACATCAATTGATGGAACAATTTATCGAGATGCTGGAGCGGGGCGACTTCCGACACAATCGCGACATCAGCTACTATGCCGACCATCTCTGTGTCACGTCGAAATATCTCTCCGAGGTGTCGAAAAAGGTCAGCGGACTGCCCGCCGCTTTCTGGATTACCCGCTACGCCTCGCTCGACATCAGCCGTCTGCTGCGTGATCGCAGCCTGTCGTTTACTGACATCAGCGACATGTTCGGCTTCACTTCACTCTCACATTTTAGCCGCTATGTGCAGACCAATCTGGGTGCAAAACCAAGTGATTTTAGAGAGTAATCGCGATTTTCTGAAAATTTGGTAAAATCCCCCGAAAATTGTGTAACCGCAGTTTCGGGGGATTGTCGTACCTTTGCACCATCAAACTTAAAAGCGATTAAAACAATGGATTTCAGAATGCAAGACCGTATGGAGTTGAAGGCATTAGTAGACTTCTACGCAACAGAGAGTGACAAGAACAATCAGGACTGCTACGTGGAGATTTTCCGTCCCGACATTAAGTTGAACGTCTATTTCGGCGGCAAACTGGGCATGACTGCTACCGACGTGCAGGACATGATTCGCCAGTACAAGGCCTTCGGTGCTGCCAAGGTGTCGTTCCACATGAACGGCCAGCAGAACGTGGACTTCGTGGACGAGACCCACGCCACGGGAACCTGCTACGCCCTGGCTACGCTGGTGACCGAGGAGGACGGTAAGGACAAGCTGACCGTTCACGCCGTGCGCTACTTCGACAAGTACGTGAAGATTGACGGTCGCTGGTGGATTGCTGAGCGCGAGCAGTATTTCGAGTGGAGCGCATTCCCTCAGATGGCGTAAATGGCAAAGAGATTGATTGGCGTTGTGCTGGTGCTGCTGTATATTACAGCGGCATCGGTACAAACTTATAACAGCAAGACGATGAGAATGAAGGTAACAATAAATGGACAGACATTCCATGTTCAGACCAACAAAGATCCGCTGGTCAGTCAGGTAGCAGCGATGTGTCCAATGGAACTGGAGTTCAGCCGTAGCGGGAATCATGAGTACTACAGCCGTCTGCCCAAGAAAGCCGATGATGGCAAGAGCCGGAAGACTTCTGAAGCCCACAAGAACGAATTGATGTACTTCGGTGGTTGGAATTGCCTGTCTCTTCTGTTCGACAATGTGAATGTGGCACCCTATCAGTTGGTGAAGTTGGGCGACTTTGAAGAGGATGTAGCCTCGTTTCTGAAGCGATCAGCAGGCAGTATTTCCGTGAAAATCGAGGCAGATTAGCACGAAAAGGGAAATCTGGTAAATTCCCCCGTAAATTGTGTAACAACAGTTTCAGGGAATTGTCGTACCTTTGCACCATAATTAAAATATAAGGTATAAGAACTATGGCAAAGAAAGTATTGATTGCGTATTACTCTCGTCGCGGAGAGAACTATGTGAACGGAAGTATCAAGAACTTGAAACTGGGTAACACGGAGGTGGTGGCAGGTAAAATCAAGGCTCTGCTGCCCGATGCCGACATATTCCAGATTGACACCACTTACGAGTACTCGAAGGACTACATGACCTGCATCGAGGAAGCCAAGCAGGAACTGCACGACCAGGTGCGCCCGGAGGTGAAGAATCCGCTGGACAGCATCGACGAGTACGACACCATCATCCTGGGCTATCCCAACTGGTGGGGCACGATGCCGATGGTGGTCTATACGTTCCTCGAATCGTATGACTTCACGGGCAAGACCATCATCCCCTTCTGCACCAACGAGGGTAGCGGTATGGGCAGCAGCGTCCGCTTCATCAAGAAACTCTGTCCGGGTGCTAATGTCGATGACGGCACACCCATCCACGGAGCCGAGGCACAGAACGCCGACCGCCAGGCAAGAGAGATAGCAGATTTAGCAAAGTAAAACATAAATAGAATATAGCAATGAGAGACTTCGTATTTGAGAATAAGACCAAAATCTATTTTGGCAAGGATCAGATGTGTCACCTGCACGAGGAAGTGGCACGGTTTGGAAAGCGGGTGCTGATGATCTATGGTGGCGGCAGCATCAAGAAGATTGGCTTGTACGACAAGATCATGGCCGAACTCCAGAAGGGCGGTGCCACCGTTTTCGAACTGCCTGGTGTGGAACCCAATCCGCGTCACACGACGGTTAATAAGGGTGCAGCCATTTGCAAGAAGGAAGGTATCGACGTGCTGCTGGCTGTAGGCGGTGGCTCTACGATTGATGCCACGAAGGGTATTGCAGCTGCAGCCAAGTATGAGGGCGACGACGTGTGGGACCTGGTGACCAAGAAAGCCACGGTCACAGAGACGCTTCCCATCATCACCGTACTGACACTGGCTGCTACCGGTTCCGAGATGGACGGTGGCTGCGTCATCAGCAATGTTGACACCAACGAGAAATACGGCTATTTCGCCCCAGACAACAACCCCGACGTGTCGTTCCTCGACCCCACGAACACTTTCACTGTGAGTCCTTATCAGACGGCCAGCGGCAGTGCCGACATCATGTCGCACATCTTCGACGTGGCCTATTTCAGCAAGGCACAGTCGATGGACATG
>JAFSKK010000003.1 GCA_017448965.1 Bacteroidaceae bacterium | reverse complement strand
TGACCTCGTATATGCTTATTGGGGACTTACAGAGGCATTACAAGACAGGAATCATGAAAATTGCTGCATAACGAAAGATCTATCGGAATGCCTCAATGCAAAAAGAAAAAAAGAGGATGTGCCTATTTTGACACACCCTCACGTTTGTTTGATGCTAAATGTAACATTTGTTACACATACAGTGTTACAAGTGTAACAGCGCCAGTGTTACATTTGTAACAGTGCGTGTGTTACATGTGTTACACTTCAAGAGCTGGATTACAGAATTCGACGACCTCTCCATCGTAGGCCAAGTGGATGCCCCTAGGAAGCAGTTTCTCTTCTTCGGCATGAGGCCTGATGTGGTGACTCATGTGGACAAGCCAAGCGTCTTTCACGTTCAATTGACGAGCGAAAGCGATGGCATCCTCGATGCTTTGATGACTGGGATGTTCCTTATGACGAAGGCCGTTGACAATCATGTAGTCGATGCCTTGCAGATAGGTCAATTCCTCGTCGGGAATCGTCTTCATGTCGGTGATATAGGCAAAGTTGTCGATGCGGAAGCCGACAATGGGCAGTTTTCCGTGCATCACGCGGATGGGGATGATGTTGACGTCGCCAACCACGACGGGCACGTGTGGTTCCATCTCTAGCAGATTCAGGGCTGGCACACCTGGATAGCGTCTCTCTTTGGGGATGAAGCAGTATGGGATGCGTTCCACCAAATGATCGGCACAGAACTTCTCGGCATAGACATCCACATCGCCAAAAATGCTGTAGGGACGCAGGTCGTCCAATCCGCCCACATGGTCATAATGCTCATGCGTGATGAGCACAGCATCAATCGGTTTGAAATCAATACGGAGCATCTGTTCGCGAAAGTCGGGGCCGCAATCGATGAGGATGCGCTTGCCCTTCACTTCGACGAGGCTCGAACAACGCAGACGCTTGTCCTTCGGGTCGGTGGAGGTGCACACCTCGCAGTTGCAGCCAATTTGAGGAACGCCGCAAGAAGTGCCAGAACCAAGTATCGTTATCTTCATAAAAAATGTATTTTCAAAAATGTTTTTTATGCTCCTTCGGCACTTGGTGTGCCTTGGAAAAACAATAATTACCAATAATTTGCAATAATTTTATCCAATAATTATTGGAACCAATTTTTGGTAATTATTGGTAATTATTGTCTGTCGAAACACCAAAGGTGTTGAGAGCCACACAAAAAGAGTTTGTCAGATAAAGTTGACTTCTGGGTGAATGTCAATGCCAAACTTCTCGTGAACATCCTTGCAGATAGTTTCGCAAAGCGTGACGATTTCGTCGGAAGAGGCTCCGCCAAGATTCACCAGCACCAAGGCCTGTTTGTCGTGAACGCCTGCCCTGCCGAGCGACTTTCCTTTCCAACCGCATTGGTCAATCATCCATCCTGCCGGAATCTTCACGCCATTTGCCACTTCGTAGAAAGGCATCTGCGGATATTCCTTCTGAAGAGCCAGAAACTTCTCGCGACTCACCACAGGATTCATGAAGAAACTGCCTGCATTTCCCTGCACTTTCGGGTCTGGCAGTTTGGCATTGCGAATGTCGATGATGGCTTGACGAACATCCTTTATCGTCAGGTTATCCTTATCGCCCAAAACAGCCTTGATATTTCCGTATTCCAACTTCAGCACAGGTGTCTTCTGCAAACGATAAGTCACGTATGTGATGGCATACTTGCCTTTCAACTGATTCTTGAAGATGCTCTGGCGATAGGCATAATCACACTCCAAATTACCAAAGATGCGCTTCTGTCCGCTGGCCAACTCTATCGCCTCCACCAACACAATCACATCTTTCGCCTCCACACCGTAGGCACCGATATTCTGCACGGCACTCGCACCCACCTCGCCTGGAATGAGCGACAGGTTTTCCACACCGCCCAAACCCTGAGCGACAGCCCATCCAACAAAGTCATCCCACACCTCTCCAGCACCAACGCGCACCAGCACCTCATCTTCTCCCTCCACCTCTTCAGCTATCTCGACACCCTTGATGGCACTGTGCAGGATGGTGCCAGCATAGTCGCCCTTGAAGAGCAGATTTGAGCCGCCACCGATGTGAAGCACATCGCCATCCAATGTGTGAATCAGTTCCTTGAGTTCCTCTTCGCTGTCATACTCCACATAACGTTTGGCTTTCACATCCATCCCAAACGTATTGTGGTTCAGCAAACTATAATTCGAATATTCTTTCAACTTCTCAATGTTTTTGATGTTCAATAACCCAACGTATGGGTGGGTCAGTATTCAATTTCCATCAGTTTCCAGTTGTCGCCCTGCTTGTTGAACTTGAACTTCATCTGCATGCCGTTGCTGATGCCCTCCAACATCAGAATCTTGCGGTTCTGGCTGATGCAAGCCTGTCCGTAGTTCACATTCACGAGCGCCTCGGTCGGCAGCGGAATGGTTTCCCTCATCTCGAACCATTCGTCCGCATCCAGATGCTCTTCCTCCGCATCCTCCTCGCCGTCCTCCGAGGTGAGAATCACCTTCACGGGAGTGGCCAGCGCCTCACGCTGGAAGGTGCTGTCGGCAATGAACCGGGCATAGAAGTTCAGGAAATCGCCGTTCGGCGTGTCGTCTCGCTGCTGCCTGTCAATCTCGGTCAGCATCCATTTGCCCTCCACGCGGTTGAAATGGAACTTCTGCACCTCGTCATTCTTCAACCCAATCCACTCCACAGCCACGCTCTGCATCGAGGTGTCCTTCGCCAGCACAAGGTCATGCTCACGTTCGTAGATGACCGACAAGAGTTCCTGATGCTTGAAATGGTCAAACTGCGGCCATTCCGACTTGGAGAGTTTCTCCTCCTCACCGCCCTTCTTGCAGGGCAAGGGATAGGAGATGCGCTGCCCCTGGAACTTCGAATCGCCCAAGAAGTTATAAAAAAAGTCGTCGAACAATTCGTCCACCGCTGCCGGAGGCTCCTCCTCCTCGAACAGGTGGAGCGTGTCGCCGGCAAACGCCTCCAGAGAGTCCTCCTCCGCATCGCCTTCCTGCTCGAAAGCATTCGTCATCTTCTTATCCTGACAAGAGAGAAGAAGACAACCCGTCGCTACTGCAATAACTAAACCTTTTCTCATAGTTTTTCGAAAAACGATGCAAAGATAAACAAAAGTTAGGAGTTTGAAGTTAGGAGTTAGGAGTTTTTTTCGTATCTTTGCACCGATTTTCAAAAACAGCACATAAAATAGACAATGATATGTTAGACAAAATCCAAAGTTTACTCGCAGAAGTGGACAATCTCGAAGCACATTCAGCCGAGGAGATTGAGCAGCTTCGCATCAAATATCTGAGCAAGAAAGGAGTCATCCCCGCGTTGATGAACGACTTCCGCAACGTGCCAGCCGACCAGAAGAAGGAGATCGGCATCAAGATCAACGAACTCAAGAACAAGGCGCAGGAGAAAATCAACGCCCTCCGCGACAGCTTTGCCGTGCAGGAGACAGAGGTGAACCATCTCGACATCACCCGCACCGCCTACCCCATCGGCCTCGGCACACGCCATCCGCTCACCCTCGTGAAGAACGAAATCATCGACATCTTCTCCCGTCTGGGCTTCTCGCTCGCCGAAGGCCCCGAAGTGGAAGACGACTGGCACGTGTTCTCATCCATGAACTTTGCCGACGACCATCCTGCCCGCGATATGCAGGACACCTTCTTTGTCGAGGCACACCCTGACATCATTCTCCGCACCCACACCAGCTCCGTGCAAGCCCGTGTGATGGAAAAGCAGCAGCCCCCCATCCGGGTGCTCTGCCCCGGACGTGTGTATCGCAACGAGGCCATCTCCGCCCGTGCCCACTGCTTCTTCCATCAGGTGGAAGGACTCTACGTCGACGAGAAAGTGAGTTTCACCGACCTCAAGCAGGTGCTCCTCCTCTTCGCCAAAGAGATGTTCGGCGAAGACACCCAGATACGTCTCCGCCCCTCCTACTTCCCTTTCACCGAACCCAGCGCCGAGATGGACGTCTCCTGCACCCTCTGCAAAGGCAAGGGCTGCAGCATGTGCAAAGGCTCCGGCTGGCTCGAAATCCTCGGCTGCGGAATGGTGCACCCCAACGTGCTCGAAGCCAACGGCATCGACTCCACCAAATACAAGGGCTACGCCTTCGGCATGGGCATCGAGCGCATCGCCAACCTCAAATACCAGGTGAAAGACCTCCGCCTCTTCTCCGAGAACGATGTCCGCTTCCTGAAAGAATTCGAGGCCGCCAACTGACACACGGATATCCTCAACAGAAAAACAAACAAAACAATAAAAGGAAATCTCCCACCTGCATATCCCCAACAATCAGGGTTGCAGATAGGAGATTTCCTTTTATTCAAATCCTCAAAGGCGGTGTGAGTCACACCAATATACCCGGTCTGAGTCACACCGACCACAACGGTGTGACTCAGACCGCTTTTGTCACTTCACAAGCCTCTTCTTGCCGTTTCTGATGACAACACCTTTGTAGGAAGCGTTGACCCTCTGACCTGCAAGGTTGTAGGTGCCTCTGACGAAACGTCCATCCGACTCAGCCACGTTTCCAATTCCTGTTGCATTCTCTATCAGCACTTCGATTGGCTCTTTCATGCTGGCCGTGGCCTTCTGGTCGAAGGAACTGCCACCCTGCGTTTCGAGATAGTCTCTCTTGATGCTGTCGAAGACATGATAGTTCACTTCCTCATTCTCGTCGCCGTAGATGGTGATGAAGTATTTGCTGTTGACGAGTTGAGAAATGCCTCGGCACTCATCGCCGACAAAAGCGCCGATGATGTAACCTTCGGAGTTGTCTAACATACCGTTGTTTTTCACATCGGCAATAATGCACATGTTGTTGGCGTACTTGCGTCGATCCACCTCTTCGGGCAACGTGGTCACCACCCCACTTCTCGCCTTGGCATTCATCACTTCTGCATAGTCTGTTCCCACGATAAGGGACTTCGTCAATGCTGTAGTTGGATAGGTGAATGTCGTGGAGTAAAGTGAGTAGAGCTGATAGCCCTGACCTGGATGCATCTCGACGAGTGAGCCTGTCCACTGTGTGCCGTCATACACTGCAAAGCCGTCTTGTCCCTTCAGAATGTTGCCTTCCTGTGCGGCAAAGTTGACCATGGCCGTGTTCACGTCGAGCGTCTCGAACGAACGGTAACTGATCCAGTTCCAGCCCTTCTTGAGCGACACATAGTTATTGAGGTTGTTGGTGCGAGTCAACACATCAAGGGCCACATTCTCGCTCATCAGCACCTGATAGCAGGTGTCGGGACTGAGCGTTGTGGCCACACCCGACGGGCCTCTCACCTCCTCCACCTTGTCAGCGACAGGCGCCAATAGCGTTTCCCAAGTCATAGGTTGGTCGGCAGGGTTCACATAGATCCAGTTCCATCCCTTCACGAGGTTATAGGTGATGGTCAGTGTAGCAGGCGTGTAAGCGAAGAGTGGCTTCACGTTCGTGACTCCACCGATGGTCAGTTCATACGTGGTCTCCGTGCTCACCTTCTGGCCGTTCACTTGCCAGCCTTCGAAGGTGTAGTCCTTGTCTGGCTTCGCTGTGATGGAGAGTGTCGTGCCATACTCGTAGTTGCTGGTACCGATGCCTTCCACTGTGCCGCCTTCTCCGTCAAAGTCGAGCGTCACGGCATATTGGCACGGAACGAACTCGGCATAGAGCATCTTGTTGTTGTCTACGTTCAGCTTGTAGGTGGCGTTAGTCGAGAGCACCTCGTCGCCATCGCTCCAGTGCTTGAAGAGGTAGTGGGCATTTGGTGTGGCTGTGTAAGTGACGTCAGCTCCGTATGTCTGGATGCCAGAGCCTGGAGTCACCGTGCCGGCATCCGCAGGAGTGACTACGGTGGTCACCTTGCATTGTCCGTCAAGGAACTGTGTCCAGATGGCCTGCGACTCATACTCGCCGTGGTATCCTTCTTCGTCAGTCAGTTTGGAGTTGTAAACCAGCATGACGAAGTAGCCGCTTTCGGTCGTGGCATTGGGGTAATCCACTTTGTAGGTCTTGTTGTCCACCTTCGTCACGACGGGTTCCTCTGTCACCTTCTTGCCTTGGCATTCCAGACGCAGATGTTCTGCCGTCACATCGGTACGGAGTGCCTTGTTGAAGTTGAGCGTGATGGTGCCCACAGCCGTAGTCGACACCTCGTTCTTCTCAGGCAGTCCGTCGAATGAAGAGACGGTCAACGGGTTGGAAGGCTTCAGTTCAAAGGTAATCTCATACGTCTGGTCGGCACCGTTCGTCAGGAGTTTGTCGGCAAAGTGGATGCGGTACTCGTAGAGTGGATCCATGCCGTCGCGCAAGGTGCGGTCGGTCTGCCAAACGTTGCGCAGGTCGATGTACTCGCCATCGCCACGGCGTATGCTCTTGATGACCGCGCGTCCGAGGGTCGGATCCATCACGCTGCCGTAGTGCCAGCCGTTGGTGTTGCTGGGTGTCACGGTGAGCGTGTAGTGGGTCAGGTCGTTGCGCGTGGTTGAAGCTGTGCTGACGAGGTTCACCTTCTCCGTGGTTCCGTCACTCAAGTAGAGCATGTCGGGCGTGTCGTATGCATCCGCCACATCATTCACCAGCCAAGCCTTCAATGCTTGACCCGTTGCATCCGTGGTGTTCAGGCTTCGGATGAGCTCGTGAATCTCCACGTTGTTCAGCAGGGTGAGGTCTTCGTTGCCATAGCTGGTCAGGTGGGTGGCCTGCACGTCATACTCGGTGAAGTGGCCCAGCAGCGACGACTGCCACCACCACTGTGCGTATGTGGTGCTCTGCGCAGGGATGTTGCCAAACTGAGTCGGCACGCTTCCTCCCAGTGCGAGGGTCTTGTAGCCTCCGTTCAGCTGGCTGCTGATGAGCTCGAGGTCGATGAGCAGTCCCTTCTCGTTCTCCACCACCTCAGGCTGATGCGTGGTCATGCGCACGTTGGTGGCATCGCCATAGCCCACGTTGTTGATGAGCAGGGCAAACTCAGCCTCCTCCATCGGTTCCACCTTGTCCTTGGTCAGTGGGTCATCGCCCCAGATATCACGTTGCATGAAGTAAGTGAGGTCGAGGTTGGGCGATGGCTTCACGGTCAGGGTGACAGGCGAGAGGTCGCGTGTCACGGTCAGTCCCGTGTAGGGGTCAGTGTAGGTGAGCGAACCGCCAAAGTTGTAGAGCTTTTCCTCGGTCGGAGCAGCATACTTGGTCGGGATGAAGAGGATGGTGGCTGTTCCCGTTGCGCCAGGCGCCAGTTCCCATCCGTCGGCACCCTTCAGTTCACCTGTGAAGCCGTCAAGCGATTCAGGTTCCATGTGCATCTCGTGGCTGGTGGCCACGTTGCCCACCTCATCGGTCACCTTGAGGCTCAGCTTCACGTCCTTCATTGGAGTGTCCTCGTTGCCGTTCTCCACGGTCAGCGTTCCTCGGAAGGCCTGACGGGTCAGCACCATGTTCTGCTTGAACTGTATTTTGATGCTCACACAAACGGAACTCTTCGCTGCCTCGTCGTATGCCTTCTTGAAGTCCTCGAAGGACTGCCAGAACCAGTCAGTCATGTCTGGATAGCCGTTGCTGATGGCCTCGTTGTCAAAACTGTTGATAAGCTCCAGCTCAGCCTTGATTTTGTTCAGGTCCATGCGGTCTTCGGGTGAACCTCCATTATGAGCTGTGCAGCGGATGCGCATCATCAGTGCCTTCATCTGCTCCATCGTGACAGACTGAGGCTTGGCCATCTCCATGTATTCGACCATCCTGTCTGCAATTTCGGAGAGTCTCCAATGTTCCTCGGCACCCTGATGCCACATGGCTTCCTGATACTCGTCATACTTCTGCATCATCTGGAAGAAGGTCTCGATGGTCGGGTCGAACGTAGGTCCTGCCCACCAGATGCTATCGCCGTAGTACTCTTCTTGCAGACGCACCACAGCCTCCAGTTGCTCGTGGTATTTGTAGAGTGTGTTGGCAAAGGCATCCACCCAACTGTAGGACGAGGCTCTGCGGCGTGGCAGTCCAGCCTTCAGCTCTTCGGCCATCTGTTCGACCGTTCTGACTTTGCCATGACCCGCACTGCTCTTCGTGTAGTCGATGATGGGATTTCCGAACGTCCAGATGTCGGAAGCGTAGTCCGATACTGTTTCGATGCCCTTATCTATCAGCGGATTCTTGGTCGTGAGGTTGGTCAGAGGTCCCTTGCACACCTTGGCTGCATCATTCATCGGTCCGCCATAGTTCATTCCGAGGTCGATGATGGTTGGTGCACTCAACTTTCCATCCACAGCCCAGTCTCTTGCTGCACTTTCAGCAGCTGCAGCCATTCCGAATAAGGGGTTGCCTTTGCCTGCCAATCCGTCTATGCCACCCTTTGCTGCAGATGTAAGGTCGGGGTCGCAGAGGCCGTCGCTGCCCGTGGAGATTCCTCCATAACTGCCTCCTGTGTAGTAGTCGCCGCCGCCGCCACCACCGGGGTTGCCGAGTGTGCCGCCACCACCGGTTCCTTGCATCAATTGACTGGCCAGACAAGCGCGCAGGGCGAGGGAGACGAGTGCCTTGTCGTTCTTCATGTCTTTGCCGCACAGCACTTCATAATAAGCGGAGAAGCCGGCGAAGCAGTCGCGGAATTTCTGCATCTGAGCAGACTCTGCACGGTGCTTGGCACCAGCAGGAATGCTGCCGTCGGAAATGCGGGTGGCACGCACAGGAATCTGCACGGCCTGATGCGGTGCCAGCGTGAAGGGACCTACGTTGGCCAGTGCCTCAAACTTCATTTCGTGCAAGCCTGTCGGCACCTCGAACGTGGTGTTGAGGGCATTGATAAGTCCTTCGTTGGTCAGCGTGTAGTAGAGAATCTGCGAAGAGCCTACCTCCATCGCGTCGATGTCAAGTTTTTCGGGGCCTCGGAGGGTCACGACTGGCTTCGGCACGTGGGTCTCGAAGGTGCAGGTGGTCACGATTTCGTACTCGTCTTCCACGGTGGTCTCCACCACGTTCCAGTTGATGGTCACCGCCTGATAACTCAGGTTGATGACACGCTCGTTGTCCACACCTGGATCCACGAGGATGTTGTTGCGGTAAGACTCATGCTTCTCGGCTGTTACGTAGAGCGTGTAGTAGCCTTCGGGCAGGTCTTCCACGACGAAGTGTCCATCCTCGCCCGTCACGCCCTTAGCAATGACAGCACCTGTGGTCGGATGGCTCACGGTCACCTGTGCGCCCTTCACATGGGGTGCTTCTTCAGTATAGTAAGTGTATTCGTCACACACATCCACAATCAGCTTTCCCGTGCTCTCCGACACTGGCTCAATCACGAACGACAAGGGGAGTCCCTCACCATTCTCGCAGTTGATGCCAATAGTGCCGCGCTGTGGCACGTTCAGTTGCAGGTCGTCTGTCGGTGTGAGACGCAGCACAATCTGGGTGGTGTCGTTGGTGGCAAGCGAACCCATTTCCTTGCCGGTCGAAGCCACCATCCACTTAGCGTTGTCAGGCATAGAGAGCGTAATCTTGCCCGTCTCTCCCTGACCGATGTTGGTGATGTCGAACACGTAGTCGCGGCTCTGACCCTTCGTCATCGTGGTCTTGATGCTGCTGATGCTGGCACGAATCTTGCCCGTGGCGATACGGTTGAAGTAGTAAATGGTTCCGTCGAACTCGGCTCCCTCGTCGCTGGTGAACTTCACCCTGAGGTACTGCCACTGGTTGCCGCTGCTAGCCACCTTGCCAGTCAGCGTGAAGGCGAGGTCGTCCTGCTTGTTGCCGTCCAACGTGGCAATAGGGGTCTGATTCAGCTCTATCTCGTCGCCCATCGACACCACTTCCATCCGCACATTGTGCAATGGCAGGACACCCATATTGCTGATGCTCACCTTAGCCTGATAGGGGATGCCTACCGATGGTTCGTACTTCATGAACGAACTGCTGGTGAGTTTCATGCCATACACGTCGAAACTGTCCTGTGCCTTCGTCAGCCCCTCGCCCACATAGCAGGCACCCACATCGTAGTGACCTGCCACACCACGCGGGTTGTAGGTGGCGGAGAAGTTGCCTGTGGCATCCGTCGTTACGAGAAGGGTGTCGCGCATGCCGCTGTGCACCAGGTATAGCTCCACCTCACGGTTGCTCACGTTGGTACCTGTCGCCTTGCCGGTGATGGTGACGTCTTCGTAGGCAGTAAACACATTCTTCTCCACCTCAGCCGTTGCGGTGAAGCTGGCTACGAGGGTGATGGGCGTGGTCGCCGAGGTGTTGTTCAGATAGATGAGTTCCTTCACCTTCTTCTCCTCGTTTACCACGGCCTTCAGCTGGTAGTCGCCAGCCACATCAGGCATCTGTACGGGATAGCTGATGGTGGCGCTCTCACCTGCGGCGATGTCCTCCTGGGTGTAGAGGGTGGTGAGGTGGGTGGAGCCGATGTAGATGTTCACTAGGGTTGATGTGGGCAGTGGCTCGTTGCCGATATTGTTGACGGTCACGGTCACATCGACCTTCTCTCCAGCCCCCACCTCCGTTGTGGCAAGGGTTACAGCATCCACGGTGGCATCGGGCAGGCTCTGATCGGTGATGAGTGCCCAGCAAGTGCCCTGTGTGAAGCCGTCGCTCGTCACGGTGAAGACCACGGTGCGCTCGTCGTCAGCCACCGAGTTCTTCTTGGCGTTGATGCTCACGGTGGCTGTCTCCTGACCGTCGGGGATGGTGACAGTGTGGTTATAGTTGAGGTCTTCCTCACGGTCGCTCGTGATGGTGACGATGGTGGTGCCGCTCTTGCCCGTGTTGCGTCTGACGGTCAGCGTGGTGGCATTTTCCTTGCCCTCCAGGAGGGAAGACGAAGAAGATGCAACGCTCAGTGATGGACCGTCATCGTCGAGGATGGTGAGTGCCACGGTGGCTGCTCCAATCTCACTGCCTGTTGCGGAGCAGTTGCAGGAAGTGGCCCAAACGCCAGCGGTCACGTTGACGGTGCGGTCGCCATCTACCTCTACGTTATCGACCACGCCAATGGCAAACTCTGCCGTGGTCACGCCCTTCTTCAGGGTGAAGCGCTTCTGGGCATAGTAGATGTCACCGTTCTGGCTATCGTCACTCATCTGGATGGTCACTTCGCGGTCGGTCAGGGTCTTGCGAACCAGTTTCACCTTCACGGCAGCCAAACCCGCGCTTTCTGTGATGGTGGTGGGTGAGAACGTCATCTCCAGCTCAGGCATGTCATCATCTTCCAGCACCATCAGCACCTGTGCCTTCTCATACTTCTCGGCCGTGGCGTAGAAGGCGGTGGTCAGTTCCAGTTCTGCCTTCTCGTTGTCGATGGCTTCCACCTCGATGGTGGCAGTCTTCTTGCCTTTGGCGATGATGACCGATGCCGGGAAGTTGAAACGCTTGGCATCGTCGCAGGCAAAGTTAATTTGTGTATCTGTGGTCGCAGCCTTCGGCAGGGTGACGGTCAGGGTGAACTTCTCCCCTTCCGTGACGGCTTGCTTGGAGGTCGTCAGCTGCATCTGCGGGTATTCGTTATCTTCGATGATGAACCTGCCCGTGGCAGCGGTATAGCCAGTGCCTGTGACCGTAATGATCACGACGCTGTCCTCTTCGTTATACACAGTGTTGTCCTTCACCTTCACATAGAAGTTGGCTGCCGACGATCCTCTGCCGATGGTGACGGTGGCTGGCACTTCCAGGCGGTCGGGCTTGTTGCATGTCAGCGTAAAGGTCTCTTCTGTCGAGCGGTTGCCGCTTCGGCTGATTTGGCAACTGACGTTGTAGCGGTAGTTCTCGGCAATGGCCTTGGCGGGCATGGTGAGTGTCAGCTGCTTGCTCAGGTTCAGCCCTGTCTCAGCGGTGGCACTGTTGTTCCACTCCTGTTCGGAGCGTTCGCCAGCGTCGCTGTTGCCCTTGATGGCCACCTTGGCCTTCACGTTGCCGTCGATGCCCAAGACTTCAGGCAACGTCACCTCGATGCTGCGCTGGATGCTGGCACCCGGTGCCAGTCCTGTGTTCTCGAAGCTGTTCGAGCCTACGGTCACCTGTGTGCCCTCGTCATTGGTCAGGTAGAAGTTCTCCTTCCATCCCCCCGTGGAGGCAGTCTCGCCAATGTTCTTCACCGTCCACGCAAGTGTCATCGTGCCACCCGGCACCATGTTGGACTTCGTCACCGTGAGGTTGCTCACCTCAAAGTCGGGGTAACTCTGCAGGGTCAGATGGCCATCTTGCGAGGTGACCTCGATGGGGTTGCCCTGCAAGTCTGACATGACGATGTTGGAGAGTTTGAAGTCGTATGTCTGTGTGTCGTCGAGGTAGGTGGAAACCTTGAAGACGATGTTGCACAGGCGTCCCGTGTTGCCCAGCAGCGCTTGGTTAGTGGGCGAGTAGAACATGAAGCGGTAGCGGTAGCTGCCCTTGTTGTAGCCGCTGATGACGTGGTCAACGCGGCGGTTGTCGGCTACCTGTGTGGAGTCGAGATATACTTGGGAACCCGATGGCATGGTGATGTCGAACTGCACGGCGGTCACCTCCTGCGTGTTGGTCAGATAGACGGGCACGGACACAATCTTGCCACGCATGCCGTTCACGTCCTTCACGCTGATCTCGTTGAAGTCTTGCGCCTGTGCCGTCAGCGAGACGAGCAACAGGATGAGCAATGATTGGATATACTTGATAGCTTTCATAGAGCGTTAGATTTATTGGATGATGACTTTTTTACCGTTCACGATGTAGATGCCCTTCTCTACGGGCTTTGCGTTCAGTTTCCGCCCGTCGATGGTGTACCAGGCACCCTTTCCTTTGGAGGGAGCCGGCGAGAGGTCTTCTATGCCTGTGGCGAGTTCTGCCTCGCTGTCGTTGAGGACGGTGTTGATGACCTTTGCCTCACTATCCACCAGCATGGCATGGTCGATGTCGCTGTTGGTGGCGTTGCTTGCCAGGGTCGTCTCGCCAGTCGGCAGGGTCTTGCCGTTCGTGCTATATATAATAATATGTACGCAACCATCGGTCGTGACCTTCTTGGTGGCGGTCATGCCCGTGTTGGCGTGCCAGCTGATGCGGTCGGCATCGGTGCTGCTCACGGTCATGTCGATGGCTGCCACTGGTCGGGTGGCGTTGAGGATGATGCGTCCGTTCTTCTGATAGAGCTTAGCTTCAGCCTCCATCGGTTCATCCGCTGAGGAAGCACGGCGATTGGCTGCTGCGGTGGTGGGCTGATCCATCGAGAGGAGCAGGTCAACGTGGCGCACGATGTCGAGCACGTTGATGGCGTTGTCGGTGTTGAGGTCGCCTGCATAGAAGTTGTAACGGTAGTTGTCGGCATAGTCCCTCATCAGGTAGAGGATGCTCTGCTGGAGGTCGATGACGTTGACGGCTCCGCTGAAGTCCACATCGCCCATGTCGTAGTAGAAGTTGGCGTTGAAGTTCGTGGTCTTGTTCTTCGCGTCCGTGTAGCTGCACTTGACTGCGGTGCCGCTCTGATCTTTCCATGTGGGCGAGCCTGTCACGCTGAAGTCGTTGTCGCCCGCATAGTTGAGGGTGAACGAGGTCCAGTTGCTCTGGCTCTGCACACCAATCTTGATGCCTTCAGCGTAGGTGCGTGTGGCAGGGTCGTAGAAGACGATGCTGGGCAGGGTCGTGAAGAAGCCCGCCTCGGTCATGTCGCGCAGGTCGACCGTTGCCGTGATGTCGGTGATGGTCTGGCTGCTGATGTTGACCGTCTCCAGTGTGGCGGGCAGTGCGGGCCAGACGGTGGAGAAGCGGTTCTCATGCACATCGAGCGTCTTCAGCGCCGGCAGCACGTTGACGAGTGTCGAGATGTTGCCTTCGAGCTTGTTGCGCTGCAGGTCGAGGTATTCGAGGGTGGAGCTGAACGTCTTGCCAGCGGCAAGCCACTCTTCCACCCTGTCGGCAATGTTTCCATACAGTTCTCCGCCCGCAATCTCTATCTTTTTCACCTTGGGCAGGGCGAAAAGACTGACGGGTGTCTCGTTGGCGTTCAGGTTGTAGATGCTGGTGCCAGTGCCGAAATTGATTTCCTCCACGTGACCGTTGTTCCACTTCACGCCGAAGATGCCAACGGCCGATTCCTTCACACCCTCGATGAGGTTCCAGTTGGCTTTCGCGCCGCCACCGCCGTTGCCTGTCCAGGTCGACTTCTGCCTTGTCCAGTCGTAGGTCTTGCTGTAGAAGTCCCAGAGCAGGGCGAAGTCCTCGTCGGCAATCTCCTGGATGCTGAACGTGGCGATGTTGTTGAAGGTGGCAGGCTTGTAGTAAGGGCCTTCTTCAAACGCCAGGGAGATGGTGTAGTTGCCGCCTGCCGTGGGGATGGCTGTTGTCTTGTTGCCCTTCGTGTCGGTGTAGAAGACACGGTAGTTGCCCATGCCTTCGAACCAGTCCACCCATACCGCTTCGGGGCTGCCCGTAAAGTAGTTCTCCTTGTCGAGCACTGAGAGATGGATGAGGTCTTTGGTCAGCGTCTTCTTCGTGGCGGAATAGCCCTTGATGGTGCGGTTGTCTTTCGCATCGGGAGTCCACGAGGTGCTGTTCTGATAGTCGCTTTCCTGTCCTGACGACACCAAGAGGCTGAACGCTGGCTGATACTGCCAGAACACGTGATCTTTGGTCGTTGGCATGGTGCTGCCCATGATGCCGACGCTCTTGAAGTTTGTGTTAGAGCCTGTGGCGGTGGTGTGGATGGCATAGTTGCCAATGCTGGTCACCGTCGATGGAATGTTGAGATACTGCAACTTCTCGCAATAGCCGAAGCAGCTGTTGCCGATGGTTTCCAAGCCTTCTGGCAGTCGCACGTAGCGGAGTCCCCTGCAATAGCAGAAGGCTTCGTTGCCAATGCTCTTCACAGCGTCGGGGATGTAGATGGTCTGCAGCGAGTCGCAGCCGTAGAAGGCCTGATAGCCGATGGTGGTCAGCGTGGAGGGCAGTTCGATGTTGCGCAGTCGAGGGCATTCGCGGAACATATAGTCGGTCATGGTGGTCAGGCCCGTCTTCGGCAGCGTCACTTTCACCAGTTGCGCGTTGTGGCCGAAGTGTCTGTCGCCGCTGAAGGTCAGGTCGGGCATGTTCTCGGCAAAGGTGATGGTGCGCAGCGAGTCGCAGGTCCAGAAAGCCGCATGGCCGAGGCTCTTGATGGTCGAAGGGATGGTGACCTCCTTGATACGGTCACACTCGCGGAAGGCATTCTTTCCGATGGTCTCCAAGCCCTCGTTGAGCGTGAGCGAAGGCATCATGGAATAGTGGAAGGCTTCATCGCCAACCGTCTTTAACGACGCTGGCAGGATGAGGGCACCGAGGCTGCTAGTGGCGTAGAAAGCATACTGTTCGATGGTCTGCACCGTTTGTGGCAGCACGAGCGACTGCAAACTGTTGGCGTTGTAGAAAGCTGCATAGCCGATGGTCTCCAAGTTTTCAGGCAGGGTCACTTCCTGAAGTTTCTTGCAGGTGCCGCAGACCGAACGTGGCAGCGTGGTGAGATTTTTCGGGAATACCACCTTCTGTAGCTCGTCGCAATTGTCGAGGGCGTATTGCCCTAACGATGTAAGAGTATTGGGGAAAGTGGCTGTCGTCAAAGCATCGCAGTCTGCAAAGGCATAGTTGCTGATGGTCTCTAATCCGTTGTTTAGCAGCAGAGTGGTCAAACCTGTATAGCGGAAAGCATCGTTGCCAATAGTCTTTAATGATGTCGGAAAAGTTAGGGTCGTCAAACTTTTACAACTATTGAATGCGCATTCTCCGATGGTGGCCAATGCTGGAGGCAGTTTCACCGAAACGAGTGCCTTGCAACTGTAGAAGGCGTATGGTCGAATCTCTGTGGCAGGTATCTTGCTCATATCGATAGCCTCCAATTTCTCGCAGCCGTAGAACATGCTTCGGGTGATGGTGCTCAGGTTGTCGGGCAGTTTGACGCTCTTCAGATTCTTCATCGTAGAGAACTGCGACTCGCCCGACATCGTCACATCGCCATTGCCTAAGAAGGTGACACTCTCTGCACTTTCGCAGCCATAGAAAGCATAGGAGCCGAGGGAGGTGAGTGTGGCGGGTAGTGTGACCTGGTCAATCAGTTTGCAGCCATTGAAAGCTTCGTCGCCGATGGAGGTCACCTTCGACGGGATGGTGATGGACGTGAGGCTGTAGCAATGATAGCAGAGACGGGGACCGATGGTGGTCAGCGTGGAGGGCAACGTCAGTTCCTGCAATGCCTCGCATCCCCAGAAGACACTCTGTCCGAGGGTCGTGATGCCTTCGGGCACCCGGAATGCCTTCAGTTTCTTGCAGACATCGAAGGCATTCCGACCGATGGTCGTCATCGTCTGGGGCTTCATGTCGACGGTCTCCAACTGCTCGCAGTGCAGGAAGGCATATTCGTCGATAACCGTCACCTTCGCCGGAATGGTGATGGAGGTCAGCCCCCAGCAGTTGGCAAAAGCATACGTGCCGATGGAGGTCAGTGTGGAGGGCAGCACAACACCGTCCAGCACATCGTCCTCGTAGAACACGCCGCGCGCGAGGGTGGTCACTCCTTCTGGAATGGTGACCGACTCTAACTGATCGCAGTAGGAGAGGAAATCGCGTGGCACCGTGGTCAGCGTGGCGGGAATCTTCACCGACGTCAACCCGCAGTTCGCAAAGACATATTCGCCCGCCGTCTGTAGCGACGAGGACAGGCCGACGCTGGTCAGAGCCTTGCAATAGCGGAAAGCCTCATTGCCAATCTCCGTCACCGTGTTGGGCATCGTGATGCTGGGCAGCGACTCACAACCATAGAAAGTACCCCTGGGTATTACCGTCAGTTTCGTGTTCTTCAAGTTGTTGACTGCCTGCAGCCCCGTGCATAAGGCAAATGCATCATAGCCGATGGTTGCCAAAGCAGACGGCAATGTGATGGAGGGCAGCGCCTTGCAACTGTAGAAGGCTCCCGGACCAATCTCCGTCACCGTCGAGGGCAACGTGATGGAGGGGAGTTGGTAGCAGTTGTAGAAAGCTGCCTCGTCCACCTTCGTCAGTTTCGACCCTGTGGCGAAAGTCACCGAAGTGAGGTTGATGCACTGCGAGAAGTTCGACGAACTCAGTTCCTTCAGCGAGGCGGGCAGCGTGATGGAGGTCAGTCCGTGGCAAAAGCGGAAGGAGCAGTAACCCATCTTCTCCAGCGTGTTGGGGAAGGTGACCGAAGTGATGAAGGCTCTTTGGTCGAAGGCATAGTCGGCTATGTACTTGACCGTGTAGGTCGTTCCGCCCGATGTGATGGTCCTCGGAATCACGATGGTCGGGGTGCTCTTGTAAAGACACGAAGAGACAGTCGCAGACCCGTCGTCGTTGAGCGTGTACCGCAGGGAGTCCACGTCCACCGTTGTGGCTGCCCTGACCGACACGGTGGTCAGCAGCACAAACATAAGTGTTAAGGCTTTCTTCATATTAGGTTAGATTTGATAGTTTTTCCAAACAACAAAGCCACGTCCCTCGCAACGCAGCAACTTTTCATTTCAATTCCTATTGCAAAAGTAAAAAATATGCCACACATTTTTTGCCCCATTTTTGTTAAAAAGAGTTAAGAGAAGTCATTTTACCTCCAAACTTTCTTAAATAGGCAAAAAAATGTGAACAACCAACAAAAAAAATTCCGTCTGCACATCGGCACACGGAAACAAATGAAATAAGAGACGAGGATATGTCAAAATGCATGCCTCAACAACCCCTGAACCGACATCGGGGACATCGGTTGACCGACATCGGGGACATCGGTTGACCGACATCGGGGACGTCGGTTTTCCGGAATGAAGGTCATTCGATTTAATCCCCAGCCTTTTTCTGTCTGGGGCGATGCCGTGAAGGCACCTGTCGCTTATTTCGTGATGGGCTTGTACTTCGGCACGAGCACCTTCATAAGCGCCCATGCAATGAGGTAGGCGACGGCGCAGTAGCAGAAGACAATCATGTAGCCTGCGGGCTTGCCTGTGACACCGAAGAACTGGAAGGCTTCGCCCTGACCTTCGGCATAGGTGAAGAGGAGGCCGCTTCCCCAGTTGATGGCGAAGGAGCAGAGACCGCCAAACATGGTGCCGATGCCGGTGATGGAGGCAATGGCGGACTTGGGGAACATATCGCCGATGGTGGAATAGAGGTTGGCCGACCACGACTGGTGTCCTGCGCCTGCAAGGCCGATGATGATGCAGGGCCACCACACGGAGGTGCCTGCCAGCGGCTGGGCAAACATGGCGAAGATGGGGAAGAAGGCGAAGATGAGCATGGCAAGCATGCGGCCTGAATAGGGTTCCATGTTCTTCTGCTCTACAAAGAATTTGGGCAGGTATCCGCCACCGATGGAGACGACGGTCACGATGAGGTAGAGCACGAAGATGAGTGCCTGTCCCATTGGGTCGGAAGACTTGTAACCGAGTTCGGAGAAATAGGCAGGTGCCCAGAAGAGGAAGAACCACCACACGCCGTCGGTGAGGAGCTTGCCTACGATGAATGCCCAAGTCTGACGATAGGTGAAGCACTTGAAGAAAGAAATCTGGAGGTTGTCGTTGGCTTGCTCACGCGTAGGAGCGGATGCAGAGGTCTTTTCTGTTTCGGCTGGTGCGTTGCTGTCTTGCTGGATGTAGGCCAATTCGGCTGCGTTCACCCGTTTGCTTTCTGTCGGTTTGTTGTAGAGCACGGCCCAAAGAATTGCCCAGATGAATCCGACTCCACCGATGATGATGAATGCCATCTCCCACCCCATGCTCTCGGCCAATACGGGGATGGTGAGCGGTGCGGCAAGGGCGCCGACGGAGGCTCCAGCATTGAAGATGGAGGTGGCGAGGGCACGGTCTTTCTTGGGGAAGAACTCGGCTGTCACCTTGATGGCGGCCGGGAAGTTGCCTGCTTCGCCCGTGGCGAGCACGATGCGGCAGGCGAGGAAGAGCCACACGCTGATGGTGGAGACGAGGAGGGCAAGGTCGGTGCCGGCTTTAACAGCACGCAGGGCTTCCTCGTCGGGGATGCCTGTGAGCGACATGGTGACCACTCCACAGATGGCATGCAGACAGGCACCGATGGACCAGATGACAATCGCCCAGATGTAGCCTTTCTTCGTGCCCATCCAGTCGATGAACTTGCCAGCGAAGAGAGAGATGAAAGCGTAGAAGATGGAGAATGCGGCGGTTATGAATCCGTAGTCGGCATCACTCCAATGGAAATCGATGGCGATGAAGTCTTTCCACGTGAGCGAGAGCACCTGACGATCCATGTAGTTGACCGTGGTGGCGAGGAAGAGCATCGCACAGATGACCCAACGATAGTTGGTCATTTTGTTAGTTGTTGTGTTCATTGCTATTTTAGTTTTGTTTTCGGTTTTCAACAAATATTTCCACGCCCGCACCCTGACAATCGGCTCCCATCGGGGGATTCTCTTTCATGATGCGAAGACGGATGGCTTCTGACTGAGGGAAATGCTTGAAAATGGTGTCGGCGATGCGACCTGCCACATGCTCAAGGAGTTGTGACGGGATGGCCATTTCCTGACGGATGAGTTGGTGAAGGTCGGCATAGGAGATGGTGTCGGAGAGGTTGTCGGTGAGCATGGCGGCAGAGAAGTCGGCATCGACTTCGGCATCGATGGTGAAACTGCCTCCCACCTTCCGCTCTTGCTCCATCACGCCATGATAGGCATAGACGCGCATCCCCTTGATGATGATGGTGTGTCGCTGATGATTCATTCCTGAATAAGTGCGTCTTCTGCCGATTCCATTGCCTCGTCGCCTCCAGCGGTGTATTTCTTCAGCGCGCGAGCCACTCCGTTTGTCCAGTTGTTGATGTCCTCGCCGTCGAGTTGGAGCGAACTGACGAGTTTGATGACATGAGTGAGGGGCATCCGGTAGCGGAGCACTCCGCTGATGAGTTTGGCGTAGTTCCAGTATTCCTTGTTGAAGCGCTCGGAAAGACCTTCGATCGTTGTCTTGTAGCCTCGGCGGTTCACGAAGGTGAAGTCATAACGTTTGGAGCCGTCGGGTTCGACGTGCTTGATGATGAATCCCTTCGTCACGGTCTTGGGCAGGGCGATGCCGTCCTCGTCGTCGAGCACACCAGTGAAGATTTCATAGGGATAGCCATCGAGCAATCCGACAAAGGCCACCCACCTTTCTTTTTTGTTCTGGAACCTCACCACGTCGCACTCAAGGCTGACAGGACGTTCTTCTGTTATTTCTACGGTCATGTTGTGTTGTTTGTTGCAAAAAATTGTTAAGTATTGGCAAAAGTACGAGAGATTTGCGACATGACAAAATAAAAGTGAAAAGATTTGCCTATATTTGCAAAATTGAAAACGTAATTCATTAAAATGTACAAATTGTAAACCACTATGACTTCATTCACGAACAGAAGAACCATCCGCAAATATAAGCGGGAGGACATACCAGCAGAGCAACTGGAATCACTTCTCTTCCAGGCATCACGCGCCGCCACAATGGGCAACATGCAACTGTACAGCGTGGTCGTCACACGCTCGGACGAGATGAAGGAAAAACTCTCCCCACTCCACTTCGGGCAACCGATGGTGAAGGGAGCACCTGTCGTGCTCACGTTCTGTGCCGACTTCAACCGCTTCACAAAATGGTGCGACATCAGAAATGCCGATGCCGGTTATGACAACCTGCTGTCATTCCTCAACGCTGCCAGCGACACCCTGCTCTACGTGCAGGCTTTCTGCACGCTGGCCGAAGAGGCGGGATTGGGCACCTGCTATCTGGGCACCACCCTGTACAACCCGCAGGGAATCATCGACCTGCTGAAACTGCCTCGCCTCACATTCCCCATCGCCACCATTACGGTGGGTGTGCCCGACGAACAGCCGGAGCAACCCGACCGCCTGCCACATCTTGCCTACATCCACGAGGAGACGTATCACGACTATACGCCCAACCAACTGGACATCATCTACTATGTGAAGGAGCAACTGGAGGAGAACCAGAAATTTGTGGAAATCAACAAGAAGGAGAATCTGGCACAAGTGTTCACCGATTGCCGCTACACGCGCAAAGACAACGTCGCTATGTCGGAGAACATCCTGAAAACATTAAAGGGGCAAGGATTTTTATAATCCTGTGCCCCTTCAACTTTTCTGCTCCTCTTCAATCTTTTTCCGTTCCTCGTCTGCTTTTCTACTCCTCCTCTTCAGCAATATCGTCGATGGCGTCAATATCTTCAATCTGGATGTTGTTCTCATCTGGCTCATCATCTTCAATCTCCTCATCTTCCTCGCCATCGAGTTTCTTCAGTTCCTCGTCGTCCATATCCTCCTCTTCCTCTTCCACCTCAAGTTCTTCCTCTTCATCCACGTAGTCGTCTTCGGCATCCATGCTCTTGCGACGGCGACGGCGTCCATCTTCTTCATCGTCAATGCTGTAATCGATGTGCACTTTCTCCACCTTGGGTTTGGGTTTCATGAAGATACCCTCAATCCATGTGCCACGCTCAATCTCCAACACCTCGTAGCCATCATCCTTGCGACGGTCGATAATGCCGCCCTCCTTTCGCATGGTCTTCTCAGGCATAATGGTGCAGTCGACAAAGAAGGCCGACTCGATGATGTCCTGAATAGCCAAAGACAAGCCCTTCCAACCATTTCCCATGTTGTGGGCGATGAGGTCAAGCACTTCCCCTGCCGTCAGGTGCTGGATGTTCTCAAGCGTGAGGTCAGTCACCTTCTTGATAGGATGCTTGCGGATGGCGATGGCGTTGTTGCCATTCTCGTCGGGGGTGGAGTACACCTCGTAGCCTATCTGCTCGAGTTTATTCACCGCTTCGGCGTCTTCACGACGAAGATACTGTATGTCGAAGACGGTTTTGATGATGTTCATGTAGTGTTTTTCGCTCTCTGCAAATTCTTCACGTCTCTTCTTTGCGTCGATAATCATTTGGCTGAGTTCGTTCGATGCCACCGTCCAAACATTTCCCTTGTTCAAGTCGTCAAGCGAAAGTTTTGTTTTTTGTCTCATTGTGTTATAAATATAATAATGTGTAGTTTGATGTCTGAAATCGGGCGCAAAGTTAGGAAAAAGTTAGGAGTTTGGAATCAGGAGCAGGCAATTTTTTTATCGTTTCATGTTTTTTATCCACAAAAAGTGACAAAACACCACATCTTGTTCCTAACTCTCCACTTTTTCAAAAAAAACTCCGAAGTCCTAACTTTCAACTGCCATTTTTTTTCTAACTTTGCACACTACAAGGAAGAGAAGGTAAAAATGATTGACAGGGCATATATGACAAGAACCTTAACGGAGGTTCTTTTAAGTTCTCTCGTGTTTGTATCATGTGTCGGAACGACAAATGTACAAGACGAAAAAGAGGAATTGGCTATATTAAACAGCAAGCAAGACTCGCTGATTATGGCCAAGATGGGCATTGACCCAGCATCCGCATTGACCACCATAGACAGTTTGGAAAAGGAGCAGATTGCCACTCCCGCAAGGCTGTATTACTTCCGCGCTTTGGCTTACAAACACTTAGGGAAGAAAAGGCAAACAGAGGACTGGTGCGAGAAGGCGTTGAGAGGAGACACGTTGCTGAATGAGAACCTCGAGTTCTTCTACGATGCATGCGACATCTACTCCACCGTGCTGTCAGAAAGAAACGAGAACGTGCTTGCTCTCGAGGTGGCCATCAGAGGATATGATGTGGCACTGAACGACTCAAGCCAAACGGGAAGACATTGGATAGCCATCCTGTTGCACGACAAAGGCTATTGCGAAATGCAGTTGGGAAAGATTGACGAGGCTGAACAGTCATTCAGCATGGCCTACATCACCACGAAACAGATTGCTGCCGCAAACAGCAAATACTCCAATTTGCAGATGTGCGCCAGAGTCGCCTACAACATCGTGGATTCCTACACCAGCACCGGGCAGTATGACAAAGCCAAAGCATGGCTTGAAGAGGCTGAAGAAGCGGTGGCAGAACTTGTTTCCTCACCTGAATGCTCAAAAGAACAACGAGAAGGCTACATTGGAGGATTGACCATGCAGGAAGCACTCATTCTGGTATGCACAGGGGAACCCGAAAAAGCCAATAAAGCCTATCAAAAGGCACTAAAGATGGATTATGCAGAGACAGGAGTGGGCATTCTGGAACGCACCACCTATCTGGAAAAGGCAGAGAGATGGGATGAACTGAGGGAATTACTGCCTCGAATAGATTCTCTCTACGATGCCTGGGGAACCCCCGAAATGATGGAACATTGGAATCAGTACCAAAATAAAAACTAAAAAAGAGATACACCTATGCAAGAATTAGCATTAAAGTATGGCTGCAACCCCAATCAAAAGCCATCACGCGTCTATATGGAGGACGGCGAACTCCCTATCGAGGTTCTTAATGGTCGCCCAGGTTACATCAATCTGCTCGACGCCTTCAACAGTTGGCAATTGGTCAAGGAGCTCAAGGCTGCAACGGGTATGCCTTCTGCTGCATCGTTCAAGCACGTCAGCCCTGCTGGTGCTGCGGTAGGTGCTCCTCTCAGCGACACGTTGAAGAAGATTTACTTCGTCGACGACGTCAAGATTCCGCTCACACCTATCGCAACGGCTTATGCTCGTGCCCGTGGTGCTGACCGTATGTCCTCTTTCGGCGACTTCATCGCTTTGTCCGACACTTGCGACGAGGCAACAGCAACCCTCATCAAGCGTGAGGTGAGCGACGGCATCATCGCTCCTGATTATACGCCTGAAGCTTTGGAGATTCTGAAAGCAAAGCGCAACGGCACCTATTGTGTCATCAAGATGGATCCCAACTACACGCCTGCCCCCATCGAGCGGAAGCAGGTGTTCGGCATCACATTTGAACAAGGCCGCAACGAGATTGACCTGACAGGCGACAACCTCTTCGAGAACATCCCAACGGACAATAAGGACATTCCTGCCGACGCAAAGCGTGACCTCAAGATTGCGCTCATCACGTTGAAGTACACCCAGTCGAACTCTGTTTGTTATGTGAAAGACGGACAGGCTATCGGCATCGGTGCCGGACAGCAGAGCCGCATCCATTGCACCCGTCTGGCTGGCAACAAGGCTGACATCTGGTGGTTGCGCCAATGCCCGAAAGTGCTGGCACTCCCCTTCAAGAGCGACATCCGCCGTGCTGACCGCGACAACACCATCGATGTGTATATTGGCGACGAATATGAAGATGTGTTGCGTGAGGGCACCTGGCAGAACTTCTTCACAGAGAAGCCAGAGCCACTTACGGCTGAGGAGAAGAAGGCTTGGTTGGCCAAGAACACCAACGTGTGCCTCGGTTCCGACGCATTCTTCCCCTTTGGCGACAACATTGAGCGTGCTCACAAGAGCGGTGTGCAGTACATCGCACAGGCAGGTGGCTCCGTTCGTGACGACAATGTCATCGAGACCTGCAACAAATACGGCATCGCTATGGCATTCACAGGCATCCGCCTCTTCCATCATTAAAAAATGGCTTCAGACAACGAAATCCAATATGCCATCATGAATGGCATCAACTTTGCGAAGGCAAAAGGCGAGAAGAAGGAAGACCCCAACAAGGTCAAGACGAAAGCCCGCAAGAAAGCCTATCAGACAGGTTCACACAAGTCGGGTGCTGCCAAACACAAGGCAGAAATACGCCAACGCGTGAAGAACCGCGCCTCCCAACGCAAAGGTTGAGAATCATCTGTCAACAATGGATAATGGACAATTCAAGACAACGATGCGATATCTCCATATCGCGTTAGTGAAATTGTTCATTATCCATTGTTTTTTGTTCACCTCCTGTAATCAACCCAAGACGGACAATGCAGGAGAAAATTCTCCATACGCATCAGCCTCCACCAACAGCAATCCCCATTTCGACCTTCCCGACATTCAGCAGAATGGCGAACTCATCGTACTCACCCTCTATGGCCCTGAAAGTTACTTCGAGTTCAGAAGCGAAGACTTTGGCCTCCAATTCATGATAGCACGAGAATATGCCAAAAGTATTGGTGTAAGTATCCGAGTGGATGTATCTCGAAATCAAAAGGATTTGATTCGGAAACTCAAGGAAGGAGAGGGCGATTTCATTGCTTGCCAGTTGGACATCGTCGATTCACTGCTCACTCAGGTGAACTTTGTGGGAGAAACGGAGTTGACCACCTTCATGGACAGCGTTTCGCGTCAACGCAAAGATGACTCGCTTCGTCCACGCCAGCATGCCACATGGGGAGTACGCAAGGATTCTCCATTATTGACGGCTTCCCTTTCTCAATGGATGAGCACCCATCAGAAAGACTTCTTCGACTACACGACCATCCGCATCAAATCGAGCGGCGGACGCACCTACACACCACGACGCAAGGTTTCATCGCCCATCCTCAATGCCGCCAAGGGAGAGATTTCCGTCTATGACCACATCTTCAAGCAATATGCCATCCAGTGCGGATGGGATTGGCGCCTGATGGCTGCACAAGCCTATCAGGAATCCTCGTTCGACCCGCAAGCCGTTTCCCACATGGGTGCAATGGGCTTGATGCAGTTGATGCCGTCAACCGCCAAAGACGTGGGTGTTTCCCAATCAGAAGTGTTTAACCCCAGCAGCAACGTGCAAGGTGCCAGCAAGGTCATCAACAAACTCAACAAGCGCTATGCTTCCATCGCCAACAAGGACGAACGCCTGAACTTCATCTTGGCTGCCTACAATGCTGGTTCCGGGCATTTGGACGATGCACGTACGCTGGCAAAGAAATACGGGAAGAACCCGGATGTGTGGCTCGGCAATGTAGATGCCTTCGTGCTGAAGATGAGCGACCCAACATATTACAACCAGCCAGAAGTGAAGCACGGCTACTTCAGGGGCAGCGAAACCTATAACTACGTGAACAGCATCCGCACCCGATGGAGCGAATACAAGAAAAAAATCAAATAACGAGCATCGTTTTATGAAAGAGAAAGCATCGACACAAACAAGACTTCCCCACCCCCTTGTAGCCAGCATACCCATCGTTGTGCTGATTGGCCTTTTAGCGTCTGTCATCTATCTTTTCGGGAGCGATTCTCTTTCCGGCGGCAGTCAGACAGCCCTCATTCTGGGCACAAGCGTATGTGTGGCCATCTCTATGATTGTCTATAAAATCTCATGGAAGAAGTTCGAGGAGCGCATCACGAAGACCATCGGCGATGTGGCTGTCACACTCCTCATTCTCTTGGCCGTTGGTATGTTGTCGGGGTCGTGGATGATTAGTGGTGTCGTACCCACACTCATTTATTATGGCGTACAAATCATGTCGCCTCAGTTCTTCCTGGTGTGTGCCTGTTTCATCTGCGCGTTGGTGTCACTTCTTTCGGGCAGTTCGTGGACAACCATCGCTACTATGGGTGTGGCTCTTCTTGGCATCAGCGAAGCTTTGGGCATCAGCACAGCATGGACGGCTGGTGCCATCATCTCTGGTGCCTATTTTGGTGATAAGATGTCCCCTCTCAGCGACACGACGATTTTGGCATCTTCAGCCACAGGTACAGATCTTTTTGTGCATATCCGCTACATGATGTACACCACCGTACCCACTTTCGCCATCACGCTCATCATTTTCCTGATTGCGGGTTGGGGGTATGGTTCTAATGTGGAACTGAAAGTGGTACAATACACAGAAGGGCTTTCCCACACCTTCAACATCTCGTTGTGGACACTCTTGGTGCCGCTTCTCACAGGCATCCTCATCGCCAAACGCGTACCTTCCGTCATCACCCTCTTCGCATCGGCCATCATGGCTGGCATTTGTGCCCTCATCCTGCAACCTCACATCCTCGCACAGATTGCCGACAACGAAGCCCTGTCCGCTCCTGCCTCTTTGGCATGCGGATTGGCTATCACCTATTATGGTGCCACTGCTGTTGATACAGGAAATGCCGCACTCAACGACCTGATTTCCACAGGAGGAATGGCTGGAATGCTCAACACCATTTGGCTCATCCTCTGTGCCATGTGTTTCGGTGCTGTGATGGTGGCAAGCGGCATGATAGAAAGTCTGACCCGAGTCATCATCCGCTTTGCACGCACACGTTTCAGCCTTGTTGCCACCACTGCGAGTACAGGCCTCTTTCTCAACCTCACCACAGGCGACCAATTCATCTCCATCGTACTCACGGCCGACATGTATAAAGATGCATACCGTCAGCAAGGCTATGAGTCCCGCCTGTTGAGCCGCACAACCGAAGATGTGGCCACCGTCACCTCTGTGCTTGTCCCGTGGAACACCTGTGGAATGACGCAAGCAGCGGTTCTTGGTGTACCCACTTTGACCTATCTCCCCTATTGCTTCTTCAACATCATCAGTCCTCTGATGACCTTGTTGGTCGCTGCCACCGGATGGAAAATCAAACGGATTCCCTGTCAGCAGAAAGCATAAGAAAAGGCGTTGTGCACAATCCGACACAACGCCTTTTTTGTCTTTCACAAGTACCTTATTTCTCTTTAGTAGATTCGACCACGCAGTTCCTTGATGTCGTCGCTGTGAATGTAGTCGTCGTATTCCATCAACTTGTCGATATGTCCTTTGGGACCCAACTCAATGATGCGGTTGGCGACCGTCTGGATGAACTCATGGTCGTGGGAAGCAAAGAGAATGTTTCCCTTGAACTGCTTGAGGTTGTTGTTGAATGCCTGAATAGACTCGAGGTCGAGGTGGTTCGTGGGCGTGTCGAGGATGAGACAGTTAGCATTTTTCAATTGCATACGAGCAATCATACAACGCATCTTCTCACCTCCTGAAAGAACGTTGACCTTCTTGAGCACCTCTTCGCCGCTAAAGAGCATACGACCGAGGTAACCCTTGAAGAACACATCATTTCCTTCGCCATATTGAGAGAGCCACTCCACCAAATTCTTATCACTCTTGAAGAACTCCGTGTTATCGACAGGCAGATAAGCCGTGGTGATGGTCACCCCCCATTTGTATGTGCCTGCTTGCGGTTCACGATTTCCATTGATAATCTCGAAGAGTGCGGTCATCGCACGTGGGTTGTGTGAGAGGAATACAATCTTCTCCCCCTTTTCGGCCGTGAAAGAGAGGTCTTTGAAAAGCACAGTGCCGTCCTCTTCGATGGCCGTGAGCCCTTCCACTTCCAGAATCTGATTGCCTGCCTCTCTGTCCATCGTGAAGATGATGCCAGGATACTTGCGGGTGGAAGGCTGAATCTCCTCCACATTCAGTTTCTCCAGCATTTTCTTGCGCGAAGTGGTTTGCTTGCTCTTGGCAGCATTGGCCGAGAATCGGCGGATGAACTCCTCCAGTTCCTTGCGCTTCTCCTCGGCTTTTGCCTTCTGGTTCTGTGCCTGCTTCAGGGCGAGTTGCGAAGACTCGTACCAGAAGGAGTAGTTGCCGGCAAAGAGGTTCACCTTGTTATAGTCAATATCGACGGTGTGGGTGCTCACGGCATCGAGGAAGTGACGGTCGTGGCTGACCACCAGCACCGTATGTTCAAAGTTCGCAAGGAAGTCCTCAAGCCATTCTACAGTGTCGAGGTCGAGGTCGTTGGTCGGCTCGTCGAGCAACAGGTTGTCGGGGTTGCCATAGAGTGCCTGAGCCAGCATGACACGCACCTTCTCCTTACCTGTCAGTTCCGACATCATCTTATAGTGCAGGTCTTCCTTAATGCCCAGACCTGAAAGGAGTTGGGCTGCATCGCTCTCGGCATTCCATCCATCGAGTTCTGCAAACTTCTCCTCCAACTCTGCAGCACGGATGCCATCCTCGTCGCTGAAGTCAGATTTAGCGTAGAGGGCATCCTTTTCCTGCATGATTTCCCAAAGCACCGAATGACCCATCATCACGGTGTTGATGACCGTGCAGTTGTCGAACTTGAAGTGGTCCTGCGAAAGCACGGAGAGGCGTTCGCCCGGGCCGAGCGTGATGGTTCCTTTGGTGGGTTCGAGTTCACCGCTAATGGCTTTGAGCAGGGTTGATTTACCAGCACCGTTGGCACCAATCACACCATAGATGTTGCCGTTGGTGAACTTCATGTTGACATCCTTATAAAGGACGCGCTTGCCAAACTGAATGGCAAGGTCTGAAACTGTAATCATAATGTACTTTTGGATTTTGGCTGCAAAGGTACGGATTTTTTAGTGAAAAGTGACCATAGAAAAGCAAGAAATGTCTTTTCAAGTGTACTTGAAGAGTGAAAAATCTAAGTTACCAGCCATTCGGAATCTTCCTCAATGACAAAGGTAACTTAGATTTTTCACTCTTCACTTTTCACTCTTCACTAAAATGCGGCTTGCCGCATCATATATTTACCACTGCACACCCATGACCACCTTGCGGCCATCTTTGATATAGACACCCTTTTGGGTGGGCACACCATTCACAGCCTGTCCACTCAGCGTGTAGTAGCCAGTGGTGGCAGAGGTTTCTGTCTCGTTTTCAACCTCGCTAATGCCAGTGACATCCTTGCCTTTCTCGCTCAGCAGATAGAGTTGACCGCCATAGAAGGGGTTGCAAGTGCCGAAGTAGAGACCCTCTTCGGTGCTGAGGAACGAGGGGCATCCGTAGTTGTACTTGTCGTCGAAACCGCTGCGAGTGATGACCTCAAACGACTGTCCGCCGTCGGCAGTACGCAACAGGTCAAAACCCCACTCATTGGTCATGACAGCATTGTTGATGTAGGCATACATCTCAAGACCTTTGCCATCGATGCGTTCGTAGATGTCGTCGCTCATGCTCTGCACCTGCCCGAAGAGCATGGAGAGCGTCTGCTGTACAGTGGTGGCGAAGAACTGCAGACGCTCCTCAGGTGTGGCTTGTTCCAGTTGCTCCTTCCTCTGCGCCCACTGCTCACGCACCTCTTCGCTGCCCAAATACTCCAGCAGTCCCGTGAGTGCAGTGAAGTCTGTCAGACCTTTCTCTTTGGCATTCTCAAGTGCCTGTACAATCATGGCAGAGATGGCTGTCACCTGCTCGCTTGCCTTCTGCTTCATGAAGTCAGCGATGAGCAAGCGAATCTCCTGAGTAACGCCCTGAATGTCAATGATTGTCTCGACAGTGTTCTCGTCAACCTGATTGGTCTCCGCATACTGAGACAGCAACTGCTGCAGTTCTTCCAATTTCGTGCGCAACTCGTCGGCCATCTCGTTGCCCTTGGCCATGCCCAGCAACTTGATGACATTGCCGATGTAGGCAATCTTAGAGAGTCTCTCGGCCTGCGACATGCGGAAGAAACTGCCGTTGGTAAGTTGTGTCATGTAGTTGTAGAAGATGCCAGCATCCATCGTGGCCACATAGAGTTTGCCGTTGTGGTCGCCCATGCGCCAGATGTATTCGTTGGTGGTGCCCTCCATCTGTTCCGTGAAAGCGGTCAGTTCCTCAAACTTACCAGTGGCATCGTTCAGTTTCCACACCTTCTGTGGATTATGCAGCGAGTTGTACATGTAACTCAGGTAGTCGCTGGCTTTAGCACCAGAACCCGTCAGTTGCTGCAGTATGCCAACAAATGCCTGTGCCTCGCCACCGAAGGCATGGTCGAAGTTGTAGGCATAAAGTTCGCCATTGAACTCATAGACAGAACCGATGAGCGAACGCATGGTGCCGGGTTCGCCACCCTCCACGTCGCTCAGGCCGGGGTTGTTGATGCCGTTGTTGGGTCCAGCCACTTCTTCCCAATGCCAGCCATACTCGTTGGCACTTTCATCACCCTGAGCAGGACGGCCCTTGTAGATGACAAAGCCAGCCGTACTGGGGGCTGTGGCATAGATGTAGCCAGCGTGTGAGGCCAGTTCCCAGAAGGGAGCACCAGCCCAACTGCTCTGGATAGGGTCATAGGGAACCGTGCCAAAGTCCTTGTAGTCGGCCACACGCTCCCACACCGTGTCGTCGTCGTTGCTCTTGCGGATGACGGCCATCTTCACGAGCGGCTGTGCCTCGCCCTCGGGAATCTCTATGCGGCTATCGACACTGGCGAAGAACAAGTGGTCGTCGTACTCGCAGTTGGCACGCATGGCAGTGGTGCCAGTTGACTCGAACACTTTCGTGAAGTTGCCATCTGGATCGAGTTTCAGGATGTACTGCTTCACACTCTGGTCGGCAGAGTAAGAACCGAAATAGACATTGTCGCCGAAGGTGAGGGCGTATCGCTGATAGACACCTGGCTCGGCGGTGTAGGCCACGCGGAACTCGCCCGTCTTGCGATTGTAGGCAATGATATTGGCACCCTCGTTCACGTCGTTGCGCATGATGTCGCCGTTAGCCACAGCGTCAATCATGGCCCAGAAAGTATCCATCGATAGGCCAGAAGCGGCACTGATTTGTGAACCATAGATGTTGACCAGTGCACTGGCAATGTTGCGGGCTGTTGCAATGTAGATTTCGTCGCCACGTCCGGCCAGACGCCATGTGTAACTGTTCTGGCGGTCGCCGCCAGCGATGAGTCCGTCAATCTCACGCTCGCCACGGTCGGGGTTCGACACTTTGATTACAGTGTAGTCGTCGTAGTCCCACACTTTCTGGGCACTGCTCAGCAGGGGCAGTGCGGCCAGCATTGAAATAAAGACTTTCTTCTTCATGGTGAATACTGTTTTTATTTATTATTATGTCATTTCAAATATTCTCCCATCCACTCGCGAAGCATCTGCTCGTTGCGTTCGGCAGGAGTGGTTGGGGTGTCGAGTGCATTGAGAAGACTGGCCGCACGACGCATGGGGGCTTTCGTCTCGCTGCTTTGTTCTGTCTCGTCGGCCTGTTCTTCTTCCGTCGCGGGTGTCTCTGTGAAGTAGGTGACGAGGTCGATGAGAAGTTTGTACACATCCACTCCAGAGTCCTCAGACATCTCCAGCACATCCTGCATGGTCAGTCCCATCTTGTCCAGTTGCTCCTGAAGCATCATCATAAGGGACAGCATATCGATAGAAGAGTCTTCCCCACCCTCGCTGTTGGACATCTTGGCGGCGATGGCCTTGATGATGGCACGGCAGTCGATGCCCATCGCGTCGAGTTGGCGCATGATGGCCACGGGGTCTTGTTCCTGATTGATGATGTACTGATAGAGCGGGTTCAACTGCCCGTTGGTGTACATGAGCGGCCATGCCTCGATGGAAGCAAGAGTCTGGATGAAGTAGATGAGTGTGGCACTCAGATGGCCCATGTTGGGCACCAAGAAGTTGGTCTGCAGGTTGGTCTTGCCAGGGATGATGCTGGGCTGGAAACCTTTGCTCTTGAAGAAAGGAATCATGGGACGGGCACACTTGATGGGCACATAGTCGTCGCCACGCGAATGGAAGAGGTAGATGCGCTGTGTGGGGTCGGGTGTCCAGTCGTCGTTGTTCAAGTTGAAGCCTTCCAGCAGGTTCTGTATGGCCATGCTTTCGGGCGACTCCAGGTCGCAATACACGTCGGCAAGAATCTCGTGCACTTTCTTCTCACGGCCGATGCTGTCGCACACGGGCCACGAAGAGAAGTTCTTGGAGAGAATCAGTTTGTCAATTTTGTCCGAGATGTAGGGCTGGAACACTTCGCTGTAGTCGATGTTCAGTTGCTGGGTCTCGTTGGTGCAGACCATGAGCAACAGCGGAACGGCATTGTAGGCAGTCGAATCGATGAGCACATACTGGCGGTAAGCCTCGCGCACGTCGGATGGACCGCCGCCGGAGAAGGTCTTGTCGAACGAGATGCAGTCGGCATACTCCATGTCGCGCAGTTTCTGTGCAGCCAGTGCATCGAAGCCACCGCTGGAGTAGCCGATGTTGAAACAGAGCGGGCCGCTGCTGATGTTCAAGTCGGCCAGCACCTCGCGGGCAGCCAGCAGTCCGTCGAGCGACGAGCGTGCATTGACCAAGCCCTGCATGAAGGCCTGGGGGAAGCGAACGGTGACACCGAATCCGTAGAAGTCGCTCTCCACGATGATGTAGTTAGGATTCAGCGGATTGGCCAGCAGCATGTTCTCCAGTTCGCCATTGCTGATGGTGGGGGCCTCGTCGCGGTGGAACTTGGTGTAGTGGTTCACCATCAGGATTCCCTCGCTGCGAACATCTTTCTTCCAGATGTTTTCGGGAATCAGGATGGTGCCGCTCAGCATGATGGGCTGGCCCTGAGGGTCAACACTGGGATAGACATAGTTCACCTTGGTGATGGGACGCTCCGAATGGAGGTCAACGGGAATGCCGTCGGCATCAATCTTGAACCTCAGCGTGTCGGTATAGACAGCAGTGACCGTCGTCTCTTCGCTGATGGTCAGTTCGGCCAGTTCGGCATCCAGTGCCGGCAGTTGCTGACCGTCGTAGGTGGTGATGACAATGGTGCCGTCTTCGTTGAAATCGATGGCTGAGAGTTCAGAACTGGTGAACACCTTCACAGAGCCATCGGCCAAGGTCACTTTAATCACTTTGGCCTCGGTGGCGATGCAAGCCAAGAGGAAAAACAGGGAGAGTAGAATCTTTTTCATAAGCACTTACTTTTTGACGGTTTTCTTCTTTCCGTTCTTGTCTCTCACGATATAAACACCCTTCTGCTGTGGCTCGCCCTGCAGGAGGCGACCGTCGAGAGTGTACCACTGGCGCGTCGTCTGCTGGCTTTCTTTCTTCTTGACAGCCACGATGCCCGTGATGGTGTTCTCACGTTTAACCGTGGCAGCACTCACCTTTTGGTCCTTGGTGCCATCGGCATACTCAATGTTTACTTGTTCCTGGTCGAAGGTGATGCGTTTCACCTTGCGTCCGTCAGCCGTTTCTTGCGCCGCTGCTCCTAAAGAAAAAACGAACAAGAAGGCGAGAATTGAAATCGTTTTCGTCTTCATCATTGTAAATTAAGTTTTTAATAGTGAATAAATAGGGTTTATAAACTCTGATGTATAGTTAGAACCAGGATGATTTGCGCTAATTAGTAATCTCTGTCATCTCGAAGTGAATCAGCGGGGTGACTCTTCGTTCTTCATGCACACGGACTATTTGTTGAGTCTTGCCACACAAAAGCACCTATCAATGTATGTTAGACGGTGTAAAGGTACAGATTTTTACCCCCCCCACCAAAAAAAACAGACACTTTTTTACATTTTTTTACTTTTTCTAACAACAGAACCATTTTTGCCCTGAACCATGCCTTTTCTTCAGAAAGAATCAGCGCACGAAGTGACTCTTTCTCTCCTGCATGCATAAGGACAGGGATAATACACATTATATATAATAATAATGATTGAAGTTTGACTTCGTCGAGCTAAAGGTTCGGATGCTTTTTTCAACAACGAATATTTCGAATATGACGAATTTATACAATGCACAATGCACCTAAAGGTGCAACGAATAAAAACGAATGCTGAGTGTAGCCATTCGATTTCATTCGTAGCCGCTTGCGGCATTAGGGAAATACATCTTCTCGCCGCATGGTAAATTAGAATGATTCGTTTTATTCGTTGTTGAAAATGAAGCGTTTGGAACATCCGAAACTTAAAACATATAACATGAGTTCTCTTATACCGAACTGGCGTTAGTGTAAGAAAATGAACAGGGGCTAAGAGGGTCTGTCATGATTGACTGTTCCACTGCCCCAAAACCGACGTCGGGGACATCGGTTGACCGACATCGGGGACATCGGTTGACCGACATCGGGGACGTCGGTTGAGAGGCTGTGGAACTACCCTTTGGGGCACATACCCGTCGGGCGGTTCCACCTTGTGGCGTAAAGGCAAACGGAGCAACGGCACTGCCACAGGACTGATGGCAGACGCGAATGAGGATGCGACACTCCTGCAAGACAAGAGAGCGGAACAGACATGGAGGCTGGAGGCACAAGAGGCCGACAGCGTGTGCGATTTGCAACACCCAGTTGTCAAAAAAGAAGATTCTGTGCCATTTTGCCCGATGGTGAATGGCCTTCCATGTTCTTTGATTTCTTTTTTTCAAGAAAAAAGTGGCAAAAACATTCGTGTTGACATTTTTTTTTGTAACTTTGCACACTGAAAGAGAGAAAGAATGCCCACAGGGGTCTTCCGCATCGCTTGAAAAGAAACAAAAACACAGTTTTTATTAACTCAATAAATTCATTAAATCCATGACAAAAGTAGCTATTAACGGCTTCGGCCGTATTGGTCGCCTCGCTTTCCGTCAGATGTTCGAGGCTGAAGGTTATGAAGTAGTAGCAATCAACGACTTGACCAGCCCCAAGATGCTGGCTCACCTGCTCAAGTATGACACTGCTCAGGGCGGTTTCTGCGGCAAGATCGGCGAGAACAAGCACACTGTTGACTGCACCGACAACTCTATCATCGTTGACGGCAAGGAAATCACTATCTACGCTGTTCCTAACGCAGCCGAACTGCCTTGGGGCGAACTGAACGTAGATGTTGTGCTCGAGTGCACTGGTTTCTACACTTCTAAGGAGAAGGCTTCTGCCCACATCAAGGCTGGTGCCAAGAAGGTGGTTATCTCTGCTCCTGCAGGCAACGACCTCCCCACCATCGTTTACAACGTGAACCACAAGACTCTTACTCCTGCCGACACAGTGATCAGCGCTGCTTCTTGCACCACAAACTGCTTGGCTCCTATGACTAAGGCTCTGAACGACTTCGCTCCCATCCAGAGCGGTATCATGACTACGGTTCACGCCTACACTGGCGACCAGATGATTCTCGACGGTCCTCAGCGCAAGGGTGATGTTCAGCGTGCCCGCGCTGGTGCCCAGAACATCGTTCCTAACTCAACTGGTGCTGCCAAGGCCATCGGTCTCGTTATCCCCGAACTGAACGGCAAACTCATCGGTGCTGCTCAGCGCGTTCCCACTCCAACAGGTTCTACCACTATCCTGCACGCTGTAGTGAAGGGTGAAGTGACTGTTGAGGGCATCAACGCTGCCATGAAGGCTGCCGCCAACGAGTCATTCGGCTACACAGAAGAGAAACTCGTTTCAAGCGACGTTATCGGCATGAAGTTCGGTTCACTCTTCGACGCTAACCAGACTATGGTCAGCAAGATGGGCGACGGCAACTCTCTCGTTCAGGTTGTTGCATGGTATGACAACGAGAACTCTTACACTTCTCAGATGGTGCGCACTATCAAGTACCTCGCAGAACTCAAATAAGAGACACTCAACACATAACAAAGAAAGGGGAGGCATTTCGTTTCCCCTTTTTTCTTTCACACTTAAAAGACTCCACCACCCTCTTCGGGGAATGGCTGAGTCTTTTCGGGTTTACCCGCAATTGCAATGGTGAGCAGTAGAACATGCCGCCAACAACAACATCAGGCACATGCTCAGCCACAAAAAAAGTTTATTCTTCATGTTTTTTTAAGTTTATTAACACCGTTACAGATTTTTTTCGTACCTTTGCCACAAGATTCAGGAACATCGTACATCATTCATAACGACAAATATCCACTTTTTATTATAAAAAACAAAGACTATGGCAAAAATTATCGAAGAATTTAAGGACTTTGCCTTCAAAGGCAATGTGATGGACATGGCAGTCGGTGTCATCATCGGCGGCGCATTCGGCAAAATCGTGTCTTCCATCGTGGCAGACCTCATCATGCCACTCGTGGCAGCCATCTGGAGCGTGAACGTGGCAGACCTGAAGATTGAACTCAAGCCCGGTGTGCCAGAAGTGCTGAACGAGGCAGGCGAAGTGGTGACCGAAGCCATCGAACCCGTCACTTGGAACTACGGCGCATTCTGCCAGAACGTGCTCGACTTCTTCATCATCGCCATCTGCCTCTTCTTCATCGTGAAGGCCATCGCCAAGGCATCTGCCCTCCGCAAGAAGAAGGAAGCCGAAGAGGCTGCCGCCGCTCCTGCACCAGAACCAACAAAGGAAGAAGTGCTCCTCACCGAAATCCGCGACCTCTTGAAGGAGAAGAAGTAAAAAACAGGCAATCATCCAGAAAAAATGCCGACTCAACACATCATGCTGAGCCGGCATTTTTCATGCTCTTTCAAAAACCAACAAGTCAAAACTCCGTTGTTTGAAGCAATTAATTGTTTTATACTAAGCACCTTCTTTTCTACAGTATAGAGTCAAATTATTCTCCTAACGTCCTCCGTAAATGCTAGGAAACTCTTGACTCCTTGTAAAGATAGTTGAGGATAGTCGCGGTTGAAGCGGACGAGGGTGGTGTCAGGGAATTGTGCGGCCATCTGCTCGAAGGGGAAGCGGATGATGACAGGAGTGTTGAAGCCTACGCCGAACTCCAGAAGCAGGAGCCGTTTGCCGGAAGCGGTATGCACGAAATCGTTATAGCGTTGGGCTTGCTGGTGCCAGTGGTTATCCTCCACGAAGGTATCGTCGCAACGGAGATTCATGCTGACGGGCTGTCCGTCAGGGGTATGGGGAATCATTTCTGTGGGTATGCGGCAGTCGCAGATGGCTGGCAGTGCATGTTCCACCCACTCCTGATTATGATATAGTTCGTTGGGCGAACCCGATGCAGGCTGGAAATAGCAGTAGTCGCCCTGCGTGGCAAAGATGCGCTCCGGATCGAAACCTGCCATCTCGAACTGTCCGTCTACATTGGTGGTGATGACGAAGTAATCCATGCCGTCAACCATCTTCAGAAGGTTCTTGTATAGCGGCAATGCTCCTGTGCGATAGCGGCTGAACCAGATGTGCTTTGCCCACATGGCCCATCGCTCCTCGTCGGTCTTGAAGGGATAGAACCCGGCACTGTAGAGATCGGTGATGCCGTAGCGGTCTATCCACTTGCGGAACTCCCTTCGGAAGTCCTCACCGGCATAGTCGATGCCAGCGGCAGTAGTCAGTCCGGCTCCTGCACCAATCAGCACGTAGTCGGCATCGGCTATCAATCGCTGAAGGTCCGCAAGTCGTTCAGAGAAGCCGCTGGTAGATGTCGCGGTCTTTGTCGAGGAAAACATTGAATACAATCGTTTTAAGTGCATGTCGTGGATATGATTTGACGGTCTCGATGGCAATCCTTGCCGCCTGTTCATTGGGAAAGTGGAACACACCCGTGGAGATGCAGCAGAAGGCAATGCTCTCCAGTCCGTTTTCTTCTGCCAGGTCAAGGCAGGAACGGTAGCACTGAGCCAACTGCTCTTCCTGCTGCTTGGTGGGAACACCATCGGGTATAATCGGGCCGACAGTGTGGATGACATGCCGGGCTGGCAGATTGTAGCCTTGTGTGATGAAGGCATCACCAGTAGCCAGCAGCCGTCCCTGCATCTTGTCGGCACACTCCTTGCGCAGTTGGATGCCAGCGGCTGAGTGGATACAGTTGTCTATGCAGTTGTGGAGCGGTGCCCAGCAGCCCATAGCCTGTGCGTTGGCAGCATTGACGATGGCATCCACCTTCAGACGGGTAATGTCTCCCTGCCAGATGGTCAGTCCTTCGTTATGAACTTCTACCACCCCTTTGTCCTCTCGCTGCATCTGCAACTCGGCATCCTGCATTTTTAGAAAGTCTTCTGCTATCTGGCGCGGCTCCCATAGGTTCATCAATGCCCGCATCATCCGCTGTCGCTCTTCGAGTGAAGAAGGAATCTGATGGCTGACATGTTCGTCAGCCATCAGATACATGATGATGTTCTTCAGATTCTCCAGCCTGTCCATTGTCCTTACTTCTTATAGAGTGCCTGAGCCAGAGCATCGGCATCGCCGGGCAGTTCGGGATATGCGGCCTTCAGTGCCTCAGTGAATGTAGCGGCATCCTTGTTGGCAGCCATCAGTTCCTTCACCTTCTCCAAATAGGCAATCTTGAACTCCACCTGAGCCTTCTCAGCCAGACCGCCATGACCGCCAATGAAATACTTGGCACCAGAAGCAAGAGCCTTCTTAGCCTCAGCCAACTCAGCATCAACAGCGGCAGCGTTGCCGATCTGCAGCGGACTGATATGAGCCTCGGCAGGAGTCCAGTGAGTGTAGTACACCTGACCACCGATGATGATGGAGGCACCGGGGAAGTCGCTCGTTGCGCCATGCTCGAAACGGAAGTCTATGCCGTTCCACTTCTGGGTCTGTCCGAAGGGCACCTCAGCGGCTTTCTGCGTGGGCAACTCTACCATCGTGTCGCCAAACTGCTCGGCAAACTGCTTCATCATACCGCCATAGACGGGACCTTCGATAAAGGCAGGCATACCCTCGGGCATCGTCAGGGGGAGTTTGTCAGAGCCACCCAGATGATAGTCGGTCACGTCAATCTCCACGGGCTTGCCCAACTTCTCGATGTAGTCAGCAAACTCCTTGGCATTCACCTTGAAGAGTGGGTATTCCATCACGATGAGCGAGTCCTTGCCCTCGATGATATAACTGGCATCGCCCATCACGTCGTTCGAGTTGTACACGTGGAGTTTGTAGCCGTCCATGTCATAGGCGGTGAAGGCACCCGTCAGAGAGTCCTCTACCTCGGCGGCATCGTTCTGAGCCGTCTGCTGTGTCTTGTTACCGCAGCCTACCATCATGGCGGCTGCCATCATTGCAAAAAATACTTTTTTCATTGTTCTTACCTTTTTTGAATTTATACTAAGTTATTTGTTTTTGAATCGCTCACCGACAAAGCCGTTACTGACTTCACCCGTCATCAGGTCAAAATGCTTGAATAGAGGCGGTGTAGGTGTCAGGTCGAAGTAGTCCATCTCGGCAATCGGCAGACAGAAGTAAGCCAGACTTTCCCAACTGGTGT
>JAFSKK010000055.1 GCA_017448965.1 Bacteroidaceae bacterium | reverse complement strand
CATCAAACCGCAGATTGTGCAGATAGAGTGCCACCCCTACGCCCAGCGCCGCCACTGGCAGGAGATGGCCGCGAAGCACGACATCAAGATTGAGTGCTGGTTCCCCCTGGGCGGTCGCGACTCGAAGGGCGAGATTCTGCGCGACCCCGTCATCAACGCCATTGCCCGTGCTCACGGCAAGACCGCTGCCCAGGTCATCATCCGCTGGCACGTGCAGGAGGGCTTCTCCGTCATCCCCGGCTCGTCGAACCCCGCCCATATCCGCGAGAACATCGAGGTCTTCGACTTCGCCCTCTCCGAGGCAGAGATGCAGCAGATTCGCTTGCTCAACAAGGAGGCCCGCTACTTCAACATGCCCTACGAGGACCAGAAGAAGTGGTTCATGCAGTGGAATCCGACGGACTAATCATTGCAAGATAAACGAGATACGACGATGAGAAAACTGACAACACTCATGCTCGCACTGGGCTGTGTCATCGTGGCACTGGCCTGTGGCAGCAGCGACCCAGAGGTGGACGGCACGACGGGAGCCACCCAGCAGAACGGCAACGGCTCAGGCGCGGCAAATGGGAAAATGCTTGTGGTGTATTTCTCGCGGGCTGGCGAGAACTGGCAGGTGGGCTATGTGGAGCGCGGCAACACGGCCATCATGGTGGACTACATTAGGGAACAGGCCGATGTCGATGTGTTCGAGATTGTGCCGGAAGTGGCCTATCCCGAAGCCTATAGCGAGTGCATCGCCTATGTGAACGACGTGGAGGTGCCGCAGAATCTTCGTCCGGCCTACAAGAACGATGTCACCAACCTTGCCGACTATGAGACGGTATTCATCGGAGGCCCCATCTGGTGGGCGCGTCCGCCGATGATCATCCGCACATTCCTCGAAGCCCACCCGGAGTTGAAGGACAAACGGCTGATACCATTCGGCACCCACGGAGGCAGCGGTGTCAGCAGTTACACCTCGCTCCTGAAGGAGTATTTCCCCAATGCCACCATCCTTGAAGCCCTCGGCATCAGCGGTGCCAGCGTCCGCGATGCCGAGTCGAAGACCACCGTCGGAAACTGGCTGAAACGTCTGGGCGTTGACAAGCAATCTACCGCCATCCAGTCGGCACAAGTCCGTCAGTCCCGCAGCACCAGACGCTACGCTCTGAATGGGCAGCCTGTTACCAGCCAGAGCGGCATCTATATTCAGGACGGGAAGAAGTATATCAACAAATAAATTAGGAAACAGAATATGGAAGGATTTGTAGTTGACCCGAGAAAGTCGGGACCGGAGGAGTTTGAGCGCGGACTGCGCGACGTAAAGTTGGTGTTTGGCATCAATCATACGATGCCCTACACGGAGGAGTATGACAATCTGGTGCAGGAACTCTTCAAGGGTAAGATAGGCGAAGGGAGCCGTGTGTTGCCACCGCTGAATCTGGTGTGTGCCAGCGAGGTGACGATTGGCAAGGGTGTGCTCGTGATGGGCGGCTGTCTGATGATGTCAAGGGGTGGTATCACCATCGATGACGGAGCGATGATTGCCGCTAATGTGCAACTCATCTCGAACAACCACGACCTGCACGACCATCAGTTGCTCGTATGCAAGCCCGTCCACATCTGCCGCAACGCCTGGATAGGTGCCGGAGCAACGATTCTGCCCGGCGTGACCATCGGTGAGAACGCCGTCGTGGCCGCCAGTGCCGTAGTGACCAAGGACGTGGCACCGAACACCATCGTCGGCGGCAATCCCGCGAAGTTTATCAAGAGAGTGGAACCAAAAACGGAATAAATCAATATGGAACATGTAACACTGAACAACGGAGTGAAGATGCCGATGATTGGCTTCGGCGTTTTCCAGGTGAACGACCAGAAGGAGTGCCAGCAGGCAGTGGAGACGGCTATCGAGGTGGGCTACCGCAGCATCGACACGGCGGCATCGTACATGAATGAGGAAGCCGTGGGACAGGCCGTCAAAGCGAGCGGCGTGAAGCGTGAGGAACTGTTTGTGACCACAAAGTTGTGGGTGCAGGATCACGAGTACGACGATACCCTCAGGGCTTTCGACACGTCGATGGCGAAACTGGGACTCGACTACCTTGACCTGTGGCTCATTCACAAGCCATACGGTAACTACTATGCCGCCTGGCGGGCTATGGAACGGCTATACAAAGAGGGGCGCATCCGTGCCATCGGCGTGACGAGTTTCTCAAACGACCGTCTGCTCGACCTCGCCCTACATAACGAGATTCGCCCGGCGGTAAACCAGATTGAGACGCATCCGTTCTTCGTACAGGAGTCGGCCAATGCGTTTATGAAGAAGGAGGGCATACAGCATGAGGCATGGGCACCGTTTGCCGAGGGTCACAACGACATCTTCCGCAACCCGGTGCTGACGGAGATTGCCAAGGCTCACGGCAAGACGGTGGGACAGGTCATCCTGCGCTGGCACATCCAACGTGGTGTGGTGGTCATCCCAAAGACAGTCCATAGGGAGCGCATGGTGGAGAACATCAGCGTGTTCGACTTCTCGCTGAATGCCGCCGAGATGACCCGCATATCGGCCCTCGACATGGGTCACAGTGCCGCCTATGATGACCAAGACCCAGAGAACACCCGCTGGATAGGCACGATGAAGATTCACGAATGATGACCAAACTACTATCTACAATACTCTTTCCCCTGCTGGTCTCAGCCTGTGAGGCTCAGACCATGCAGGTTTGGATGAAGGATGGAACACAGCGACAGTATGCCGTCAGCGAGATAGAAAGCATTACTTTCAGCGAAGAGAAAGCGGATATGGAGCAGTTAAGACAGGAGATTGAGCAGTTTCTGGACGAATGGAACGATGCAATGGTGGCTGCTGACACCATTCGCCTCGGTGCGATAATGGGCGACGGCATCATTCTTCGCCACATTACGGGCATGACGCAGACTAAGCGCGAGTGGCTGGAAGAGGTGGCAAGCGGCTCGATGAAATACCACAAGATTGAGAAACGAAACGTAAAGGTGTCGCTCAATGCCGACGGTAGCGTCAGTGTGTCGTTCACATCGGTTATCACGGCCACCATCTGGGGCAGTTACGGCACATGGACGCTCAACGGAACTATGCGGCTGGTGAAACGCAATGGGAAGTGGATTCGGACGGAATAAATCTGCACTTTCTTCCTTTTGTGAAAGTTCTACGGCAATTTGTGTAACAACAGGTTGCCGTTTTTGTCGTACCTTTGCACCATCGAAATAATAACATTAAAAAATATAGGAGAACAAGACTATGATTTTCGACAGAAACGAGAAGAAACAGGTAGTGGCACTGCTGGGTGCCGGTAGTATGGGAACGGCCATCGTGCGACGCATTGCGGCAGGCAAGAAGATTTTGCTGGGCGACATCAGCGAGAAGGCGCTGGAGCGCGTGGGCGACGATTTCCGCCGCAGCGGTTATGACGTAGAGACGCAGGTGGTGAACGCTCTGGAAAAGGATAGCATCGAGGCCTTTGCCAAGAAGGCTGCAAGTCTCGGCCCCGTAATGTACTTCATCGACACGGCAGGCGCCTCGCCCAATCAGGCCGCGCCGGAGCATATCGTCAATCTCGACATGGTGGGCACGGGCTATGCCGTGGATGCCTTCGGACGGGTGATGGCCGAGGGTGGCGCAGGACTCATCATCAGCAGTCAGGCCGCTTATATGTATCCCATTCCCAACGAGGATGAACTGCAGATTGTGAACGCCGCCACCGAACGACTTACCGAACTTCCCATTGTCAAGAACGTGGCCATGCAGAACAGCGGCCTGGCCTACATGATTGCCAAGCGCGTAAACCACCTGCAGGCCCAGCGGGCAGCGGCCACCACGTGGCGCGAGCGTCGTGCCCGTATCAACACCATTTCGCCGGGTATCATCGTCACGCCCCTGGCCTACGACGAGTTCAATGCCAACGGCGCGGGCTATCAGGCCATGATTGATGCCTCCGCAGCCCGCCGTGTGGCTTCGAGCGACGAGATTGCCGATGCCGCCGCATTCCTCCTGGGCGAGCACGCCACCTTCATCAACGGCACCGACCTGCTCATTGACGGCGGTGTCATCGCCTCCCTCCGCACGGGGATGTTCAAGTTGCAGGGATAGAGTCCCGTTACTTCAACATGCCCTACGAGGACCAGAAGAAGTGGTTCATGCAGTGGAATCCAGAAGATGAAAGGGAAAGGGTAAGGGTAGAATGAGCCAAGTCTTTTAATTAGGCTTGACTCATCCTTTTCCCCTGAAAAATCACTGTTTCAGATTCTTTCTAATATCCTTCGATTGCTGTATCATCAGCCGTCCTATGCTGTCACGCGTGGCCGCTTCCTGTTCCATTTGGTAGCGGTGACGGACAGAGTCCTCGAAGTTGATGACGAACTGCTGACAATGACGGATGCCGTCCTTGTTGCCTGCCCAGACATTACGCTCCAACCATATTACATTGGCGTTGTTGGCAGGCAGTGTAGCACGTAACGCCCGATACTTCCAGCCCGCTAATTGCAGTTCCTCTATCTCTTTTGACTGGTCGTAAATCTTGGTTATCAGCAGGGTCATACAGAAGAAAAGGACAGTGCCGATACCCACTAACCACCACGTTTTAGTCGTCAGGTCGTGGGTGACTTTCTTGTGCTGGGGCTTACCTGCCTGTTCACTGACATACTGGCGCAAGGCTCGGATTTCTTCTGCCGTATCCTTGTCACCTTTGGCTGATAGTACCTCCAATTTACTGCCGATGGTTTTCAACAGTTCTTTTCTGCCCTCCTTTTGACGTTCTGAGACAATTTTCAATGCATCCCGAAGGACGCAAAGATTACGATTTGTCCGATTCATGGAATCAACCAAAGGCATTATTGCCTCTGCCAGATTCTCGTTGTCCTCACTCTTGCCCTGCTCTGTCTGAACGGGCTGCTTGTCCAACTTCTCCTCGATGCGCTCCAGGCAACCGAAGATGCTTTCTATCACTTCTTCTTTCATGTTTTCTTTGCTTTTTGTTTGTTATGAATACTCTTGTTATTTGTTTCGCTTATAGCCTCGGCCCACGTTTCTTTTTCTTCCGCTGCATCCGTCGGCGGAACTCTTCCTCGGCTGGGTCATAGACGGGATTGTTTGTATCGAACAGTCCCAATGACGGGAAGTCAAATGTAGAACGAGACGTTCCTTGCCAGTCGGAATTAGGCTCATGCATCGGTTGCTCATTCTGTCTTGTCTGCCCAAGATTTGTGGTCTGCCTCTGCTCATCCCATGACAGCTTTTCGTTCAGTTTGGCATAGGTAAACTTTCTGCCAATCTGTGAACCTTTGAACCTCACACCGTCCTTGATGAAGGTAATACCCTCTATTACATCATCGTTTCCCCGTCGTCGTTTGAACTCCACTTCGACACCCTGCTGCTTCAGCCTGTCCGTAAACTGCTGCCAATTCCCAGCCCCTTTTAAGGCGGTCTTGACTGCAGTCTGTATCTCGAACTTCGTGCGCTCCGTGTAGTATAGCCTCTCCGTTCTTGTCTGTCCCTTACCGTCGGAATAGGTCAGCCCGTATTTGTCTTTCAGCTGCTTGACGACCTTCTCGCGGCGCTTGCGCTCAAACTTATCCGAGATAATCTTGCCGTTATTATCGACACGGTTATACACTAAATGGCTGTGCGGATTGGCCGTATTATGGTGCCTGACAAGGAGAAACTGCGTGTCCCTGATGCCCATCAGTTCCATGTACTCCCGTGCTATTTCAGTCATCATCCCGTCCGTCAGTTTGTCCTTATCCTCCGGTTTGAAACTCAAAGCAACATGTCCGACAGGCTTTGAACACCTCGGATTAAGCGCTCTCTGGTACTCAAAACTATCCGCTATATTGCCGACAGAGCCGAGTAATACACCGTCTGAGGCCAGCACCGTCGCATTGTCCTTGCCTGTCACATACTGGACGCATCCACGGAAAGATGCACCCTTCACAATCTTGGCTATCATCCGTTTCCCTCCTTTCCCTGCTTATACTCATTGATGATTGCCAGCACTCTTTCCAAAGCCTCGTCCACCTTCCTGCTTGTATGGTAGAGGCTGGTCTGATGGCTGAGCCTTGCCAGTTGGTTGAGATTCTTGCCTTGCAAGCGAACAGAGTTCGAGCGGTTCGCCATCCCTGCAAGGTCACGGTAGAGGCTTGCTTTGTTTTCCCTGTTACCATTATTGTCATTGCTTACGTTGTTGTCTGTGTAATCTTACGTCAGTAACCAAACTCTGAAATCCGCGACCGTCGGGAGTGGATTTTTCCCGTCTGAAAGAGCGGGCAAGGTAGTTTTCGGGTTACGAAAACACAACCTTGCTTGCTCTCGAAACTATTGTTTCTCGACCAATTCCGCTTACAGCGTCAATGCCACTCCCATAGCCTTCTGGCCCGGTCTTATCGCTCACAATTTACGCCATTGTTCGATGTCGTCTTCATACATGGCGATGTGATGGCGGCAGATGTTTTCAAGCAGTCCCGTGACGCTCATCCGTCGCGTCTATCTTACAAAAAAATCGGCAAGCAAATCCAAATGACTTGCTTGCCGATTTTGATGTCGTGTGCTTCGACTTACCCTTCCAGTTCTCCGGGGTTGTCACCGCCGCCAGTGTCGCCACCACCGCCGGGAGTAGTGCCGCCATCCGTGATGTCCTCTTCTTCGATGGCTGCACCCGTCTCGTCAACCTTCTGCCAAGAAACCTCCATGGCAAACTGCTTGCTGAAGTTGATACTTACCGACGCGCCCAGACGGCTCTTGCCCTTCGAGGCGGTCACCATCTTTGCCGTGGCAGCCTCCTTCACCGTGCCGTCCTGGTTCTTTGTGTCCTTCACCGAGCAATTCAGATTCGGATAGACCGTGATAAACTGGTCACCAACGGGAACACGGAAGCCTTTCAGCACATTCCGCTTCACATCCCACATATCCAGTGGAATACTTTTCTTGCAACAGAACTGGCTTTGGGTCCCGTTGATTGTCACTCGTCCCATCACTGGAACAATACCCTGTTTCTCCTTGCTTTTGTTCGCGTAGAACAAAATCTTGAAAGTTGATCTGCTCATACTTCACTTACGTTTTTTTATTCCGGCTGCAAAACTACATTCTTTTTCGGAATCCATCGCTATGCAAAATATAGCAGTTTGAGGCAATTGAAACGGGCGGTGAATGATGCGCCGTTCTTCCCAGAATTGCGTAGCCGATCAACAAAGTTTAACCCGCTTCCCAACCTGTTTTCCGGGGTTACGATTTGGCAACCTAACTTCTTCACCAATCCTCCCAAATTTGCGTAATCCTGATTTTTGAACTTCCCCGATTTTCCCCTGATTGCCTTTATTTACGGTCGAATTGCGTTAATTCTCCAAAATTCCTCGTTTGTTACAAGCTTTTTTTGTAACTTTGCGTACAAAGTTTACCAAAACGGAAGAACATGAGACAGATAACAACAAACAAGAACTATATGAGTAAAATAAGAAAAATGCAACGAGGGCAGACGGGAATCTTGTGTGCCCTGCTGATGGTAGTGGGAAGCATGACGGGGTATGCACAGAGTAACTGCTTTGAATATGACGATGACGATAACGGTGAGACCATCATTACAGGGCTGACGGAAAATGGCCTTGCCGCAAGTTCGCTGACCATTCCTGCTACGGTGACAACGGTCAGAAGCGGAGCCTTCAGTTCCACTTCTGCCCACGTGTCTGCGCTGATTATTGCAGATGGTGGCAACCCAGTGTTTGAGGCAGAGCTATTTGGAGAACGGGAGAATCCGCTGGGTGACATCCAAATTTTGGGTAGCAGTATGACGGTGGCGAACATTCGTGCCCTGCTGAAGAGTTTAGTAGCCGGGGACGCGCTCAGCACTATTTATATCGAGGGCTATAGCGGCGCGTGGATAGACATTCCGGCAACAGAAGAACAGATCTCTACAGATAACGCCACTCTGCTTGGAGTTTTGACTGAGGATGTCAGGGTCACTTTGCCTGCTTCCTTAGTTTCCGACCAACAGTTTGGCGCAGCGAAGGTCTATGGTCGCTTTGAAATCACGAAGGAAGCGGTCACCTTCTGCGGCAATGCCACCTTCCAAGATATAGACAACGGTTCGAACATGCTGTTCTATGTGGCCGAACAATACTGCACAGACGAAGACAACAGCCACTACATCTACATTAAGCGCGTAAATTATGTAGCCAAGGGCAAGGGTGTGCTCATCCATAACGGCACGAATACCAGCGACGATGCCGACCTGCCACGCTACGACGAGAGCATCCCTCAAGAAGAGCAAGACCTTTATGACAATAACATGCTCGTGGGTGTCACCGAACCCACTGAGATTGCTGCGACTGAAGGCGACTATACCAACTACATCGTGGTGAACGAATTGGTGAACGAAGCCTACAAAGCGACCTTCTACCCCACCAGTGGCGGCACTATCGGTGCCAACAAGGCCTATCTGCGAGTGCCCACCTCTTTAATTTCCACCTCTCCCGCGTCAGCAAATGAACGTCTTATCATCGGCTACCCCGAAGAGACAGGAATAAGACTCACCCCCGCTCCTACTCAGTGTGAGGGAAAGTGGTATGATTTGCACGGCCGACAGCTCAGCGGCAAACCCACTACGAAGGGATTATATATCAATAACGGGAAAAAATACTTAATTAAATGAAAAAGAAATACATCACACCCGTGTGCACTACCATCGCAGTATGCACCACACAACTGTTAAACGGCTCACAAACACCGCCAGACAAAACAAACGAGTTCGCAGACGATCAGGGGAAAATCCGTGTTGGCACAAGACTCTGGGGTGCTGGCAACGCCGATTGAAAAACAATAACAAACATGAAAGAAAAAACCGTTTTTCTGCTTTTCACTGAGGGCTGAACATCCGCAAAAGTGAGGGAGAAAATCAAGAAAGGGTATGCGCTGGCGTTTGGGTAATTGAAAGTTGAAGGGGTGTATCAGCATTTATCACAACGGATTTGACGGATTGAAAGGATTGTGTAAGCCGCAGAGTATGGCTTTCATCCTTTCAATCCGTCAAATCTTTTGTCGATGATTCAATCTCTTAATTTTGTAAATTCTCCACATTTTTCGGCTTATAATTGCGATTCTGTGAATTAAAATGCCTAACTTTGCATCGTTTTTGTCATCGTGCACGCACGGTTACACATATTATATAAATAAACAAGGACAGGTATCAAGATTTCGATGGCTACAAAGAACGTGACATACAGGTCGTATTCTATGGAATACGGTACTTTCGTGGGGTTGAGTTGGGGGGCGTTGTTCCTCTCATACGTGGAGGGCATCATCTATGACAATGCGCTGCTCATCCTGCTGTGCTTCATGCTGTGTGGGGTGGCGTTCGTGCTTCCTTTCGTTTTAGCTTTCCGTCTCAACAGGAAGGTTTTTCTGATTGGAGAGAATTTGAGCTATCTTCAGGGATTGATTTTCTCCATCTCCATGTTCATGTATGCGTGTCTGCTCAATGGGCTGATTGTGTACGCCTACTTCCAGTTCATGGATGACGGATCGCTGTTCGGGCGACTGAACGAAATGCTCACCATGCCTGAAATGACGAGCACGTACAAGAGCCTCGGCATGGGCGAACAGTATGCGCAGATGATTGACATGATGAAAGACATGAGCGGTCTCTCCGCACTGGACAAGGCGCTGATTGTCTTCAACAACAACTTCTTCTATGGCCTCACGTTCTCTTTCGTCGTCGCCATTGTCGCATCGTACAACCTGAAAAGAATCAACAACTTGAAATAAGATAGCAAGACAATTATGGACATTTCAGTAGTAGTTCCACTTTATAACGAAGATGAATCCATCGCGGAACTTCACGAATGGATCAAGCGTGTGATGGATGAGCATGGCTTCTCCTACGAAGTCATCTTTGTGAACGACGGCAGCACCGACCGCTCTTGGGAGGTGATTGAGGAGCTGGGCAAGAAGTTTCCTGAGGTGCACGGCATCAAGTTCCGCCGCAACTACGGCAAGAGCCCTGCCCTATTCCACGGGTTTGAGAAAGCGGAGGGCGATGTGGTCATCACGATGGATGCCGATCTGCAGGACAGCCCCGACGAGATTCCGGAACTCTACCGCATGGTGAAGGAGGATGGCTACGACTTGGTGAGCGGCTTCAAGATGAACCGCAGTCAAGGCGACCCGTTGTCGAAGACCATTCCGACGAAGTTGTTCAACGCCACCACACGCATGGTGAGCGGCATCCACAATCTGCACGACTTCAACTGCGGCTTGAAGGCCTACCGCAAGGATGTGGTGAAGCACATTGAGGTGTATGGCGAGATGCACCGCTTCATCCCCTATCTGGCAAAGAATGCAGGTTTCAGCAAGATTGGAGAGAAGCCTGTACACCATCAGGCACGTCAGCACGGCAAGAGCAAGTTCATGGGGCTGAACCGCTTCGTGAACGGCTATCTCGACTTGATGAGCCTCTGGTTTATCAGCACCTTCGGCATGAAACCAATGCATATTTTCGGTTTCATCGGCACCCTGATGTTCATCATCGGTTTCATCGCCATCATCATTGTAGGCACCATCAAGGTGGTGGCACTCTGTCAGCATGTGCCCCATGCCCTTGTGACGGACAACCCATACTTCTACATCTCGCTGACGATGATGATTCTGGGTACGCAGCTGTTTGTGGCAGGATTCCTGGGCGACCTCATCAGCCGTAACAGCCAGGAGAGAAATAAGTATCAGGTGGAGAAGGAAATTTAAGGGATAAACAATCGGAGTAATCCGAATACTCCGAGCAATCCGAGTAATCTGAAAAAATAAGAAATTTGGGAAAGAACTGCAGACATAGAATCTTGGGGAGCATGATGGCGATGGCACTCATGGTGCTGACGGGCTGTTATTCGAACAACTGTCCGTTGGAGAACACTGTGACCTGCAACTTTGGCTGTTATGATGCGGAGGGGAATGCCATCTCTTACGGTGACACCATCACCATCACCACGCTCATGCCAGGGTATAAGACGGTGTACACCTATCGGAAATTGGGAAACATGACGGTGACAAAGGATGAGCAGGATACGGCACTCATCAATCAGGGCTACACGGAAACCACCTCGCAGCAGCGCAAGGACACTATCTTGATCAACCAGAAATATGGTGCTTCGAACATCAAGGTGCCCATGAGTTATTTCAACGAGGAGGACACGCTGATTTTCTCTTACAAGATGATTTCGCTGAAGGACACCATCAAGATTCGCCACAGCAGTTTTCCGCACGTGGAACTGCCCGAGTGTGGTGCCCACCGCTTCCACACACTGTTGGGGGTCACAGCGACCGATGCAGCCTTCGACCATGTGGAGATTGGCAATCCGAATGTCAATTATGATGGTGCTATCAACATCAAGATTTACTTTAACGGAGTTGTTGAAACAGAGTAAAGATGAGGCATTCATACAAACATATCATAACAGCAGTATGCTTCATCGCATCCACATGGGTATCGATGGCTCAAGAGCAACAGCCCCAACCGCTGATGCCTGGCGAGAAACCGAAACCGACCAAGTATGTGGCTGTGGAGGAAGAGAAGCAGCACTTGGTGTTCTTTCAGGGTTTCACGTTGTCTGGGGATGTGTATGGACCTGTTGCCTACATGGTTTCCGACTATGGCACCATGGAGGGAGCGTTAAGGCTGAATCTGAAGAATACCTACTTCCCCATAGTTGAGGTGGGCTACGGCAAATGCTCGAAGGAAGACTTCAACACAAAGATTAAATACAAAGTCAACGCTCCCTATGCCCGCGTCGGCATCGACTTCAACATGCTGAAGGACAAGTTCCAAAGCAACAGGCTCTATCTCGGTGCCCGATACGGCTTCTCAGCCTTCAAGTACGACATCAGTGTTCCATCGATGACCGACCCCATCTGGGGTGGCAGCGGGTCTTTCAGCATGACGGACAACAAATGCACCAGTCATTGGCTGGAAGCGGTGTTTGGTGTCGAAGTGAGGATTTTCAAGAACTTCCACATGGGATGGTCTGTCAGGTACAAACGTGAACTCACATCGACCAAAAACGAATTTGCCAAGCCCAACTGCATACCGGGTTACGGTTATACCACCAACACCACTTGCTGGGGCGCGACATACAACCTTATCTTCGACCTGAACTGGGGCATGAAGAAGAGCCACAAACGTGGCATCAACATAGAAATCAGAGACATTCCTCAACAGACTGACGACAAGGCTACCGAGAAAGAGGACTCTCAAAAAGAAAATGAAAATGGAACAGAAGCAACAGGAAATGACGAAACAGACAGCAGCGACAACGGAGCAGACAACGAAGACGGAGACACAGACGACGGAGACGAAGAAGGAACAGAAGAATAAGTTCGACCCGTATGCGCCACACAAAATCAAGTGGTGGGGCTGGCCTTTGCTCATCTTGCTGATTGTAGGAACCGTCTATATCATCAGAACTAACCGACCTGCAGCAGACAAGACAAACGTGGTGGGTCAGGAATGGAAAACGTCCGACACCCAAAGGAACGAAGGCGAGGTGTTCGGCACGTTCTACCACATCACTTATCAGTATCAGCAGGACATGCAGAAGGGAATCGATGCCGCCCTCAAACAGGTGGATCACTCGCTCTCCCCGTTCAACAAGGAATCGGTCATCACGGCCATCAACAACAATGCCAGCATGGAAACGGACTCCATGTTTGTGGAGGTGTTCACGCTGGCTCAGAAGGTGTCGGCTGAAACGAACGGCGCATTCGACATTACGGTAGCACCATTGGTGAACTTGTGGGGTTTCGGTTTCAAGAACATGGCTGAGGTCAATCAGGCCAAAGTGGACAGCCTTCTTCCCTTCGTGGGCTATCAGACGGTGAAACTGGTGGACGGAAAGATTGTGAAAGAGCATCCTGAGACGATGCTGGATTGCAGCGCCATCGCCAAGGGATACGGTGTGGATGCGGTCGGCAAATATCTGGAAGGTCTCGGCATCAAGAACTACATGGTGGAGATTGGCGGCGAAGTGCGTGTGAGAGGAACGAATCCACGAGGCGAACTCTGGCGCATCGGCATCAACAAACCCGATGACGACCCTGCCAGCATCAGCAATGAGATTGAGCAGGTGTTGCAAGTGACCCAACTCTCGATGGCCACGTCGGGCAACTACCGCAACTACTACGAGAAGGACGGCAAAAAGTATGCGCACACCATCGACCCCCGCACTGGCTACCCCGTGCAGCACAGCATTCTTTCGTCCACCGTGTTGGCACAAGACTGCGCCACGGCTGATGCCTTTGCCACGGCCTTCATGGTGCTGGGCTTGGACGAAGCCAAGAAGGTGCTGGCCAAGCATCCTGAACTGATGGTCTTCTTCATCTACACGGATGCTGATGGAGGCATGCAGGAATGGCACACGGAAAGCCTGCAAAACTTAATGGTTCAATAAGAAAGGATTTCGTATGGAACTGACCATGTTTGAACGATTGCTCCAACTTCCACTCTTCCAAGGTTTGACCACCCTGGAATTGTCGGAGGTGATGGAACATGTGCGTTTGAACTTCGTCAATTACCACGAAGGCGACGAGATTGTGATGCAGGGAGATGCCTGCCACAAACTCGTCTATGTCATCAGCGGAGACATCGGTGCGGAATACCGTGAGAAAAACGGTCGCTTCACGCTGGTGGAAGACTTGCCAGACCTGAAGGTGCTGGAACCTTTCAACATGTTTGGCATGATCCAGAAATACTCTCGTTCCTACTTCTTCAATTCCGACGGCTGCACCTTGACTATCGAACGGCCTGTGGTGCTGAAGCATCTGATGAACAACAACATTATCAGAATCAACCTGCTGAACATCGCCTGTAACAAATACCAGCAAACACAACGCTTGATGTGTGAGTTTCCCGACAACTCGGTGCGCCACAAGATGGTGAAGTTCATGCTGGCCTACTCCACCGTCGGCAAGGGACGGAAGGAGTTCAGAATCAAGATGACGGAACTGGCCGACATCGTCCACGAAACGAGACTCAATGTCTCCGTTGCGCTCAACGAGATGCAGGCACAAGGGCTCCTGACCCTGCAACGCGGTGGTTTCATCGTGGAGAATCTGGAGAACCTCTATCGATAAACAACATTTCTCAACACGAACAAATTGACAAGCAACAAGATGAATCCTTTTTTCACTCCCTATCAATATATACCCTTCGACCGCATCAAGGAGGCCGACTACGAGCCAGCCATGATGAAAGGCATCGAAGAGGAAGACCTGGAGATTGACCGCATTGTGAACAATCCTGATGCACCCACCTTCGAGAACACCATCGAAGCGCTGGAAGAAGGGGGAAAACTGCTGGAGAGGGTGAGCAATGTGTTCTTCAACATGCTCAGCGCTGAAACGACTGACACAATGGATGAATTGGCGCAGAAGATGTCGCCCATCCTGACTGAACATAGCAACAACATTCGACTGAACGAAGGACTGTTCCGACGCGTGAAGGCCGTGTATGATGACCACGCTGCAGATGAGTTTGCCCGTCTCAACGCTGAACAGAAAATGTTGCTCACGAACTGCTATGAGGGTTTCGTGCGCAATGGTGCCAATCTGCCCGAAGACAAAAAGGCTGAATTGCGAAAACTCTCAGCAGAACTGGGTGTACTGGCCTTGCAATTCTCGCAAAACAAACTGAAGGACACTAATGACTTCACGCTCCACATCACCGACGAGGCAGACCTCGAAGGACTGCCAGAGAGTGCTATCGACCTGGCTCGACAAACGGCCAAAGAGCGTGAAATGGACGGATATGTGTTCACGCTTCAAGCCCCGTCGTTTTCTCCCTTCATCACCTATTCCGCCCGTCGTGAACTGCGTGAAAAGATGTACATGGCTTACAACACCATGTGTACCCACGAGAACGAGAACAACAACGTGACCATCGTGAACAGGATTGTGAATCTGAGCAGACAGATGGCACAATTGCTGGGATTCCAGACGTATGCTGACTATGCCCTTTCACGCCGCATGGCTGAGAAGAAAGAAAACGTGTACCACCTGCTCGACCAACTTATCGAGGCCTATATGCCTACGGCAAAAGAAGAGGTGGAAGCGGTACGTCGTCTCTACTGTGAGCTGAACGACGTAAAGATCACGGAGGCAACGGGGAAAGGCTCACGAGCTTTTCGAGCATGGGATTTTGCCTACTACGCCAACAAGTTGAAAGAACAACGTTTCAACATCAACAGCGAGATGCTCCGACCTTACTTCGAACTCTCCAAAGTGAAGAAAGGCGTGTTTGGTTTGGCCACCCGACTCTATGGCATCACCTTCCAGCAGAATACGGAAGCGCCTGTCTATCACCCCGATGTGGAGGTGTTCGATGTCCTCGACAAGGACGGCAGTGTCCTAGCGTTGCTCTATTGCGACTTCCATCCACGAGCCTCGAAGAAATCGGGTGCTTGGATGACCTCCTTCAAGGAACAATGGAAAGAGAAGGATGGCACCAACTCCCGTCCACAGGTGTCCATCGTGATGAACCTCTCGAAGGCCACCGACACCAAACCAGCCCTACTCACCCTGGGCGAGGTGGAGACATTTCTGCATGAGTTCGGACATGCTCTCCACGGGATGTTTGCTAACACCACCTACAGTTCCCTCTCAGGCACCAGCGTCTATTGGGATTTTGTCGAACTTCCATCGCAATTCATGGAAAACTTCAGCATTGAACCTGAATTCCTCAATACTTTCGCCACTCACTACGAGACAGGCGAACCCATCCCGCAGGAACTCATCGACCGCATCACCGCCAGCCGCAACTTCAATGTGGCTTACGCTTGCATGCGTCAGGTAAGTTTCGGCCTGCTCGATATGGCCTTCTACACGCTGAAAGCCCCCTTCGAAGCCAATCTCTTCGACTTTGAACGTCAGGCTTGGAGTCGTGCGCGTGTCATTCCCGAAGAAGACGGCACTTGCATGACCGTCCAGTTCTCTCATATCATGGCAGGCGGCTATTCTGCTGGTTACTACAGTTACAAATGGGCAGAAGTGCTCGATGCTGATGCCTTCTCCCTTTTCAAGCAGAGAGGCATCTTCGATGCAAGTACGGCTCAGAGTTTCCGCGACAACATCCTGTCACGTGGCGGCACGGAGCCTCCTATGACTCTCTACAAACGTTTCCGAGGCGGAGAACCCACGATTGACGCCCTGCTCCAACGCAACGGCATCACTCCCAACCATTCAGTTCATTCATAACAACGTCATAAAAGACCGCATAAGATCACCCAAAGATGTTTAAACCACTCTATTTCATCACACTCCTGTTTCCCATGCTGATGCTCTCTGCATGCAACAACGAAGATGACATCGACGAAATCTTCCCAGGCAAAACCTGGTACATGAACGGAGCCACCATCAACGGAATGAAACTGAACAGCGAAATCAGCAACTTCTACACCGATGCTGGAGAAGGAGCCTACTACATATCCTTTGCTTCCAACACGTTCAAAGGCGAGTTCGAGGACGGCGTAACCTTTGGCGGCACATGGTCTGCCAATGGGAAACATCAGACCATCACGCTGAAATTCACCCAGACACCCACCATCACCAAGCCATTCGACCAGAATCTCTACAATATCCTCTCCAATATCCACTCCTACAAGAGCGGAGCTGATTTCCTTCACCTGAAAAAAGATGGAGACAACGTCATCCTCTTCGGCAACACACGGAGCAAGGTGATCAATTAACAAGACAGTCAAAACACATCGAATAGAACTCAGACAGAACATGACCGAACAGAATCAAAAACAATATCGTCTCGACCTCCGCTACATGCGCATGGCACGCATCTGGGCAGAGAATTCCTACTGCAAACGACGCCAAGTGGGTGCGCTGGTGGTCAAGAACAAAGCCATCATCTCCGATGGCTACAACGGCACCCCGTCGGGCTTTGAGAATATCTGCGAAGATGACAACAACATCACCAAGCCTTACGTGCTTCATGCTGAGGCCAACGCCATCACCAAACTCGCCCGCAGCCACAACTCCAGCGACGGAGCCACACTCTACGTCACAGCCTCACCCTGCATCGAATGTGCCAAACTCATCATCCAGGCAGGCATCAAACGAGTGGTGTATGCCGAGCATTATCGACTCGAGGACGGCATCAACCTCCTGCGACGAGCCAACATCAATGTAGAATACATCAACCCAGACGAGGCTGACTCGACTGAATCCAAATAACATCCAATCCAGACAATACAGCACCATGAGCAATAATATCAACCGACAGAACCGATGGGTGCCACTCATCATCGCCGTCAGCGTCATTGTCGGCATCGTCATCGGCACCTTCTTTGCCAACCGCTTTGCGGGCAATAGGCTCAACATCATTAACACCTCGTCGAACAAGTTGAACGACTTGCTCCACATCATCGACGACCAATACGTGGATACCGTCGACATCACCTCCATAGTGGAGCAAGCAATGCCTAAAATTCTTCAGGAACTTGACCCCCACTCTTCCTACATCCCAGCCAAGGATGCACAAACGGCCAATGAGGACCTCAAAGGCTCCTTCAGCGGTGTGGGCATCCAGTTCGTGATTCGCGAAGACACCGTGCGTGTCACAGGCATCATTAAGGGTGGTCCATCTGAGAAAGTCGGCATTCTGGCAGGCGACAAGATTATCTCCGTGGATGACGAAGCCTATGTAGGCAAGATTGTCACAAACGAAGAAACGCTCCACCGCCTCAAAGGGGAAAAGGGTACTAAGGTGAAAATAGGTGTTCTTCGCCACGGACAGAACAAACCCATCTCCTTCACAGTAGTACGTGGCGACATCCCCTTGAAGAGCATAGATGCCACCTACATGATCAACAAAGAGTTGGGCTACATCAAAATCAAGAACTTTGGCGAAACCACCTATGCTGAACTGCTCACCTCGTTGGCAGAACTGGAGGTGGAAGGATTCCGAGGACTCGTGGTTGACCTTCGCGGCAATGGTGGCGGCTATCTTTCCGCAGCCATCCAGATGGTCAATGAATTTCTGCCCAAGAACCGCCTCATCGTCTACACCCAAGGCCGCCGTTCACACCGCGAGGAATACCGCAGCGACGGACGTGGTTCCTACCAGGATCTTCCTCTCATTGTGCTGACCGATGAAACCACAGCTTCAGCTGCAGAGATTTTCTCTGGAGCCATCCAGGACAACGATCGTGGCATCATTGTCGGACGCCGCTCTTTCGGCAAAGGTCTGGTGCAACAACCTATCGAATTTTCTGACGGTTCATGCATCCACCTGACCATTGCACGCTATTACACGCCTTCTGGACGCTGCATCCAGAAGCCCTACGTGAAGGGACAACCCGAAGAGTATGAGATGGATCTCGTCACCCGTTATGAACGCGGAGAATTCTTCAGTCAGGACAGCATCCACCAGACAGGCGAACAATACAAAACCAGTATCGGACGCATCGTCTATGGTGGCGGAGGCATCATGCCCGATTACTTCGTGGCAGAAGACACCACCTCCCTCACTCCCTATTACAGCGAATGTATCAGCAAGGGAACTGTCGCCCAGTTCTGTTTCGAATATACCGATAACAACCGCAGCCAACTCTCCAAGTTCGACAACGCAGCCGACCTTGAGAAGTATCTGCGTCGCCAAGGGCTCGTCGACAAATTCGTCCACTATGCCGACAATCATGGCATTCAACGACGCAACAACATGATTCTGAAATCGCAACATCTGTTTGAACAAGCTATCTACGGTAGCATTATCTACAACATGCTGGAAATGAGCGACTACGTCCAGTATCTCAACCGCGATGACCTCACCCTACAAAAAGCCATCCAACTCTACAAGGCGAACCAAACCAAACCGATACTCGATGACAAAAAAGGAACTCAGGCAACTGATCCGCGAAAGAAAAAAGCTGCATACCACCGAGCAGCTCCAGTCTTTCAGCCAAAACATCACACGCTTACTGCTTGAACGCATATATAACATAGCAGAAGGACGATGCGCCACGAATTCACCAAACAGTTCGTCGGCACATCGTCCTTTGTCAATTCTCCTCTACCACTCCCTCCCCGACGAGGTTTCAACTCACGAGCTTATCCGCATTCTTCACAACCAAGGTCATACCATCCTTCTACCCACCGTGGAGGGTGACGAACTCACCCTCCATGTCTATGAGGGTGAATCTTCCCTCGCTACAGGTACCTCCTTCGGCATTCAAGAGTCAGCTGGTTTGCTTTTCACTGACTATCAGCACATCGACCTTGCCATCATTCCAGGGATGGCGTTCACACTTCAAGGCGACCGACTCGGACGAGGTCGTGGCTATTACGACCGCCTGTTGCCTCATCTCTCGTGTCCTCTCATCGGGTTAGCCTTTCCCTTCCAACTACTACCTTCCATTCCCTGCGAAGCACATGATATTCGCATGACGGAAGTCATCACCGCTGAAACATGTTGAACTATATGCAAACACAGAGATGAAACCACTACGCATCTACAAGGCTTCGGCTGGTTCGGGCAAAACATTCACTTTGGCTGTGGAATATATTGCCTTATTGGCCATCAACCCTTCTGAATATCAGCACATCCTGGCTGTTACCTTCACCAACAAGGCAACAGCCGAAATGAAGAAACGCATTCTGAGCACACTCTATGCCATCGCTCATGGGCTGGAGGATGCGAAGGACTATGTAAAGAACATTTTGGAGAATCTGGTTGCCAGACAAGAGATGCCTCAGTATCAAGAGGAACCATACCGCTCCATCTTGCAAGGAATGAACGAAGAGACGCTACGTAAGAGAGCACAAGAGGCGCTAAGCAACATCATACACGACTACAGCCGTTTCCACATCGAGACGATTGATTCATTCTTCCAAGGCATTGTGCATGAGCTGGCCAACGAACTGGAACTACCCAGCAAGATGAAGGTGGAACTGGACGAGTCAGAGGTCTTGGAGAATGCCGTCAGTCAGATCATCGAAAATCTGCACGAAGGGTCGAGCGAACTACATACCATCATCGACTTCATTGAGGAGAAAATCAGAGAAAACCGCTCATGGAAAGTGGGTGAGACAGTGAAAGAATTCGGACGCAACATCTTCAAGGAGAATTACCTCATTCATGGTGAGGAAGTGAGACAAAAGATAACGGATGCCAACGCCATTCACCGATATCGCCGACTCATCAACACAGGATTGGCCGAAAAGAAACAAGCCATGATTGAGATGGCACAAAAGATGATAGACCAATACGAACGTTGCGGCATGAACGAGAAGGATTGCACCACTTCAATTGTCAAATTTCTTCAAAAGGTATGCAACGATGAAGTGAAAGAAGCACTGGGAACAGCCAAAGGAACCTTCAGCGATGCCATTCAGGCACACATCACCGATGTGAACAAATGGTTTAAGAAATCATCAAAGCAACAAGACATTTTACGACCAGACGTGGAGCACATCCTAATGCCGATGCTTCAACAACTGTTCGACCTTCATGATGCCTATGCCAGCCATCTGCACACCGTCAATGCCATCAGTCAGCATCTTTATTCGCTCATGTTGCTGAACGAAATCAGTCAGACCGTCAAGTCGTTGAACGAGAAGGGAAACCAGTTTCTCTTGTCAGAAACAGCGAACTTCCTACGCAATGTCATCAACAATCAGGACATTCCTTTCATCTACGAAAAGACAGGAGCGACTATCAAGCACATCATGATAGACGAGTTTCAAGACACGTCCACTTTGCAATGGGGCAACTTCAAACCGCTCATCATGAACAGCCTCGCCACGGATGGATCATGTCTCATCGTGGGCGATGTGAAACAGAGCATCTACCGATTCCGCAACTCCGACTGGCAAATCTTGAACAATCTGGAACATGACAGCGAATTGAAGAACTACATGTCAAAGATTCCTGCGGAATTCAATTTCCGTTCCTCGCGTCATGTGGTACAATTCAATAACGACCTGTTCAAAAATGCCATCAAACTGCTCCAGGTCGAGTGCCCTGCCCTATCAACAGCTTATGGTGATGTGGAACAGACACCCAAGAAAAACCAAGAGGCGGGATTTGTTAAGATTGAGAACATTGACTACCATGACATTGACAAGGAACATCAGCCTACAGAATGGGACAAAAAAACTTCAGAGAACTATGACGAGGCCACTTTGCAAAGACTTCAGTTGTCCGTTAAAGACCTGATAGAAAACCATGTGGACGCCAACGACATCACTATTCTTGTACGTACCAACAAAGAGGTTCCTCAAATCTGTGATTATTTCAATGCACATCAAGATGTACTCCAAGTGAAAGTAGTGTCGGATGATGCCTTCCGACTCGATGCTTCACCAGCCGTCAATATGATCATCTGTGCCTTGCGACTACTGGCAGATCCCGACAATGCCTTACACTTGGCAGCCATCACCCATCACATCCACGCCATACCTTCCACCTTCGACGAACAGGCTCGAAAACTCCTGCGTTTCAAGCCTCTTACTGAAATGGTGGAGGATATATACCAGATATTCCAGTTAAACCAACTGTCGGATCAAGATGCCTACCTTTTCTACCTCAACGACCTCGTAGCACAATTCTGCGAAGAACGTCAAGCAGACCTCGACAGTTTTTTGGAAGCATGGGACGAAGGATTGTGCGAAAAGACCATTCCTGGTGGCACAGCAGATGGAGTTCGCATCATGACGATGCACAAATCAAAGGGTCTAGAATTTCACTCCGTCATCATTCCTTCATGCTCATGGGCCATCAAACCTAAGGGTGACAACGTGATGTGGTGCATTCCACAGGAGGCACCCTACAACCAAATGCCGTTGCTGCCCATCAGCGTGAGCAGAGCCAAAGATGACAGCATCTTTGCCGAGAACCGACGAGAGGAAGAACTCCGCACATTGGTCGATAACATCAATGTGCTTTATGTGGCCTTCACACGTGCCAAGCATAACCTCATCATACTCACTGGAAACAAATTGGCAAAAGACACAGACACCGCCACTCCTCCCCAACAGATGGACAGTGCACAAACGTTTCTTATCAAAGCAATGCCCGTTTGGATGCAGCAAACGGATGTCGAGGGATGCATCACGGTCTATCAGTATGGAGCCATCGTACCGACAGACACAACCGAGAAGATACAGAAAAAGCAACAAGAAGTGAACATCATGAACCAAGAATATGCTCCGCTACCTGTGACATTCACATCCTATCCATCAGTGGCCGCATTCCAACAGAGTTACGACTCCGATATGTTCATCACAGCCGACTCGCTCAACCCAAAGATTCAACAACACGCCCACCGCATCCAACTCATCAGTTTGGGCAATCTATACCACAGCATCTTTCAACACATCCATACCATTGATGACGTGCCCCACACCATCCGACTTTTGGCTTCAAAAGGATGTTTCGGCACTTTGCTGGATGCCAAAGAAGCGGAGAAAGCGGTGACCCGTATGATCAAAGACATTTCGGTTAGCCATCCAGAATGGTTCTCTCCAGAATGGAAAACCTTGAACGAACGAGCCATTCTCTTCTTGGAAAACAAAACATTCACCACCCAACGCCCAGATCGCGTCATTGTGAACGGAACCAAAGCCATCATCATCGATTACAAGACAGCGAAAGGTGCGGTGAAGACCCTACCTGACGGAACACTCGTTCCACCTTCTGAGAACAAAATGCAGGTTGAGGGCTATAAGAATCTGCTCACACAAATTGGCTATACCAACATAGAAGGATATCTTTGGTATATCTTAGACCAAGTGATATTGAAAGTGTAAAAGAAAAGTACACCCCATCCAAACACTCCCCTGTCATTCATGATGATAGGGCTCTCCACGCATGATGGTCATGGCTCTGTACAACTGTTCCACAAACACCAGACGAACCATCTGGTGGGAAAAAGTCATCTGCGAAAGGGAAAGTTTTTCATTCGCTCTTTCATAAACAGCAGGAGAAAATCCATAAGGTCCGCCAATAACAAAGACAAGACGCTTGCTAACCGTATGCATCTTCTGCTCCATATAACGCGAGAACTCCACACTACACAGTTCCTTACCATGCTCATCCAACAACACCACATGATCGCCAGACTGAAGCTGCTTCAGAATCAGTTCCCCCTCCTGCTGTTTCTGTTGGTCAGCAGAAAGGTTCTTGGTGTTCTTGAGTTCAGGAATGACGATGATGTCGAAGCCTATGTAATGCTTCACACGTGCAGCATAATCATCAATCAGATCAACGAAATGCTTATTCACCGTCTTTCCCACTAACAATAAAGAGACCCGCATAGTGTACAGAATTGAAGTTTATTGAAAATCACTCAACGCATGGATTGGTTATCGTGCCACATTCTTCACCCCTTTCACGGTGGCCAATTTCTTGATGAGTTGCGTCAGTTGGTTCTGGTCATCAATCATCACAGTCAATGTACCCGAGAAAAGTCCATCCTCCGACGACTGAATGCTGATACCGCGCAACATCACATTCTTCTCCTTGTTGATGACGGAAGTGATGTTATTGACAATACCGATGTCATCATGTCCTACCACATGGAGTGTCACAGGATATTGTTTGGAACCCTTGCCCGCCCATCGTGCACGAAGCACACGATAACTCATCTTTTCTTTGAGCAAGGCAGCGTTTGGACAGTCCTGACGATGCACTTTGATGCCCCGATTGATGGTCACGAAACCAAACACATCATCACCATATATAGGGTTGCAGCACTTAGCGAGACTATAATCCACACCTTTCAGATTGTTGTCCAGCACTAACACATCTGCATTGCCCTGTGCATGGTCATCCTGCACCGTCACCACATAGCCATCGGCACTACGCTGTTCGGTGGAGAAAGCATTTGGATTGGCATCTCGTTCCTGCAATTCCAAATACTGCTCTATCACAGTGTTCACATCAAGCACCTCCTCCGCAATGGCCTTATAGAACTCTGTCACATGCTTGTAGCCCATCCGTTTGATAAGACGCATCATCAAAGACTCTTCTGGCTCAATCTTCTTGTTCTTGAACTTCCGTTCCAAGGCCTCCTTCGCAAAAGTGGACACCTGCATTTCCTGTTCAGTGAGCGACTGACGAATCTTTGCTCTGGCCTTTGGCGTGATGGCGATGTTCAGCCAATCGCGCTTAGGCAACTGCTTTGGTGAAGTGAGAATCTCCACCTGATCACCACTCTGCAATTTTGTACGAATATGCACATTTTTCCCGTTCACCTTGCCACCTGTACAATGGGCACCCACATTCGTATGAATCTGGAATGCAAAGTCAAGCACAGTTGCTCCTTTCGGCAATTTGAAAAGATCCCCCTTGGGCGTGAATACGAATACCTCATCGCTATATAGATCCACCTTAAAACGGTTCACCAACTGTTCATCACTCTCGGTATGGTTCTCCAAAGCCGAACGGATGTCTTCCAACCAATCCTCCAATTTTCCGCCGCTGTCCTTCACACCTTTATAGCGCCAGTGAGCCGCCAAACCGTGCTCCGCAATTTCGTCCATCCGTTCTGTACGAATCTGAACTTCAACCCACTTGCCCTCTGGTCCCATCACCGTAATGTGCAACGACTCATAACCATTCGACTTCGGCACAGAAAGCCAATCGCGCAACCGTTTCGGATTGGGTCGATACATGTCTGTCACAATACTAAACACTTGCCAACAGTCTTGTTTCTCTTTTGCTGGTTCCGAATCCAAAATGACACGAATGGCAAACAAGTCATAGATGCCCTCAAACTTGCATCTTTGTTTCTTCATCTTCTGCCAGATGGAATGGATGGACTTGGTGCGTCCTTTGATGTGAAATTTCATTCCTGCCGCTTGCAGTTTTTCTTCAACAGGAGCAATGAAATTAGCAATGTATCGGTCACGGGCTGCACGGGTCTCATTCAGTTTCTCCTTAATCATATAGAAGACATCTGGCTCCAGATACTTCAACGACAAGTCTTCCAATTCCCTCTTAATCAAATACAAGCCCAATTTATGTGCCAAAGGAGCATAGAGATGAGCCGCTTCAGTCGCCACACGAGTTCGCTCTTCAGCATTACCCTTATCCTTGATTTGACGCATCAAGTTCACACGGTCAGCAATGATGATGAAAATCACCCGCATATCCTCAGCAAACGACAACAAGAGGTCACGGAAATTCTCCGTCTCAATCGAAGGATTCTTCGCATAGAGTTGCTGCACACGCAGAATGCCACGAATGATGTTCGCAACATCATCGCCAAACTCCCGTTTCACCTCCTCCATCTTCACCAAACCGATGGACACACAGTCATGCAGAAGGATGCTCACAATAGATGCTCGGTTCAGTCCAATCTCTTCCACCGTAATGACCGCCGTTTGGAGGTCGAACAATATAGGGTTCAATCCAAATTGGTCACGATGCAACACTTCCGTTTCCACAGCCCGAAATAATATTTCCTTGATCTTGTGGAAATCGTCAGGATTCAACACCTCAGCCACCAATCCCTGCAACTTTTTCACCGTGGCCAGCACTTCCTGCTGTTCGTCATTATTCAGAATTGCCAAATCTTCCATGCTTGAGAATCTTTTTGCAAAGGTACAACTTCACAGACAAATAACAAAATTATCCTGCCTTTTTCAACTTTTCTTCCTTATTCTTGGCGGTTCGAAAAAAGTTGCCTACATTTGCAAAACATGTTGTTTGACGAACAATTCTTACACTCTAACAAATAAAAACAAACATTTATGAAACCTTTTATGGACGACAACTTCCTGTTGCAAAGTGAAACTGCACAGAAGTTGTATCATGAACATGCGGCCAAAATGCCGATTATCGACTACCACTGTCATTTGGTGCCACAGATGGTGGCTGAAAACAAACGCTTCGAATCCATCACACAGATTTGGCTAGGTGGCGACCACTACAAATGGAGAGCCATGCGCTCGAACGGTGTGAATGAGCGTTTCTGTACAGGCAAGGACACTTCCGACTGGGAGAAATTTGAGAAGTGGGCAGAGACGGTGCCATACACTTTCCGTAATCCTCTTTACCATTGGACACATCTGGAACTGAAGACCGCCTTTGGTATCAACAAGACTTTAAATCCTGAAAATGCTCGTGAAATCTTCGATGAATGCAACGAACAAATCAAGAACGATCCGAAGTTCACACCACGTGGACTGATGAAACATTACAACGTGGAGACCGTTTGCACCACCGATGACCCAGTGGATTCTCTCGAATATCACAAGCAAGTGGCAGACGACCCAACAATGGAGACAAAGATGCTTCCTGCATGGCGTCCCGACAAGGCCATGGCAGTGGAAGTGCCTGCTAACTTCAAGGCATACGTGGACAAACTCTCTGAAGTAAGCGGCAAAGCCATCAACGGTTTCAACGACTATGTCGATGCCATCCAGTCACGTCATGATTTCTTCGCTTCCATGGGCTGCAAACTGAGCGACCACGGCATCGAGGAGTTCTATGCTGAGGACTATACAGATGCTGAAATAAAAGCCATCTTCAACAAGGTGTATGGTGGCAAGGAGTTGACGCAAGAAGAGATTCTGAAGTTCAAGTCTGCCATGATGTACATCTTTGCCGTACAAGATGCAGAAGCCGGGTGGGCACAGCAGTTCCACTATGGTGCCATCCGCGACAACAATTCGAAGATGTTCAAACAGTTGGGCCCAGATACAGGTTTCGACTCCATTGGCGAGTTCAACACAGCCAAGAAGTGCTCGAAGTTCCTCGACCGACTGAATGCGGAAGGCAAATTGGCAAAGACCATCCTCTACAACCTCAACCCCTGTGCCAACGAAGTGCTGGCCACCATGCTGGGTAACTTCCAAGACGGTTCCTGCCCAGGCAAGATTCAATGGGGTTCTGGCTGGTGGTTCCTCGACCAGAAAGATGGCATGACCAAACAGATGAACGCACTTTCACTTCTCGGTCTGTTGAGCCGATTCGTGGGCATGCTCACCGACTCACGCTCGTTCCTCTCCTATCCTCGTCACGAATATTTCCGCCGCATCCTCTGCAACCTTGTTGCCACTGACATCGAAAACGGCGAAGTTCCTTACACAGGATATGAGGCAGCACGTGTCAATCAGATGATTGAGGACATTTCCTACAACAATGCCAAGAACTACTTCAAGTTCTGATCCGCTCCTCTAAACTGTAAACTCTAAACCGTAAACTTTACTTTGTCCACACCCGACTTTCGTTTCAAACAATTCACCATCCGTCACGACCGTTCAGCCATGAAGGTCGGGACGGATGGTGTTTTGCTTGGAGCATGGGCAAGACTACCTCTAAACGAACGAAAAGACTCGCCTTCCGACGTGTTGGATGTGGGGACAGGAACTGGGTTGATTGCCTTGATGCTGGCACAGCGATTTCCCGACACCAAGATTGAAGGAATTGACATTGATGATGACTCTCTTGAGCAGGCAAAAGAGAACGTCGATAATTCTATTTTCAGCGCACAAATCACACTCAAAAAACAAGATTTTTCAGACCTCGATTCTTTCTCCAATCAATACGATTTAATCGTTTCAAATCCACCATTTTATACAGAAGATACATTGGGTGGAAATCAAGCAAGAGACAAAGCACGTCATGCGACTTCTCTACCCTTCGAAATATTAGTTTCCAATGTGGCAAAATTGTTGACTGAAAACGGACTTTTTTGTGTAATCATTCCCCACCAAAGTGCTGCCAATTTCATCAGCATTTGTGTCGCAAACAGACTCTATCTGACACGACGTCTAAACATCCGATCCACGGAACGAAAGACCTTTAACCGCGTCATGTTGGAGTTCAGCACTTCCATTCAACCAGCTGAGACGAGCACCTTGACGCTCTACGACACCAACAACCACCGTTCTCCCGAATACGCACAACTGACTAAAGACTTTTATCTATGAACTATCAAGCAATCATCGACAAATACTACCCCGAAGAGAACGAACTAAAGCACATACTGATGGTACACAGTCGAAGTGTGGCCGACAAGGCATTAGCCATCGTGGACAGTCACCCCGAACTGAAAGCAGACCGCCAGTTCGTGGAAGAAGCCGCCATGTTGCATGACATCGGCATTTTTCGCTGCAATGCTGCGGGCATTCATTGTTTCGGCACAGAGCCATACATCTGTCACGGCACCATTGGAGCAGAGTTACTTCGGGCTGAAGGTTTCCCACGGCATGCCCGAGTGTGCGAACGGCATACAGGCGCTGGACTTTCGCTCCAAGAAATCGAGCAACAGAATCTACCCATTCCACACCACGATCTGTTGCCCGAAACCGTAGAAGAGCAACTCATCTGTTATGCCGACAAATTCTTTTCCAAAACAAAACTGACCACCGAAAAGACATTAGAGCAAGCCATCCGCTCTCTCTCGAAATTTGGCGATGAAGGTGTGGAGAGATTCGTTAAATGGTCTAAAATGTTCGGGTGATTAGTATTTATTAAAATAAATATTCCCCATTTTTCAAAGAAAAGTCGTACCTTTGCCGCCGTTTTATGAAGGGACAAAGGTTTATTGCGTCGTTGCTGGTACTCATCACCGTGCTTTCGACGACCGCTTTCAACAATCCATTGGTCGGCAGATATTATCGCTCTGTCGGCCATCATGCTGTTGACAGCACCGACCACGACGCCACTTTGACCGACACAGCCATCAAGACGTCCACCACCGACAGCGTCTTTACTCCAGAGAGTACGGCAACGGTGATGTCTGAAGCAGACTCTCTCCTCTTGAATTTGGACTCACTCAAAGCCATTTTTGACCGAGAGCACGGCATTCAATCCCCCACCACATCGGGCGCCACACAATGGAACGACAGTATTGCAGCTGTAGAAGATTCCATTCGCCGTTCAAGGAAAAAGAGTGCTTTGGATGCACCTGTGATGTATGAGGCCAAAGACTCCATGACCTTCTTCATGGACACAAAAAATGCCTTTCTTTATGGAAAAGCGAACGTAAAATATCAAAACATTGAATTGACATCGGAGAACATCCGCATGAACATGGACAGTTCTACGGTCTATGCGATGTACGGCCTTGATTCCATCGGCAACAAATATGGCACCCCCATCTTCAAAGAGGGAAGCGATGAATACAAGTCGGAGACAATGTCATACAACTTCGATACGAAGAAAGGTTTCATCACTAACATCTACACGGCACAAGAAGAAGGTTTCCTCACCTCGGAAGAATCGAAGAAAGGAGCGAATGGAGAATATTATCTACGAGGGGGTACCTACACCACGTGTGATGAAGAACATCCTCACTTCTACATCCGCATGTCAAGAGCGAAAGTGCGTCCAGGTAAGAACGTGTTCTCCGGCCCTGCATGGCTGGTGGTGGAAGATGTGCCATTGCCGTTGGCCATCCCGTTTGCTTATTTCCCCATCACTGGCACCTACTCCAGCGGTTTTATCATGCCCACCTATGGCGATGAGTTCAGCCGTGGTTTCTACTTGCGCGATGGCGGCTACTATTTTGCCATCAGCGACTACATGGACTTGAAGGTAACAGGCGAAATCTTCACAAAAGGCTCATGGGGCATTGGCACACAAACCACCTACAAGAAGCGATATAAATACAACGGCAACTTCTATTTCAACTATCAGGTGACGAAGGATGGCGAGAAGAATATGCCCGACTATGCTGTGACAAAGAACTTCAAGGTGCAATGGAGCCACAGAACTGACCCCAAGGCCTCACCCAACAGTTCATTCTCCGCCAGTGTGAACTTCGCCACACAGTCATACGAGAAGAACAATCTCTCCTCGCTCTACAACCCGACATCATACTCACAGAGTACACGTACCTCTTCAGTCAGCTACTCACACAACTTCACCAAGATAGGGCTGTCAATGTCCAGTTCGTTCAACATCTCGCAGAACATGCGCGACTCCACCATCGCCCTTCAGTTGCCGTCCCTTTCCCTGTCGCTATCGAAGTTTTATCCCTTCAAGCGCAAACACGCTGTGGGAAAAGAGCGTTGGTACGAGAAAATCAGCATGCGTTACACGGGAACACTCTCCAACTCCATCAACACTAAGGAGGATCTTCTCTTGAAGTCGTCACTCATCAAGGACTGGAAGAATGGCATGAAGCACAGCATCCCAATCTCTGCTTCGTTCAATATTCTGAAATACATCAACGTCACTCCATCGCTGAACTATTCAGAACGTTGGTACACCAACAAAATCACGCAAGCATGGGATGTCGATAAGCAGAAAGTGACACGCGATACCATCTACGGATTCAACAGAGTGTTCGACTACAACCTGTCGCTGTCAGCCAACACGAAACTCTATGGTATGTACAAGCCCAGCCCTAAGGTGTTTGGCAAGAAGTTGCAGATGGTTCGTCACGTGTTCTCACCTTCTGTCGCTTTCACCTACGCACCAGACTTTGGCGAGGACAGATGGGGATATTGGAAAAGTTATACAAAAACTGACGAAGAAGGAAACGTCTCTCTCGTCAGATATTCTCCTTATACAGGTTCGCTTTATGGTGTGCCATCAGCAGGCAAGACAGGTTCATTCTCTTTCGACGTGTCCAACAACATCGAGGCCAAAGTCAAAGACCGCAACGACTCCATCAAGAAAATCAGCATCATCGACGAGTTAGGCGCTTCCCTCTCCTACAATATGGCGGCTAAACGACAGCCATGGTCAAACCTCAACACCCGACTGCGTCTGAAATGGGGAAAGACCACCTTCAACATGAACGCCACCTTTATGACCTATGCCTACGAGTTCGACCAAAAAGGAAATGTGGTGGTGGGCAACCGCACTGAATGGTCATACGGCCGATGGGGCCGTTTCCAAGGCATGTCGAAGAATCTCTCATACACGTTCAACAACCAAAGTTTCAGGAAGTTCAAAGAGGGCATCATGCGGCTGTTCGGGCATGGTAAAGATCTAGAAGATGAGGACATCGACACCGACGATGACGAGGATGACCCCAACGATCTGGAGACGAACATAGACGACCCCAACAAGAAGAAACTGAAAGAGGGAGGCTCTGCCGACGGATTGGATGCTGATGGCTACATGAAGTTCCAGATGCCTTGGTCTTTCTCCATTTCCTATGGTATCACGATGGCAGAAGACCGCAGCAAGGACATCAACATCAAGACCATGCGCTATCCCTATTCGTTCACACAGAACCTGAACTTCTCGGGCAACCTGAAACTGTCAAGCAACTGGAACTGCAACTTCGCATCAGGATGGGACTTCAACACCAAGAAAATCTCCATGACCACGGTGAACATCTCGCGCGACATGCACTGTTTCAACATCTCGTGCGGATTGGTGTTCGGCGTATTCACCAGTTACCACATCTCGCTCCGCGCCAATGCAAGCACCCTCACCGACGCACTCAAGTATGACAAGAAATCCAGTTATTCAAGCACCATCCAATGGTATTAGGAGAATTGAAGAGTTGAAAAATTGAAGAATTGAAGTTATGGCAAGAATACTTTCAATAGATTATGGAAAGAAGCGCACGGGATTGGCGGTGACAGACAATCTACAGATGATTGCCAACGGGCTGACCACGGTGGACACCAAGGATTTGGAGAAGTTCATCATGGATTATCTGTCACAGGAGGATGTGTGCACCATCGTCGTGGGCAAGCCCACACAGATGAACGGCGAGAACAGCGAAAACATGAAGCGGATAGAGCCGTTCTTCAATCGCCTCAGGAAGTTGTATCCAGATAAGGAAATTGTCTTCTACGACGAACGCTTCACCTCTGTGCTAGCTCATCAGGCCATGCTTCAGAGCGGCATCGGAAAGAAAGCACGCCAAGACAAAGCACTCGTCGATAAAATTAGTGCCACCATCATACTTGAAGATTACCTGCAAAGTAAAAATAAATTGTAAATAGTAAATTGTCAAATCATCAATACACATGATTCTTCCCATGTACATATTCGGTCAGCCGGTGCTCCGCAAGACTGCCGAAGAAATAGACTTCGAGGCATATCCAAACCTCAAGGAACTCATTGCCAACATGTTTGAAACGCTTCAGCGTTCCGAAGGCGTTGGTTTGGCTGCTCCTCAGGTGGGTCTGCCCATCCGTTTGTTCATCATCGATCTTGATGTCCTTTCCGACGAGGAGCCACAATACAAGGGGTATCTCCACACGTTCATCAATCCTGAGATTCTCGAAGAAAGCGATGAGACTGTCTCCATGTCCGAAGGCTGCCTTTCCATCCCTGGCATCAACGAGAGTGTGAAACGCCCTGCCAAAGTGCTGGTCAACTACATTGACGAGAATGGCAAGGAACAGGAACGATGGCTCGAAGGCTTTGAAGCCCGCGTGTTCCAACATGAGTACGACCATCTTGAAGGCAAGATGTTTGTCGATCACCTCTCCCCTTTCCGCAAGCAGATGATTAAGTCAAAGCTGATGGCAATGACGAAGGGAAAATTTTCTGCACATTATAAGTGCAAGCCCAACAGAGGGTGAAGAATTGAAAAGTTAAAGAGTTGAGAAGTTGAAGAACCTTTAGCTAGGCGTAGCCAATTAAAGATTTGAAGAGTTTTCGTCGTGTCATATCATCTTTTGTGTTTCACATCATCGCGTTAGCCCTCCCCCTTTGGGGGCTAGGGGGCATTTCTCATGCTCAAATCAACACCGACCGCATGATGAACATCGCCCGCAACGCGTTGGCTTACGACGACTATGTGCTTTCCATCAGTTACTTCAACATTGTCATCAACTACAAGCCACACCTCTACGAGCCTTACTTCTTTCGTGGCGTGGCCAAGTTCTATCTTGACGATTATTCCGGCACCATTCTCGACTGCACAGAGACCATCCGCCGCAATCCTTACTATCCCAACACCTACGAACTGCGAGGGCTGGCTTACATCAACCTCAACCAATTTGCCGAAGCCATCGAAGACTACAAAGTGGCCACAGAGATGACGCCAGAGAACCGTTCGCTTTGGCACAATATGGCACTTTGCCACATTGAGATGGACAGCCTCGATCAAGCCGACAGCATCACCAACATCATCATCAAGAAGTGGCCCAAACATGCTGACGGTTACAACATCAAGGCTCAAGTCCTCCTTCAGAAGAAAGACACCCTTGCTGCCGAAGCCGTTATCGATCAGGCACTTGAGGTGGATAGATACAACGTGGGTGCCCTCACCGCCAAGGCCAACATCCTGATGAGCCACGAGCAGTATGAAGAGGCAGTCAAGCATTTTGACGAATCGCTACGCCTCAACCCCAAGAATGCTGGAAACCTTATCAATCGAGCACTTTGTCACTATCACCTCAACCACTACCGCGAGGCGATGGCCGACTATGACCGTGCGCTCGATCTCGAACCACGCAATTTTGTCGGTCACTACAACCGAGGACTCCTTCGTGCCAATGTGGGCGAAGACAACCTCGCCATCGAGGACTTCAACTTCATCCTCTCCATCGACCCCGACGACATGATGGCAACCTTCAACCGCGCCACCCTGCTCGAGAACATCGGCGACTATCGTGGTGCCATTCGTGACTACACCACCGTCATCAACGAGTTCCCCAAGTTCCTCTACGGTTATGAGCGCCGTGCTGCTGCCCGCCGCAAGATAGGCGATATTGCTGGAGCCACACGCGACGAAGACCACCTTCTGCGCGAGCAGATTGCCCACCGATACGGCTACTCCACTCCCACCTCACGACAGAAGAACAAGACCCGCAAGAAGTCATCCGTCAACCTCGAAGACTACCAGAAACTCGTCGAGGAAGATGACAGCATACAGGAACAGGCGTACGAAAGCGAATATCGCGGAAAAGTGCAGAATCGTGAGCAGGAAGCCAAACTCATCCTGCCCAGCGAACACACATATAATATATATAAAACAACGGGGCAGAACGACGTGATTGCCCTTTTCGAGTCGGCCTACCAAGCCGCACAGGCAGGCAACATCAACGAAGCCATCGCTGGCTTCACCCAAGTGCTCGAAAAGAACGACCACTTCGCCGAAGCCTACTTCAACCGAGGCCTCCTCCACCTCCTTCTCGACAACACATCCCTCGCCATCCCCGACCTCTCCAAAGCCGGAGAACTCGGCATCTACCAGGCCTACAACATCATCAAGAAGAACCAGAACATCAAGAAGAACCAAAACGGCAAAAAGCAAGAAAAGCAGAAGCCATGAGCACCGCCCATGGCCTCCCTATTTCCCGCATGCCTCCCCGGCAAAATCCCAGACTCTCCAGACTCTCCAGATTAATCCGGATAATCCGGAATCTCCAGAATTTCCAGATTATCCGGAAATTCCAGAATATCCAGAAAAATCCAGAAATTCCATATCCCCCCCCAAAAAAATCATCACCCCCTCTCCTCAATCATCCGCCTCAACCTCTCCACCTCCCGCTTCAATTCCTCAATCTCTTTCGCTTGCCTCGCAATCACTTGTTTCTGTGTCTCGCGCTGCTCCAATCTTGCCGCTGTCATGCGCTCCCTGATGCCTCCCTCTGTGGTGAACTCCCTATCCTTCCGCTCTATATACTTCGTCAATGCAGCATCCACCTGATGACAAAGGCATATCGCCATGTTCGCCAATTCTTCATCGTCCATCTTCATAAGGAATGGTTGATAATCTTCAAATTTGCTGTGCTCCGTGCAGAAGCGATGCAACTTGTCAAAACGTTCGCTCCTCCCGTGAAACCATTCTTGTATTCCCTTCCGTTTCAGATAATCTTGATAATCCGCTTGCAATTCCTGATTACTGCCACGAGCAATCCCCAACAACTTCAACTCCACCTCCATCGAAGTCTGCCCATCACTGCTCCCCTCCGCAATATTCTGCTTCGTACTCCGCGCCGCCTGCACCATCTGGTCAACCGTCCTGTCGCCAAACTTCGGCAGAAAACGCTGACAAAACACCTGCGTCAACTGATACAACACATCACTCCGCTGATAGAACCGCAACTCCGTATAAACCACCGCCTTCCGCAGCACACTCGTCGTCCCATCCTTATAATGTCGAATCTTACTATTGTCCATATATCATCAAAGTTGATATATCCTCCGTCCCATCATGCTACTTCCTCTCCTGAATCCGATGGATTTCCATCATCTGCAGGTTATATTGACGGGAGAATTCGTTGTACTGTTCCACATAAGCAGTTAGCACATCAATGAATTTCAGGTGAGCGTCAGTATATTTTCCCTTATACTCCTTGGGGAAATAATTAGCATCTTTCGTGTTCACCGCACTAGCCATAGACAAAGACATTTCCATCATTTGAGTATATGTCTGGTCAAGTACCTGCTTATCCTTCTCCAGCATCTGAATCTCTTTGGTGGAAATCAAACCACCGTTGCTAGCACGTGTGACACACGAACTACAACGAGCAACAACATTCGCGCACGGGTCAAGGAAGTTAGGAAGAATCTGAACAGCCGCATCATACACACCCCCAAGGGCAGCTTTCTCCAGCCATTCATCACCCTGTCCCAACTGATAGAGCCTGTATTGCGCTGGAGCATACCCGCCCTCTGCAAGGCCTTTGTACACCCCGATACTGTATGCGCGATCCTTTCCTTCCTTTTTCAAGGCCTTCTTATACAATTTTATGGCCATCTTGTTTCCAGGCTTCAGCCTTCGTTCTTCTTGACTGCCTGCAGCACTCTGTGCCATCATCGTCGTCACAAAAAGACATGCGGCGAGGACAAATGCCCATCGCTTCATCTGTACATTCATTGTTTTCATCGTTCGTTTGTTTTAGGTTAATACTCTGTTTGGATTCATGCCACAAAGATAAATCAAAAATCCAACATCGCAAAATAAAAAAAGGAAAATTTCTCCTTCAGAAATTTTGTGCTTTCCACAAAAGAAGGTACCTTTGCCACGTGTTCTTCGGAACATGACATTTTATTTGCTCAATCGTCACTCGAACTAGCACCTCGGAAAAGACTAAAACGGGCATAAAAACAAGAGATGTTGAAGAATGCGCAAAGGCGCAGACTTCTTCGTAATCTCTTGTGGGCTTGTGCTAGGCCTGAGTGGCGTATGACTGAGGTCTGCGCTTTTCTTTTGTCCATAAGTTAGTGCAGCACTCCCAACATGAGACGAAACAACCTTATTACTAACTTAAACAAATAACAAACAAATGAAAAAGATTTACATTTCGTTGACAATGAGCCTAATGGCCTTATGTGTATGTGCACAGCAAAACCGTAGTTATACAGTGCAAGTTCCGCGTCAAACTATCGATTTGAACTGGATGTTGAGACACCCCATGGGGTTTCTTCCCTTCTACAACATACCCAAGACTAGCGTCATAGCCATGGGAACAACCCCTGATTCAAAAGATCAGTTACTTTGGGAGGAATTCAAGGTAAATGATGACGAATCAGTTCACGCCCAACTTCAGCGAACTATAAGCTACTACCCCTACAATGTAAGCAACATTGAGGTTTCTTGCACTTTCAGCAAATCTGGTAACTATATAAAAAAGTGGACATACGAGCTGGAGTTTACATCTACATCCGCAGCACACAAATACGCTACCGACATAAGAAGCAAGGCAAAAGCACTCGGTTATCACAAAGAAGGGGATGGATTCTTTAATAAACCTAATATGGAAAGTTTGCCCAGCGACATTTACATAAGACAAATTGACGACTTGATGGTATTGGATTTTTGGTGGGCAAGATTGATTGAATAAGTCCCCCACCTTCTTTCCACACCCTCTAAACCGACGTCCCCGATGTCGGTGAGGCGATGTCCCCGATGTCGGTCGACCGACATCGGGGACATCGGTTTAGAGTCTGTGGAAGATGTTCGGAGGAGAATGTGCCAGGGAGGAAAGAGAGGGTGTGGAAGAAAGTTTTTGAGGGGAAGGGGTTGTGAATGTCGGAAATTATTCGTAACTTTGCCGTGAAATACAAAAACAAAAGATTTATGACAGCGATACAACTACGTGCGGAACTGTTCCGCGAAATCAATCCCATCCTCGACGACGAGGGGATGATGCTCAAACTTCTGAAGTACGTGAAGAAGTTGACCTCGAAGAAAGAAGACCCAACGCTGATGAGCAAGGAGGAGTTTTTTGCCCGTGTAGATGAAGCAAGGGAACAAATAAGACGGGGAGACAGCACTCGTTTTTCCGACCGCGAGAAGATGAACGAATGGCTTAATACCCTTTAACCATGTACGATATCGTCTATTCTGACAAGGCCAAGGAAGACCTTGCCAAACTGCGTCGCAGCGAACCTGCCGCCCACAAGAAAGCAGTCAAACTGCTGAATGAATTAATGGATCACCCGAAAACTGGCACTGGTCATCCAGAGCCATTGAAGGGTGACCGCGCCGGTCAATGGAGCCGCACCATCACGAAGAAGCATCGGTTGATTGATGAGATTTTTGAGACCGAGGTCTATGTGGATGTGCTGGCGGCTTACGGGCACTATGATGACAAGTGAGACAGACATCCACATGTATTTGTATAGCAACTAAAACTAACAAGAACGATGGCTATACCTTACCGAAAAAGAAAGAAGAAGATTACCCCCCCCCATCATCCCCTCCCCACCCAACAAAAAGAGAAAGAACAATTGTCAAATCAACGCTTTTCTGAATGAAAAGTGGCCTTAACACGCTTTTTTTCAGCAAAGTTTAACGCTATACGAATTTTTAGTGGTAAATTTGTAGCGATTTTCTAATTTCATACAGAAATCACAGAAAGCCATTTAGAAGGATGGAATCCAGCGGACATGTTTCTGTGATTTCCGTGTTTTCTGTGTGAAATAAAAAACTCTTTCTGTGAGCTAAGAACAAGAAGACTCAACAATAAAACAAAAATATGATCAAGATTACTTTTCCTGACAATTCCGTGCGCGAGTATGAGGCTGGCGTGACGGGCTTAGAGATTGCCGAGAGCATCAGCCAGCGACTGGCTCAAGACGTGATTGCGTGTGGTGTGAACGGCGAGACGACAGAGTTGAACCGTCCCATCAACGAGGATGCCACCATCGCACTCTACAAATTTGAGGATGCTGAGGGTAAGCATGCCTTCTGGCACACTTCTGCCCACCTGATGGCTGAGGCGATTGAGGAGTTGTGGCCAGGCACTCAATTCGGCATCGGACCTGCCATCGAGAACGGTTTCTACTACGACGTGATGCCACCAGAGGGCGTGAAGTTGAGCGACAGCGACTTCCCCAAGATTGAGAAGAAGATGCAGGAGTTGCAGCAGAAGAAGGAGGCACTCGTGCGCAAGGACATCTCCAAGCAGGATGTAATGGAACTCTTCGCTTCGAAGGGACAAAGCTATAAGAATGAGCTGATTGCCGAACTGGAGGATGGCAAGATTACGACTTATACGCAGGGCAACTATATCGACCTGTGCAAGGGTCCTCACTTGATGACCACCGCACCTATCAAGGCCTTCAAACTGCTCTCACTCGCTGCTGCCTACTGGCGTGGCGACGAGAAGCGCCCCATGATGACCCGCATTTACGGTATCTCCTTCCCCAAGAAGAAGATGCTCGACGAATATCTCGTGGCTCTCGAAGAGGCCAAGAAGCGCGACCACCGCAAGATTGGCAAGGAGATGGAACTCTTCATGTTCTCAGAGCGTGTGGGCAAAGGTCTGCCCATGTGGTTGCCTAAAGGAACAGCTGTCCGCATCCGCTTGCAGGACTTCTTACGTAAAATTCAGAAGCGTTTTGGCTATCAGGAGGTTATCACTCCACACATCGGAGGCAAGAACCTCTACGTCACTTCTGGTCACTATGCCCACTACGGCAAGGATTCCTTCCAACCCATCCAGACACCTGAGGAGGGAGAAGAATATCTGTTGAAGCCCATGAACTGCCCTCACCACTGTGAGATTTTCGCTTGGCAGCCACGCTCCTACAAAGACCTCCCCTTCCGCTGTGCAGAGTTCGGCACCGTGTATCGCTATGAGCAGTCGGGCGAATTGCACGGATTGACCCGTGTGCGCTCGTTCACGCAGGACGATGCCCACATCTTCTGCCGTCCTGATCAGGTGAAGGAAGAATTCCTGCGCGTGATGGACATCATCAACATCATCTTCAAGGCACTCGACTTCAAGGAGTTCGAAGCACAGATTTCGCTCCGCGACCCCGAGGACAAGGAGAAGTACATCGGCTCCGACGAGGTGTGGGAGCAGGCAGAACGCGCCATCATCGAGGCTTGTGCCGAGAAGGGCTTGCCCACGCGCACAGAGTTGGGCGAGGCCGCTTTCTACGGACCGAAACTCGACTTCATGATCAAGGATGCATTGGGACGCCGCTGGCAGTTGGGCACCATCCAGGTGGATTACAACCTGCCTGAGCGCTTCCAACTCGAATACACCGGTGCCGACAACCAGAAGCACCGTCCTGTGATGATTCACCGTGCCCCATTCGGCTCGATGGAACGTTTCATCGCCGTGCTCATCGAGCACACAGCCGGTCACTTCCCACTCTGGCTCACACCCGACCAGGCCGTCGTGCTGCCTATCTCATCCGACAAGCACAACGACTATGCCAAGAAGGTGGCAGAGATGCTCAACGCACAGGATGTGCGCACCATCGTGGACGACCGCAACGAGAAGATTGGCCGCAAGATTCGCGACAACGAAATGAAGCACATCCCTTACCTGCTCATTGTGGGCGAGCAAGAGATGGCCGATGGCACCGTGAACGTGCGCAAACAGGGCACTCAGCAGCAAGAAACGATGAAAATCGAAGATTTTGCAAAGAAAATCCAGGAAGAAGTTCGTCAAATGACAGAAAATTTCTAACTTTGGATAAGTTAGGCGGCATCTCAACATAAAAAATAAGGAATTATTTTGTTATGTCTTCGATTTGCACTAACTTTGCACCCGATTTTTAACAAAACAACAAAATTTAACAAACCATACCGAAGGGAACAAAGCCAACCGAATGAAAGGTGACAACAAAAAACAGCAGTACAGAGTCAACGAACAGATTCGTGTACCAGAAGTGAGAATTGTAGGCGAAGACATCGAGTCCGCCGTCATGCCAACCCGTGAAGCTCTGCGTCTTGCAGAAGACAAAGGAGTAGACCTCGTTGAAATTTCTCCCAATGCACAACCTCCGGTATGTCGACTCATCGACTACTCCAAGTTCCTCTATCAGCAGAAGAAGAAAGCCAAGGAACTGAAGGCCAAGCAAGTGAAGGTCGAAGTGAAGGAAATCCGTTTCGGACCTCAGACAGGCGAAGCCGACTACGCTTTCAAACTCAAGCATGCGCAAGAGTTCCTGAACGATGGAAACAAGGTGAAGGCCTACGTGTTCTTCAAGGGACGCTCCATCGTCTTCAAGGAACAAGGAGAAGTGCTCCTCCTCCGTTTTGCCAACGACCTCGAGGAACTGGCCAAGGTGGAGAGCATGCCATCGCTCGAAGGCAAGAAGATGTTCCTCACTCTCTCGCCTAAGAAAGCAGGTCAACCCAAGAAGAGTCAACAGAAGCGCGACAACGAGGCTGCCGAAGCTGCTGCAAAGGCTCAGCGCCAAGCCCAAGAGGAAGCCAAAGGGCCTAATCCCAACAGCCCCTTCGCAGGATTGGCTGAGAAACTGGCCGCTAAAGAGGATGAGTAAAGTTGAGAGTTGAAAAGTAGAATGAATAGAAGTGCGTAACGCCTGGTATATGCGTTGCCACACATTATTAATAATTAAATACATAAAAAAATGCCAAAAATTAAAACCAAATCCGCTGCAAAGAAGCGTTTTGCGCTTACTGGAACAGGCAAGATCAAGCGTCAGCATGCTTATCACAGTCACATCTTGACCAAGAAGACTAAGAAGCAGAAGAGAAATCTCGACCACAGCACAATTGTCGTAAAGGCAAACCGCAAGCAAGTGCTCGACTGTCTCGCACTCCGCTAATCAATCCAGTAAGTAATCAACAAAAAGTTTAATCGAATCGTTAGCCCGAAAAGAACGTAAACGAACGTCGCTAACATTCAAAAAGCAAACAAAATTATGCCAAGATCAGTAAATCATGTTGCATCACGCGCTCGCCGCAAGAAGATTCTGAAGCGCGTAAAAGGTCAGTTCGGTGCTCGCAAGAACGTCTGGACCGTTGCCAAAAACGCCTATGAAAAAGGCCTCACCTACGCATTCGCCGACCGTCGTCGCAAGAAGCGCGAGTTCCGCGCTCTCTGGATTCAGCGTATCAACGCTGCCGCACGTGCAGAGGGTCTTTCCTACTCACAGTTCATCGGCGCCCTTCACAAGGCTGGCATCGACCTCAACCGCAAGACACTTGCATACCTCGCAGTACACAATGCTGAGGCATTCAAGGCTATCGTTGAGAAGGTTAAGTAAATCAACATTAGTAAATAAAAAGCATCTTTCTCACAAGAAAGGTGCTTTTATTTACTCCGACAACTTCTAAAAAAATAATGACATGAAAGCATTTGTATTCCCCGGTCAGGGCGCCCAGTTCACAGGTATGGGCAAAGACCTCTACGACACCAATCCTAAAGCAAAAGAGTTGTTTGATAAGGCCAACGAAATCCTCGGCTTCGACATCACCAAAATCATGTTCGAAGGCACAGCCGAAGAACTGAAGCAGACAAAGGTGACCCAGCCAGCCGTGTTCCTCCATTCTGTCATCTCAGCGATCTGTCTCGGCGATGCATTCGATGCCGACATGGTGGGTGGTCACTCACTCGGTGAGTTCTCTGCACTCGTTGCTGCAGGGGCCCTTTCTTTCGAAGACGGCTTGAAACTCGTTTCCAAGCGTGCGATGGCCATGCAGAAGGCTTGCGAAGCTGCTCCTTCCACAATGGCTGCCATCATCGGTCTTCCTGACGAGAAGATTGAAGAGGTTTGTGCTTCCATCTCCAAGCCTGGCTACATCGTAGTGCCTGCTAACTACAACAACCCTGGCCAGTTGGTTATCTCCGGTAACGTGGAGGCTATCAACGAGGCTTGCGAAGCTTTGAAGGCAGCAGGTGCCAAGCGTGCACTTCCCCTCCCTGTCGGCGGTGCATTCCACTCACCTCTCATGCAGCCAGCCAAGGATGAACTTCAGGCAGCCATCGAGGCAACCACCTTCTCCGCGCCTAAGTGCCCAGTTTATCAGAACGTGGATGCTCAGGCACACACCAACCCCGAGGAAATCAAGCAGAACCTCATCGCCCAGCTCACAGCCCCTGTGAAGTGGACCTACGAGGTGCAGGCCATGATTGCTGCAGGTGCCACTGACTTCACAGAGTGTGGTCCAGGCAAGGCTCTTCAGGGCATGATTGCCAAGATTGACCGCAACGTGACCGCTCACGGAATCGCATAAATAATCTATTACACGAACACGAATCTTTCGAATTCACACGAATAGCAACTTCAAGATTCGTGCCAATTCAAAAGATTCGTGTTCGCAAAAAAACTAATATCAATGGAAAAACTAATCATCTACCAAGTCTTCACACGCCTGTTCGGAGCCAATGCCAACAAGAACGTAAGTCACGGCACAAAAAAGGAAAATGGTTGTGGCAAGATGGCCGACTTCACAGGAGCCGCATTGGCTGAAATTAAGAAGCTCGGCGCCACCCACATCTGGTACACAGGCCTCATAGAGCATGCCACCAAAAGCGACTACACGCAATACGGCATCCAGCGCGACCACCCAGCCATGGTGAAAGGCATTGCTGGAAGCCCATACGCTATCAAGGACTACTACGACATTGACCCCGACCTCGCCACCAAGGTGCCAGAGCGAATGAAGGAATTCGAGAACCTCATCATGCGCACCCACAAGGCAGAACTGAAAATGATTATCGACTTCGTGCCCAACCACGTGGCACGTCAGTATCACTCCGATGCCAAGCCCGAAGGTGTGAAAGACCTTGGCGAGGAAGACGACACCAGCATGTCGTTCAGCCCTTACAACAACTTCTACTACATGCCCGGCACACAGTTCTCGCCCAACTTCTCCTTGCACGACGACGAACTGGGTGACTATGTGGAATCGCCAGCCAAGGTGACAGGCAACGACTGCTTCACCCCTTGGGTGGGTCAGAACGACTGGTACGAGACCGTCAAACTCAACTACGGTGTCGATTATCAGGGCTGCAACCAGCTTATCTTCTGCCCCTCCACTCCAAGCACTTGGCTCAAGATGCGCGACATCCTCCTGTTCTGGGCCAGCAAAGGCATCGATGGATTCCGTTGCGACATGGCTGAAATGGTGCCCTGTGATTTCTGGGGATGGGTCATTCCACAAGTAAAGGCAAAATATCCTGACATCATCTTCATTGCCGAAGTGTACAACCCACACGAATACCGCAACTATCTCTATCGCGGGCGCTTCGATTATCTCTACGACAAAGTGGGACTCTATGACACTATCCGCTCCGTCGTGGGTGGCAACACCGCCACCAGTATCACGGGAGCCTGGCAAAGTGTCGACGACATCCAGAGCCACATGCTCAACTTCCTCGAGAACCACGACGAGCAGCGCATTGCTTCCAAGTTCTTCGCAGGCAATGCTGAGAAAGGCAAACCCGCCCTCCTCGTCAGCGCCCTCATGAACACCAACCCCATGATGGTGTACTTCGGTCAGGAATTGGGCGAACAAGGCATGTACTCCGAAGGTTTTAGCGGACAAGATGGACGCACTACGATCTTCGATTACTGGACCATCGACCTCATCCGCCGTTGGCGCAACAACAACAAATTTGATGGCACCCTCCTCTCCAAGGAAGAGAAGGATCTGCAGAAATACTACACCAAGGTGCTCAACATCTGCAACACCGAGAAAGCCATCCGTGAAGGTGCCTTCTTCGATATCATGTATGTCAATTATGGCGAAGGCATGAACGAACACCGCCAATACGCTTTCCTCCGCAAGGCGGGCAAGGAACTCATCCTCGTCATCGCCAACTTCGACGATGCACCAGCCCGTTCATGGGTGAAAATTCCAGCCCACGCCTTCGAGTGCCTCGACATTCCCGTCAGCGAAAATGAACGCGAATGCAAAGACCTACTCACGGGCAAGAAAGAGAAGAAAGCCCTCATCCCCGATGGCACCCTCTATGTAGAAATTCCCGCCAACGGCGGAAAGGTTTTGAAGTTCAAACTCTGAACGCACAAAGCCCCTTCCATTCCGATAGGAATCCCCTATTTCCACAGAAGGGCTTCCTCAACAAACAAGCACGAACAATCTGTTCGCGCTGTTTTTATGCGCCTCCCAATCGGTGTGAGTCAGACCGACCATGGCGGTGTGAGTCACACCGACCATGGCGGTGTGAGTCACACCGGTGGTGGTGGTGTGACTCACACCGATTTTGAGGCTGTGGAAGCGAGGCAAAGCAGGACACTCTCCTCACGTGCCAGCACCACCGTCGCATGCGCAGCACTCCTATTTCCGTAAAGTGCATTTTGTATTTAATTTCTCAATTTTTTCTGCAAAATGTTTGCAAGTATTTGTACTTTTCCATACCTTTGCAACTCGACTAAACCAATCCATACCGCACGGCCGACCAAGGCCAAGCATGTAAGGATCGGGGAGGTCTAGACATATCGATTGGAACGAGACCGGGAAAACCATTTGTAAGGTCGGTTTCGAGAAAAGGCGTTACGGACGTTACTATTCTGTGTGTTCAAACTTCGCAACTTTGAATCCGTGCACAGAGGTGATGCAACGAAACGGCTATGCGGGTGAATTATATCACGACGACTCTGATATATAACAATGTATAAAGGAGCCCGAGTGTACATACATTCACTTGGCGTGGGCTAGTTTAGCGTTGCTTATCCTTGCACGGAGGCAATGCGAAGGCCTGAACACAAGGATGGGCACAGAAGTTAAAGTTCCCATGCCTTTTTTATTTCCAGACCCTAACCTATTTATTCACGCTGAATTCGGGAACTCAGGAGGCACAAACATCTCATTTCAAAACAATGAAAAAGTATTATTGGAATCTGGCGACCCTTCTGATGGTCGCAGTCTTGAGTGTCGGCTTTGTATCGTGCAGCAGCGATGACGATGACAACAACTCTGGCGGAGAGGGCGGACAACAAACCAACAACGCCCTGGTTGGCAATTGGTATGCCGAAGACATCGATGAAGATGGTGTATGGAAAGACCTCGTCGTCATCAAGTCGGACGGAACATTTCGTGAACAGTTGTATGAAGCATCTGCCGACGGAAGCTATACATGCAAGCACCAAACGGTTGGCACCTATGTGTACGATGCTACAAACAAAAAGCTGGTTGTCACCGTGACCCAAGTACGGTGCACCGACAGCGATTGTGAGACCAAAGTCGGAGACATCGCGACTTTCACTAATGTTTCTGTAAGCAGCAGCACATTGACTTATTACGGCCCATACGGGGATGGAGCCGCATACACAAAGACAACCATCACCTCCCTCTTCTGATTCAGACACAAAAAACAGGCATGGCCACCCACTACAAGGTGACCATGCCTGTTCCTCCATCGAAATCTCAAAACCAACTATTTATGAAGAAGAACCTTTTTCTCTATCTGGCCATGCTACTAGTCAGCATCGTTGCCGGAATGCCTGTCCTTTCCTCCTGCGGCAGCGATGGCGGCGGCAGCGACGATGGCAGTGAACCCACCAATTACACCACAAAAATTTACGGCCTGTGGAAGGGAGAAAGCACGGAATCGAGCAGCATCATACTGGCTATCAGGCTCAACAGCGACAAGACAGGAGAGTTCCGCTACCTCCACATGGCTGGCAGCAGCATCAAGCACTACTATCCTGACATCAGGAACTACAGCTGTGACGGGACTTCGCTGTGGCTCTCGTTCGATGACAACACCTCTGTCACACTCCCCATCGACTTGCTCTCGGAAAACCTCATGCGACTCTCCTACAACGGCTACATGTTCAACCTGAACCGAGAAGAAAGCGGCTCGGACGATGGCTCCGATACTGGCATCACGCCCAAGGCCACCTCCACGTGTGTCATCCAAGCCACGAAACTGTCCTCTGGCAGCTGGAGTTACTCCAAGTCCATCAGGACATACTATAAGAAGAATGTGGGGGGAAGAGTGGCGCTCTACACCACCTCGACATGCTCAAACCTCATCGGCTTCGGCAGCAGCAACAGCGACTCGAAGCGAGGCGACTTCATCGTCAGTTCCTACTCATACAGAATCGTCGAGGCCGTCTCCACCAGCGGCACCTATTATTACTACTTCAACTGACGGACGTTCGGGATGCCACTAGAAGTTGTAGGCGAGGCCTAACGTGAAATACTCCTTGAACTGGAAGTAGCCGAGGGTGTGGTCGTAGTATTTCCGGTCGCGGTTGTCATCGAATCGCCAGAGGGTGTACACCTCGCTGGAGATGTATTTGTTGAACTGGAAAGAGAAGACGTTTTCCATTTCTGATTCAACATATTCGTAAGAGGTGAAGCAGTAGAAGCGGCAACGCCACGAGAAGTTTTTTACAATGGTGATTTTGGAGTTGAGTTCGATTTTGGAACCGAAGTCTTGCTGGAAATCTTTATCACGCATGTTGTAGGAGGCGTGGATGGCTTCTTCCTCATCGTTGATGTAGCGCATCTTGTAGGAGAACGGGAGCAGAGCCAAGGAGAAGGTGTTACCGTTCTTGAATTTGGGTTTCCAATCCATACCGAGTGAGACGTATGCATCCAGTGGGGCAAGGAATTTGGAGTAGGTGCGGCGGTCGTTGCTCTTGTGGCCGGGGAGGAACTGGGTCTTGCCTTCGACGGACATGGTGTAGTACCAGTTTTTGGCGGCTTTGATGCCGAGTTTGGAGAGGAGGTCTATCTTGTCGTTGTTGGTGAGATAGCGGTGGATGGAGTCGGAGGTGGCGGTGACGAATCCGAGACGCAGATCGAGCCGGTTGTCCCACTGCACCCGGCGCTGGTCATTGTAGTTGGCTTCGAGCACGAGGTTGGAGAGGAGAGTCACGTTGTTGTTGCCTCCTTTGTACCAGTTCTCGGAGAAGTAGTTTTGTGTGAACTGGAGGGAGAATTTGCCACTGGTGCTCCAGAAGTTGGGTTTCTTTATTTGAAGGTCCACTTCCACATTGTCTATCACATCGGTTACGTCGGTGATTTCGGTAACTTTGTTGTAGATGGAAGTCAGGTCTTCCACTTTTGCGCCAGCGGTGGGTGATGCAGAGATGATGTTCTCTGATTCTATCTGTGCATCATAGTAGTGGAAGAGTTCCGGATGGGTGGCGTAGGTGTTGAGGAGCACTTCATCGAGGGTCGAGCGCATGAGTTTCCGTTCGTCTATCAGTCCTGTGGTCATCATGGTGACGGAGGTGCCAGGAAGTTCGTAATCGAGGTGGAATTTGTCGGTCAGCACGGAGCGGTAGTAGATACCTGGTCCGATGAGTCGGTAGAGGTAGGGTGACATGGGCACCTCGGTGGTGTCGTCGGCCACGGTGACGGTGTTGGTGGAGAGTCGTGAGAGTTCTTTCTTGTATTTTGCCACGATGGACGATGCTTCGCGGGCATAGGCTGATCCTCGCGCACGTTGTGCACGAAGAGGAAGAACCATGCATAGACTCAACAGAATTAGGGTCAGAAAAATATATTTGTTCATAAGTTTTGCCACATAATTGTTTGCAAATTTAGGGGTTTTTCTTGATAAATCATAGCATCGATAACATTTTCGGTGATAAAATTTCTCTCATTCAAGAAAAAGCACTAAATTTGCACTTCGAATGGGTGGAAGGCAAGTCTTCAGACCCAGTGTATGCAAACAATAAACTGATTATAAACAACTAAAATTTCAACGACTATGCCAAACGGTAAGAAGAAGAAAAGACACAAGATCTCTACGCACAAGCGCAAGAAGAGACTGAGAAAGAATCGCCACAAGAGCAAGTAACGACTGGCTCTGAGAGGCAACAGAACAAAAGAGCAACCCTATCTATGAACCACCCTGTGAAGGGATTCATCGTGCGGCATGCTCTTTTTTCTGTATCAGAAACAAACTAACATCAAGGCAAGCAAAAATGACCAGCGAACTTATCATCGATGCGCAGCCAAAGGAAGTGACCATTGCCCTGCTCGAAGACCAAAAGCTCGTTGAGTTCCAGAAGGAAGGTCAGGACAGCAAGTACTCCGTAGGCAACATCTACGCCGGGAAAGTGAAGAAAATCATGCCGGCACTCAATGCATGTTTCGTCGATGTGGGTCATGAACGCGAAGCATTTCTGCATTACCAAGATTTAGGCAAACATTTTCTCGCACTCGAGAAATATGTGAAACAGGTTGTGAGCGACCGACGGAAGCTCGCACCTATGGCAAAAGCTGCAGGTCAGTCTGCGCTGGAGAAAGTAGGAAGTATTCAAGACGTGCTCGAACTGGGTCAGGAGGTGATGGTGCAAATCACCAAGGAACCCATCAACACCAAGGGGCCTCGGCTTACAGCTGAGATTTCGTTCGCAGGACGGTACATCGTCCTCATCCCCTTCGATGACAAAGTGAACGTGAGTTCGAAAATCAAGTCGAAAGAAGAAAGAGCACGTCTGAAACAGCTCATTCAGAGCATCAAACCCCGCAACTTTGGAGTTATCGTCAGAACCGTGGCAGAAGGCAAACGCGCTGCCGAACTCAACAACGAACTTAACTTTCTGGTGAACTCCTGGAACAGTTGTATCGGGAAAATTCAAAAAGCTACAAGTCTGCCAGTACTTGCACACGAGGAAACTGGCCGTACTGTCTCCATGCTGCGTGACCTTTTCAACCCCTCCTACGAGAGCATCCATGTGAACAACGAGGAAGTGTTCAGAGAGGTAAAGAACTATGTGAGTCTCATCGCGCCCGAATGCGAATCTATTGTCAAACTCTACAAGGGCAACGTGCCCATTTTCGACAATTATGGAGTGACAAAGCAAATCAAGTCGGGTCTGGGACGAACCGTCAGTTTCAAGCACGGCGCCTACCTTATCATTGAGCACACAGAGGCTCTACATGTGGTGGACGTCAACTCAGGAAACCGCAACCGCGGTCTGAACAGCCAGGAGGAAAACGCTTTTGCCGTCAACATGGAAGCCGCTGAAGAACTGGCGCGTCAGTTGCGACTGCGCGACATGGGAGGCATCATCGTGGTCGACTTCATCGACATGGACAGTGCCGAGCACAACCAGAAGCTTTATGAGCACATGACTCAAGTGATGAAGAATGACCGGGCACGACACAACATTCTGCCACTGAGCAAGTTTGGACTCATGCAGATTACCCGACAGAGAGTGCGCCCCGCTATGGACATGCATGTGGAGGAAGTCTGCCCCACCTGCTTCGGAAAGGGCACCATTCAGCCCTCCGTCCTCTTCACCGACACCTTGGAGCGGAAAATCAGTTACATTGCCAACAATCTTGGTCAGAAAAGATTCAAACTCTACGTCAATCCATACGTAGAGGCATTCATCACCAAAGGCCTCTTCAGCCTCGCACTTAGATGGCAGATGTCATACGGCTTTGGCGTAAAAATTTATCCGAGTCAGGAATTGGGTTTCCTGCAATACAAGTTTGTCGATTCCAAGGGGGAAGAGATAGACATGACAGAAGAAATGGAGACCCGCTGACCAACCAAGTACAAACTTCGCGGTTTGAATGACACACAAACAAAAAAAGAGAAGGACCTCGACAGGAAGTCCTTCTCTTTTTTATCACCTAACTTTCAACAAGTCGCCCTCAACCGGAATGTATGAGGCGTCCTTAAAGTTCATCTTGTAAAGAGATGCCACACGGATACCATAGAACTGGCTGATGGTGTACATGGATTCATCGGCCTTCACCTTGTGCCAGGTGTCCTTATACTGTGCATCGGCTTTCTTCGCCTTCTTGGCAAGGAACACATTCATGCCAACGGAAGGTGTAAAATCTTCATCCACTTCGTTGAACTTCAATAATTTCTTCTTCGGAATCTTGGTCTCCTTAGCCAGTGAGTTCCAAGTGTCGCCTTCGCGGAACACAACACACTGGATACCATTCACCGTGATGATTTGATGCCTTACGTACACCTTGTACTCAGGTTCCTTATACTTCTTCTTCCGCAAGCCGAAGCGGTCTTCGTCGTAGTCGTTCAGTTCGTATGTTTCAATGATGCCGATGATCTTGTTGGCATAGGTGGGCGATGTGGCATATCCGCATGCCTTCAGTCCGCGTGCCCACGCCTTGTAGTCGAGTGGATTAAGGTCGAAGAGTCTTCTGTAGCGGTTCTGTTGCAAGAAACGCGAGTGGTCTTCGTAACTCTCTGACACATTTTTATATTTACGGAAACGGTCATTTTTCTGGTCATCGTCGCGCGTCACGTATGCGCCATCCCATCCGATGCCCACCTTGATGCCAAAGTGGTTGTTAGCCTTAGTAGCCAGATAACTGTTCCCTGCCCCACTCTCCAGCAAAGCCTGTGCCAAGGTGATACTAGCAGGAATGTGGTAGCGACGCATCTGGTCGATAGCGGCGTCTTTGTACTTGTCGATGTATTGCTGATAAGCAGTGTTCTTCTGCGCATAGGTCATTGATGTCAAGGTTGTGCACAATGCCAACAAAATAAATCTCAGATGTTTCATTAGAAAGCGTTTGGTAAAGTTCTGGTTGCAAAGGTAATACAAAAAAAGGATTATACAAAGAAAAAAGGGAAATTTCTTTCCCTTTATCCACGTCGTGCTTGTTCGAGGAGCGACTTCTGCTGTTCTGACAGTGAGGTCGGAATGCTCACATCGAAAACAATGATGAGATCTTTAAGCGTTCCGTCGGTCTTAATGCCTCCCTTGCCTTTCAGTCTCACTTTCTTGCCTGGCTGTGTGCCTGGTGCCACTTTGAGTTTGAACTTACCATAGGAGGTGCTGACGATGAGTTCGCCACCCAACATGGCTGTCCACACATCGATGGCAACGTGTGCCTCGGTCTCAGAGGGTTCAGCCTGCCGACGTGAACGTGCGCGTCGGCCAGTTCCCATGCTGCCAAATATCTGCTGGAAGAAGTCACTCATGCCACCTTCGCCACCCATGTTGAAGGAGAACCCTTCGAAGGGATTGCCTCCACCACCGGTGCCAAAGCCGCCAAACTGCTCCGCCTGTTTCCAGTTCTCGCCATATTGATCATATTTGGCTCGCTTATCGGGATCATTGAGCACTTCATACGCCTCGTTCAGCATCTGGAACTTCGCCTTGGCCTTAGGGTCGTCGGGGTGAAGGTCGGGATGGAACTGCTTTGATCGCTTACGATATGCTGCCCTGATGTCTTTCTGAGGGGTGTCCTTAGGAATTCCCATCACTTTGTAGTAATCAATGAATGCCATACTTCCAATGTTTTTTATTTCATTGGACATAACAAAAGAGATGCCAACCGATGGTTTTGGCAGAATTATTTTCATAATTTTGCCTAATCGGTTTTTTTGTCGTACCTTTGCCAACCGTATGAGTACAGAAACGAAGCACCTGAAAATCATTTTCACGACGGATGTACACGGCAATTACTTCCCGTATGACTTTCGTCACGGACACTGGGGCAAAGGAAGCCTCCAGCGGGTGCATGCGTTTGTGGCCAAGGTGGTGCAGGAAAGTCCTGGCAACACACTGCTGATTGACGGTGGCGACATGTTGCAGGGGGAACCCACGGCCTACTACTTCAACAATCACTGTGAGAACACGCGTCACAAGGTGGCAGACATCTGCAACTACATCGGCTACGACGTGGCTGTAATTGGCAACCATGACATCGAGATGGGTAAGGGCATCTTCGACAAATTTGTGGAGGAATGCAACTATCCTATTCTGGGTGCCAATGCCATCAACACCGAAACTGGTGAGCCGTATTTCCAACCCTACGAAATCTTCTACCGCCAGGGATTGAAGATTGCCGTGATTGGCTTCATCACCCCCGCTATCCCCCACTGGATTCCGAAAGCCATCTGGAAAGGCATCCGTTTTGAAGACATCCGCGAAAGTGCCGAACGGTGGATGAAGATTGTGCGTGAGGAAGAAAAGCCCGACTTCGTCATCGGCCTACTTCATTCGGGCATGGACGAGGGAATAATGACACCCGACTACAAAGAGAATGCCACACGAGAGACGGCTGAAAATGTGGAAGGGTTTGACCTCATCCTCTATGGACACGACCACTCGAGCAACATGGAGGAAGTGACCACCAAGCAAGGGCGAAACGTGCCGTGCATCAACCCCGGATGTTATGCCTACAGCGTAGCGGTAGTGGATGTTGATTTCCGCATCAACGAGCAAGGCAAGGTGACCAGCCACGAAACACTGTGTACGCTCAACTACATCGGAACGCTACACAACCAGCACGCCAATTCCTTCAGACGTCATTTCGCTTATTCATTCCACGAAGTGAAACGCTTCGCTTCGCAAAAAATCGGGAAGTTTCTGAACCGTGTGGATGTGGCTGATGCTTATTTCGGATCGTCAGCATATATTGACCTCATTCAAGACCTACAACTAAGAGTGAGCGGTGCGGATCTCTCTTTCAGCGCCCCACTCTTCTTCAATGCCTCCATTGAGGCTGGCGACATCTGTGTCAGCAACCTTTTCGACCTCTATCGCTTTGAAGACCACCTCTACACCCTGTTGCTCACAGGACAGGAAATCAAGGACTATCTGGAGATGAGTTATGCCAGTTGGACACAACAGATGCATGCGCCCACCGACACCATGCTGCTCATCAGCCCGATGAAGAGCAATCCCGACAGAATGGGATTCAAGAACTTCATCTTCAATTTCGACTCGGCAGCAGGCATCCGCTATGAAGTGGATGTGACCAAACCCGAGGGAGAGAAAGTGAACATCCTTTCGATGGACGACGGACGCCCATTCCTGATGAACGAGACCTACACCGTAGCCATGACTGCCTATAGAGCCAATGGAGGTGGTGAACTGCTGACCAAAGGTGCGGGGTTGTCGAAAGAGGAAATGGATTCACGCATCCTAAGCGTGAGCCAACATGACATCCGTCACTACCTGATGGAATATGTTCAGGAACTGGGTGCCATCAATCCACAACCCAAGAACCATTGGCGATTTGTGCCTGAAGATTGGGTGGCTCAAGCCACAGAACGTGAAAGGAAAATCCTCTTCGGAAGCGATTAAACTTTCCATCCATCAAATAAGAAGGACATTTGTCCTTCTTATATGCCCAACACATTTCTCAGCACCCACCAGACAAAGAAAAGCACAATATACACCCTTGACAAAATAGGGCTTTCAGCCACTCTGATAAATCGTTCCCCACGACCAAAGCCTTTCAAGCCTGCAGCCACCACCAAGGATGTAGCATAAGGTATGCTGAAAATGAAAAAGTAATTATAAGCCAAAGCCTCCGCAGGTCGACCATTCAGCAAAGCATGCAATGCCCTTTGCACGCCACACGCAGGACAGTTCCATCCAGTGAGCAGATGGAACGGACACTTGGGCATCCACACATACTTGGCTGGGTCGAGAAATAAATATAGCACGACACAGCCAAGTATGAGAATCAGATAAATAAAGAATGTGGCTTTATTTTTGATAGCGCCTTTCGTTTTAGTTCTACAGATTTACATATTTCCCAAAGCCGCAACAATAGCCGCACCATAGAAAACCATGTAGAGAATCGAGATAATCACCATACCAACGGCACCGATGATGGACCAGTTGCGAGCGCTGTTAGCCTTCGAAACGGCACCAGCATAATCGCCACGGCTATATAATCCGTCCACTTGAGAGGCACAAATGATGGCATATATTCCCGTCGGAAGACAACAGAACAGAGTGGACAGCACAGCCAACACCATATTGCTGCCTGGCTTGGGCATCATGGGTTGTTGTTGAGGAGCATACCCTGGAGCCGTCTGGATATATGTCACCGATTGAGGTGCTTGCGGAGCGGCAGCCATTTGAGGAGCAGCCATCATCTGAGGGGCAGCAGCCATCTGTGGAGGTGGAACCATCTGTGGAGCAGCCGGAGCAACATGAGAAAGAACTGGTAACAACTCTTCCACTTGACCAGCAGGCATCCACTGAGGCATTCCTTGTGTCCACACCATCGTTTGGGCTGTAACACCATATGCTGGCAGTTGGCCACCCTCTATTGGACCTTTCTGCTCATTTTGAGGAGAAATATAGAAATAATGTCGCATGATTCTTTTTTTATAGTGGGCAATCCCTTTCAATAAAAGTCAACGTTAACTATTAATCGTTGCAATAATAACAACAATCATATAGATAAACAGGAAGATTGCTCCAGCGGCAGCACCGATAATGGACCACTTCTTGGCATCGGCAGCCTGTTTCACTGCTTCTTCATACTGTCCTGCATTATAAAGCGAATCGACCTTGTTTGCACACAGAATGGCATAGATACCAACCGGCCAACAACACAGCACTGTCGTAAGAATAGCCCATACAAGATTATTGTCAGGCTTGGGCTGTGCAGATGGGTCTGACGCAACACCTGATGGAGGCACAGGCTGGAAAGTATTTTGGTGCTCACTTTTGTTATAATTGTCAGCAGGAGCTGGTTGAGGTGCAGGAGCTGGTTGAGGTGCAGGAGCAGGTTGAGGTGCAGGAGCTGGTTGAGGTGCAGGAGCAGGCTGAGGAGCAGGAGCTGGTTGAGGAGTTGGAATTGGTGGTGCTGGTTGTGGGGCAGGAGCAGGGGCAAACAATGCAGCAAGTTCGGGCACTTCCGAAGCAGCAGACCACTGTGGCATTCCTGCTGCCCACACCAATGTATCAGCCTTCACGCCGTTAGCAATCAGTTCGCTGGCTTCGACTGGTCCTTTCTGCTCATTCTGAGGAGAGAGGTAATAATATTTTCCCATAGTAACAATAGTTTTAGATATTTATTCAGATTACAATTGCAAAAGTAGGCAAAAAAAATACAACGTCCATCATAAAGACCTATTTTTTTTATTTTCCAGACAAAAAAAATGTTTTTTCGTCCAAAGATAGCCCTCTCATCTCAATTGTCCAGACGCTTTAAGAAGTTTCACCTGCGCCAAATGCAACTGGCAACGAGCACGGACAAGATCAGCACTACACTTTTGCCACATGGCCTGTGCTTCCAGATAGTCGGAGAGTGTTTCCAACCCCACCTCATACTGCTGTTTCGACAGATGCATGTTCTCGGTTGCCTGACGAAGTGCCACATCACAGAGATCCAGTTCAGTCTGATGCTCTGCACAAAGGTTCTGGCACTGCGACAATTCCAACTGCATCCGTTCATCGATGTCTTGCTGCTCCAACTGTGCAATCTGATAAGCCGCACGTGCTGAACGCACCTTGTTGGCAGTACCACCAAACAACTCGACAGGCACTTTGACAGCCACACCCACCGAGGCTGAACCATCGGCCATCAACCGCTTACCAGCCAGTTCGCCCCCATTCGCATAGAAATAAGATGCACCCACCATCACATTGGGCAGGTAGTCACTCTTGGTCAGTTTCACCTTTTGGCGTGCCAATTCCGTCTTGTCTGACAGAATGGCATGTTCTGGGCGAAGGGAGATGGCCTCTTCGTGGTCGGTTGCCATATTCCCCTTGAATGGAAGATGCACCAACGTGGAATCGCCTGTTCCCTGTCCGGAAGCAGTTGGAGAGACCGTTTCAATCTCGCTGTCCAAAGGCATACCAATGATGTGGCACAGATTCATCAGCGCCAAATGGTAACCATTGTCAGCCTTTTGGATGGACAATGCCGCCTCATTTTGCTTGACCTGCACTTTCATCACATCGTTACGGGTACTCATTCCATGACGAAAAGCCCCCTCCACATTCTTTTTCAACTCGGTAAGCATGGCTTCGTAAGCATGAGCCACATCGCCCAGTTCCTTCGCCTCCACTGCCTGATAATATGCCTCACACGTCTTTACAATCACCTCCGATTCAGTCAGACGTATGTTCTCACGCGCCATGTTGACACCCAACTTCGACATCTCATAGGCCGTCGTGATTTTACCACCCGAATAGACAGGTTCCATCAGCGAGATACCACCCACAAAGAAATTTTGGAGTTTCCACTTCATAGTCTGCGACGGGAAGTCGGCATACTGATTAAGACGGTAGCTACCATCAGCATTTGTCGTGACGTTGGGCACAAACGCACCAGCCGACTCCACATAATTATAAATGGGGAGATGCCCGCCAGCAATGGTGATATCACCTTGCGCCGTGCTGTAGAAGTCAGTAGCCAGCAGGTTGATTTTCGGATAGAAATTTGCTTTATATGACTTCATATCGAAACCCGTCTGTTCCAGTTTCAGTTTAGCCGACGAGAGCGAATGATTATGTTCCAATGCCTTGTCGATGCATTCCTGCAAGGAGAGAGACTGAGCTGTTATGTCAGTGAGGCACCCGCCAAGCACCAAGGAGAGTATCAAAAGAATCTTTTTCATTTCCATAGAGTTATTTCACTTTAAAGAACATGGCATACAACACAGGGATGAAGATGAGCGTGATGAGCGTGCCCATGAAGAGACCACCCATGATGGTGACCGCCAGCGAACCGAACATTGAATCGGGCACCAACGGTATCATGCCTAAGATGGTGGTGAGACTGGCCATCATCACAGGACGCAGACGCGACTTCGAACTTTGGATGAGTGCCACCCGAGGACTGATGCCCTGCGAAATCTCAAGTGTAATCTCATCCATCAGGACAATACCGTTCTTAATCATCATGCCTATCAATCCAAGCACACCCACAATAGCGACGAATCCAAAAGGCTTGCCTGTCAGCATCACGACAGGAATCACTCCAATAATGACCAACGGGATGCAGCAGAAAATGATGGCAGGCTTCTTGTAGTCCTTGAAAAGCATCACCAAGATAAGAATCATGAAGACAATACAAATGGGGAATCCGTTGAAGAGGTACTTCATCGACTGGTCAGAAGCCTTCTTTTCCCCTTCCCACGACAACGTGTACCCTTCAGGCAATTTTATCTGCTCAATCTTTTCGGCAATCGCCTGACGAGCCGCCTCGGTGCCCACACCCGGACAAGGTGAACACTGCAAACGTTGACATCGCTGCCCATTGCTGCGCACCACCACAGGTTCCTCCCACAAGATGTCAATGCCATGCGACACCTGCTTGAGAGGAGTGGTCTGTATCAGATTCTCTATGATGTCTTCACGCTTCACCGCACCCGTCATCAGTTTCTGTATTGTCGAACGGTTGAAGAATTGACCCACATTCGGAATCAACCCAAACACACGTGCATTTTCCAGATTCTCCACATTTTCACCATTCTCATCCGTACATTTCACATAAATATGTTCAGGATTGATGCCATTATAGAAAGTGCCTATGGGCACACCACCCGTATAGGCCATCATGGACATGGCCACATCGCTGCGTGTCAAAGCACTGTTACGTGCCGAAGCCTGATCATAGTCGATGCTAAGCACAGGCACCAACGGTTCCCAATCAGAAGTGACCAGATAGACCTTGTCTGATGCATCTACAATGGCCCGTGCAGAATCGACCAACTGATGCAGCACGGCAGGATCAGGACCACTAAAACAGGCCTCAATCGGATATTTCTTGAACATCAGGTTATAACGCTTGAACTTCACATAGGCATCGGGATAGAGCGCACTGATTTCCTTCTGCAAAGAATCGATATGTTCCACCAATGCAGACGGTGACGCGAAGTCAATAATCAATTCACCATAAGCCAACGAAGGCGTGGCGATGGAACGTACCAGATTGTAGCGCGAAGGAGTACCACCTACCGATGTCGTCACATGCGTGATGTAGTCGTGTTTCATCAGCAACTGGCGAATCTCCTGCAAGTCCTTTGCTGTCTGTGTGGAATTGTAACCCTCAGGCAGTTTATACTCCATGTAGAGCTGGTCATATTCCATGTCGGGGAAGAAAGCCTGATTGACAAACTTGTAGCAGAACGCGCTAAGACCCAACAGGACAAAAGCACATACAATAGTGGTCTTGCGATGTTTCAATCCGAAAACAAGCACCTTCTCCAGCACATCATAAGCCTTCCCCGCATACAGTCCATCCGCCTTGTCCTCTTTCTTCTCCTTCATTTCCTTGAATATTCGGTCGCACATCACTGGCACATGCACCAGTGCCAAAAGCCAACTCAACAGCAAACTGACAGCGATGACGATGAAGAGGTCGCGCACATACACACCCGCCGTGTCTGGACTCATGAAAATGGGCAAGAATGCCAAAATGGCTATCAGCGTGGCACCCAACAACGGCATGGCCGTCTTCTCACCAATCGAGGTGAGAGCCTCCTCACGAGGTTTCCCTTGCTTGAGATCTACCAAGATGCCATCCACAATCACGATGGCATTATCGACCAACATGCCCATCGCCAAGATGAAACTGGCCAAAGAGACACGTTGCAATGTGCCGTCAAAACCCTGCAACACCAAGAAAGAGCCAAACACAATCACCACAAGACTGGTGCCGATGATATAACCACTCCTCCACCCCATGAAGAAGATGAGCAGCAACACCACAATGAGCACCGACTCCACCAAGTTAATCAGGAATGTGTTGAGGGCATTGTTCACACGTTCTGGCTGAAAGAAAACCTTCTGGCACTCCACTCCTGCTGGAAAACGTGTGGACACCTGGGCGATGCGTTCCTCCACTTTTGCACCCACTTTCAGGATATCGTAGTCGGAAGAACAAGCAATACTGATGCCCAATGCCCTCTCACCATCATAGGACATCTGATTGCGAGTGGTGGCCTCATACGTCTTCACCACCGTTGCGATGTCCTTGATGCGCAGCTGATCGTCATCATGTCCCTGCACAATCATATTGGCTATGTCATCCACATTGTTGAAACGATCACCCACAGCCACACGGATGCGTCGGTCGCCATTGTCGTAGTAACCCGCATAGTTTGTCTTGTTCTGATTGTTCAGCGTCTGAATCACCTCCGTCGGCATCACACCCAGATTGGCCATCTTGTCCTCACGCAACTCAATGTTGATGCACTCATTGCGTTTGCCATATATCTCCACACGGCTCACACCGTCAATCTCGTTGACGCTCCGTTTGATGAGTTCCGCATAATCGTTCAGTTCCTTGTCGCTATGCCCATCACCTGTCAAAGCATAGAACATGCCATACACATCACCAAAATCATCACGCACCTGCGATGTCGAAGCCTCCGCAGGCAATTTGCTCTGCGCGTTGGCCACTTTCCGACGAAGCGCATCCCACTGCTGCTCCACATCCTTGTCGGGCACAGTGGTCAGCAACTCCACGGTGATGAGACTGAGGTCAGCATAACTCGACGACTGAATATTGTTGATGGTGGACATCTCGCGGATGCTCTTCTCCAGCGGATCAGTCACCTCGAGTTCCACCTGATGAGCCGACGCACCTGGATAGGTGGTCACCACCATGGCCTGCTTCACCTTGATGGCAGGGTCTTCCAATTTCGACATCGAAGCATAGGCCAGCATACCGCCAATCACCAGCACAACCACCATAAAATAGACCAGTCGGCTGTTGTTCAATGCCCATTTGCTATAGTTAATCATTATCTCTTATATAAATAACTTAAGTTTCGCAAGCTCCACTTTCTTGGAGTTAAAGAAGTTAAAGGAGTTAGAGGAGTTAAAGCCGAATGTAATGCTGGCGTGAAAACTCCTCTCCACAGTTGACAGAGTATAGGCTTTAACTCCTATAACTCCTTT
>JAFSKK010000068.1 GCA_017448965.1 Bacteroidaceae bacterium | reverse complement strand
GCCGCCAACATGGGCGGGTCGATGGGAAGCAGCATCAATATATCTTCGGATGCCAAGGCTCAACTTGCCTCGGACATCGGCAAGGGGCTGATACAGGGAACAAGCCAGTATGTAGCCAAAAAGATGAGAACGGTAAAGGTGCATCTGAAGGCAGGGTATCAGGTGCTGCTCTACCAGAAGGAAAACTAAGTGTATAACCAATTAACGACGAAAAGAAACAGAAACGATTATGAGAATGAAGAAAGTAATGATGATGACCTGTGCCCTGCTAATGGGTACAGGCGCAGTAAACGCACAGAACGCAGAGTTGCCCAAAGACGGTGATCTCTTTCAGGGTCTGACGCGCAGTATCACTTATGACCGAATGATTCCACCTCACGGATTGCAGGTGACCTTCGACAAGACGGTACACCTGATATTCCCGTCGGCAGTGACCTATGTGGATTTAGGCTCTTCCAACATCATGGCGGGTAAGGCCGACGGTGCGGAGAATGTTATCCGTGTAAAAGCCACGAAGCGATGGTTCAAGGGCGAGACGAACATGAGCGTCATCACGGAAGACGGAAGTTTCTATGCGTTTAATGTCAAGTACGCCAAGGAGCCAGACATGCTGAACATTGAGATGAAGGACTTTATTCATGACGGCTCAGCGGTGAACAGGCCGAACAATTCGATGGACATCTACCTGAAGGAACTCGGTTCGGAGAGTCCCGTGCTGGTGCGGCTGGTAATGAAGAGCATCTGGAAGCAGAACGAGCGCATCGTCAAGCACATCGGTAGCAAGGGCTTCGGCATCCGCTTCCTGCTGAAGGGCATCTATACGCACAACGGTCTTCTGTACTTCCACACGGAGATCAAGAACTCCAGCAACGTGCCGTTTGACGTGGACTACATCGTCTGGAAAATTGTGGACAAGAAGGTGGTGAAGCGCACGGCCATTCAGGAGCAGGTCATCCAGCCCTTGCGCACACAGAACTTCGTGCTGAACATCGACGGCAACAGCGCGGAGCGCACGGTGTGGACAATGGATAAGTTCACGCTGCCTGATGACAAGTGTCTGGTGGTGGAACTGGCAGAGAAAAACGGTGGGCGTCACCAGCAGTTCGTGATTGAGAACTCGGACCTGGTACGTGCGAAGTTGATTTCGGAATTGAAAGTGAAGTAGGACTACAAACGGAACAAAAAAGGAACAAATGAAGAAACTATTGATGATTGGAGTGCTTGCCCTGACTATGGGGCAAGCCTCCGCACAGCGTTGTCTGCCCAAGATGCAGGGCATTGAGTTGAGCGGCAGTTTTGTAGACGGCAAGCCGCTGGATGCAGCATTTTGTGGCAGTGTCTCTCTATCGACCTATACGAAGAACGGCAGCAAGTGGGTGTTTGGTGGTGAATACCTGCAGCGTGACTACGGCTATGCAGACACGACCATTCCTGTCGCCCAGTTCACGGCAGAGGGCGGCTACTACAAGAAGCTGTTCACGGATGGCAGTAAGACAATGTTTGTCTATGGTGGTGCATCGGTGCTAGCTGGCTATGAGAGTGTGAATTGGGGCGAGACACTGTTGGATGACGGTGCGCGATTGACGGACAAGGATTCCTTTCTCTATGGCGGTGCATTGACGCTGAACATCGAGGTGTACCTTTCTGACCGCCTGGCACTGACGGGAAATGTGCGTGAACGCTGTCTTTGGGGCAATGATACAGGACACTTCCATACGCAGTATGGCATAGGGTTTAAACTCATTATCAACTGACATAAGCGATGAGTATTGAAGAAATCAGAGATATGCCTGTGACTGACTTCCTGCACAAGATAGGGCTGAAGTCAACGAAGAAACGAGGCTGTGAAGTATGGTATCATGCGCCTTATCGCTCTGACAGGACACCATCATTCTGCGTGAACACAGAGAAGAATATCTGGAATGACTTCGGAACAGGGATGGGTGGTGACATCTTCACGCTTGGCGGGCTGATGATTAACTCCAACGACTTCATGGCACAGGCACGTTATATAGGTGAGGTGACGAACAATCCCCTTGATTGCTCAAAGCCACCCAAGTTTGATTCTGTACCTGTGGAGCCTCAGTTTACCGATGTAGAGGTTAAGCCATTGAGCCATCCCGCATTGCTAAATTATCTTCGAGAAAGAGGCATTCCTTCAGATATTGCCACTGCCAACTGTGTAGAGCTTCACTATTGCTTGCACGGTAAGCAGTATTTTGCCGTAGGCTTCCCTAATGAGGATGGCGGTTATGAGATACGCAACAAGTTCTTCAAGGGCAGTATTCCGCCAAAGGCTGTGTCACTTATAAGGAATGGCTCAACTACGGTGAATGTCTATGAGGGATTTGTGGATTTCCTTTCGGGACTGACGCTCGGCTACTGGAGAACGGAGGATAATCTGGTACTGAACTCAGTAGCCAACAGGGAAAAGGCATACAAACATCTGGACGGCTACGACCTCATCAAGTGCTGGCTCGACAATGACGAAGCGGGTAAACTCTGCCTGCAGGCACTCTACAGACGATATGGTGACAAGGTAAAGGACTTCTCGGCAGTGTTCCGTCCCAGCAAGGATGTGAACGAGTTCCTGCAACAACAAATAACGAACAACAAGCAACAAACCAATAAAACGACATTGAAATTATGAAGAAGCTATTGAAGAAAGTGATGATGTGTGCCACTATGATGGCTGCACTGGTAGGTTTTACCTCATGTGAAGATGATCTGGATATTCAGACGAACTATCCCTTTGAGGTGGAGGTGATGCCCGTGCCTACGAAGGTGCTGCGAGGTCAGACGGTAGAAATTCGCTGCCATTTGAACAAGGAGGGTGACTACAAGAACACGATCTATACCATCCGTTGGTTTCTCTACGACGGTACAGGTTCTCTACGTATGGAGAACGGCACTCTCCTCCAGCCCAACGATCGTTACCTGTTGGAGAACGAGACCTTCCGACTCTACTACACTTCGGCCAGTACTGATGCCCACAAGTTCATCGTGGTCGTGGAGGATTCAAACGGCAACAGTCAGACTCTGACGTTCAATTTCAACAACGAGACAAAGAAAGATGAGAATGAGGATTAGACTACTATCCCTGCTATGCCTCTGCTCGGTAGGCTATGCGAGGGCAACGCCATCAGCAGGAAACCTGCCCTACACAAAAAAGCAATTTGAAATGGCCGTCGCCTGTATCAAGCACTTCGAGGGCTGGCACAACATGAAAACCTATGTAGGCTACGGTCATCAAGTTCAGAAGGGCGAAAGGTACTCAGCTCGAACCTTGACAAAGCAACAAGGCGACTTGCTACTGCGTCTCGACCTGATGCGCAACCTCTACCTCTTCCGCAACTATGGCAAGGATGCGCTGTTGCTCTCGGTACTGGCCTACAATGTTGGCCCATACGCCATCCTCGGAACATCGAAACGTCCGAAGAGCCGCCTACTCCGAAAGATAGAACGAGGTGACAGAAACATCTACAACGACTACATCGCCTTCTGCCGCTGGCACGGCAAACCAATTCCGTCTATCAAGTTCCGACGGCAGGTAGAATACGACTTGTTCTTTGTTCGCTGATACGTGAATGCCTCAGGCGAGACCATAAAAGTCTTGTCTGGGGCATTTCCCTATGCAAGAATGGGGAAAGCACCTCGTCACTTTAGGATAATTCCTTTTGAAAGCTCATGAAAAATGCCGTACTTTGCACTGTGATTAAGAAACAAATGTCGAACCATTTAAAGAATAGGAGACAAGAATATGAAGACAATGAATAAGGTGATCGCAGCCATGATGATGGCAATCACAACAATGCCAGCTATGGCAGGTAATAAGAAGCATACTAATTACGACAAGAAGACAACTGATGTGGTAGTGACTAACGACAAAAAGGTTTCGCACTTCGACAAGGTGGACAAAAGAACCTCTCACTTTGATGCTAACAAGCATGCTTATCGTCCTGACGTGAAGACCTGCACCTTCAGGGTAAGCCGCCACGATTCCCATCGTAAAATAGTGGCCAAGGCAGAGCACATGAAGGGCGTGATGGACACCAAGTGGAATCCCCATACCCGTGAACTGACTGTCATCTATGATGCCAAGGTAACGTCAGCCCGCCATATCAGGCACTCAGTGGCATAATTTGCCATTCCATATATATCACCAAGAGCCCGGCTTGCAGATTGCAGGTCGGGCTTTGATGTTGTAAAGCTTGATCAGATGACTACTGCCGTTCCGCTGGTGGCTACCATCAGCATGGAATTAGTCTCGCCGATGGTCTCGTAGTCGATGTCGATGCCGACGATGGCGTTGGCTCCCATGGCCTGGGCGCGATCCATCATCTCCTTCATCGACGTGTCCTTGGCCTCGCGCAGCACCTTCTCGTAACTGCCGGAGCGTCCGCCCACGATGTCGCGGAT